>DATBOZ010000157.1:0-5347 GCA_036561585.1 Candidatus Eremiobacteraceae bacterium | reverse complement strand
GGCAGCGCGGCCGGCGAACGCGGTCCGCCGACCGGCACGCCCGAACGTTTGCTTTGATAGAGTGCGGCATCGGCGGTCGCGATGAGATCGCTTGCGGTGCGGCCGTCGCGCGGATACTCGGCCACGCCGATCGATGCCGTCAACGGTATACGCGCACCTTCGAACTCAAGCACGGCCGCAGCGAGATCGTGGCGGATGCGTTCGGCCACCGAAAGCGCGTGCGTCTCGTCCGTATCGGTGAGGATCGTCAGGAACTCATCGCCGCCGTAGCGGCCGACGACATCCGATCCGCGGCACGTCGCGACGAGTACGGCCGTGAGCACGCGTAGCGCCTCATCGCCTGCCGGGTGGCCGAAATTGTCGTTGACGAGTTTGAAGCGGTCGATATCGAGCATCAGAACCGCAAATGTGGCGCCCGACCGCGCGGCGCGCTTGACCTCTTCCTCCAAGCGCGTCTTGAGGAAGCGGTGGTGGTAGACGCCTGTGAGCGGATCGCGATCCGCACGTTGCTCGGCGTCGGCGAACATGCGCGCGTTTTGCACTGCGAGCGCCATCTGTTCGGCGATCGCGGCCAAGAGCCTGACGTTGGACTCATCGTACGCGCGCTCGGAGTATGACTGAGCCGAGATGACGCCCAGACACCGGTTGCCGAGGCGGAGCGGCGCCATCGCGATCGAGTGGACGAATTCATCGTCGAGGTTGAGGGTGTGATACGGGCCGGCGTAGATCTCCGCTTGCGATTGCAGCACGACCGGTGCATTGGAGCGGACCACGCGATCGGCGATCGATCGGGCGAGCGGCAGGGGTTCGATCTTGTACTCGACGTCGTCGCGCACGCAGTACTCCATCGACAGGGTCGTGCCGTCATCGCTCAGCAACTCGACGAAGAACACGCTGGCATCCATCACGCGCCGCACCTCGCGGCAGACGGTGCGATATAACGTGCTTAGGCTCAAATGGGCGGACAACGCTCGCGACACTTCGGCGAGCAGTTGCAGCTCTCGCGTCTGCTGCTCGGCGCGCATCAACGCTTCGGAATGTTCGACGGCGATCGCCGCCTGTTCCGCGACCGCGACCAACAGCGTCAGATCACGATCGGTGTAGGCGTGCGCAGCCGGGCTTTGCACCGAAATTACCCCGATGATCCGGTCGCCGATGCGCAGCGGCGAAAAGAGCGCCGATTGCACCGGATCACCCTCGCCGGTGGAGAGTTCGGGCATGCTCTTCCAGTCGCTGAGCGTGCGGAAGATCACGGGCCGCCCCTGGCGCAAGACAAAGCCCGTCGCTGATTTCTCGATCGCGTATTCGCCGCCGTCGATATGCCGCCCGAGATCGACGCAGTAGGGAATGGCCACCGTCCCCGCATCCCACTTGACGAGCGCGATGAAAAACGTCGAGGCGTCCATGATGCCGCCGACGAGGTCGTGGATGCGAGCGAACAGCCGGCGCAGATCGCGCTCGGACGACAGCGCGCGTGCGGTGTCGAGCAGCACGCGCAGCTCTTCGTCGCGCGACCGCGCCATTTCCGACGATTGTTTTTCCGTGACCACGAGTGAGGTCACAGCTGCTGCGGAGACGATGTCGTCGTATTCAGCGTCTCCATATGCATCCGGCCGGGCGACGCCCGCGGCGAGATAGCCGTTCACGGCGCCGTCGGCCCGCAGGGGGGCCACGATGCACGAAAGGTCACCTTGGGCGGTCGATTGCGTGAGGCCGGAGTCCAGCGCCGACCGGATCAAACGCTGATCGAAAAAGGGTTCGGCGCGGCCGTTCGACGCGAACGCGCGATAGTGCGAACGGAAGATGCCCTGCGCATCGATGGTGACCGCTTCAAGGTAGTCGACGTCCAGCCGCTCGGAGAGGGCCGTATGCAACGAGGCAAAAAAATCTGCGCGCGGCCGATCCACGGCAAGCGACAGCAACGAGGAATAGAAAGGCATCCGTCCGGCCGCTCGCGTGTCCATGCTCTTGGAGTTATCGGACGGTTTAGTGCCGGGCTACGGCCGCCATATCGACGAATCGCTCGATCAACGCCGGATCGAACTGCGTCCCGGATGCCCGTTTCAGCTCGGCGCACGCTACGGCGGCGGAAACGCGGCGCCTATGAGGCCGGTCACTCGTGAGCGCCGAGAACGAATCGAGCAGGGCCAGCAGTCGCGCGACCAACGGAATGGATTGACCCGCTAATCCGGCCGGGTAGCCGCTGCCGTCGAATCGCTCATGGTGATGCCGGATCCCGCCGGCCACCAGATCGAATCCCGGGATGTTCTCCACGAGCATCGCACCGATCATGGCGTGCCGTTTGACCAACTCATATTCCGTCGGCGTCAACGGGCCCGGCTTGCGTAACACGTGATCGGGAATGGCGATCTTACCGACGTCGCGTAGCACGCTCGCGAGCAGCAGCGCATCGACTTGCCCGGGCGAGAGCTCAAATGCGGCAGCGCAGTCCTTCGCGAGGTGGTTGATGTTTTCGAGCCGCGCTCGCGAATCGGGATCGCGTACGAGGAGCGCGGCCAACAACTCCGCCACCGGACTGAAGTTGCCTTCGAGGCGTAGCTCCATCGTGCCGATCCGTTGCAGCGCCGCACTCGGTCTTCCGTGCCTCTTGCTTTGATACAAACCGGCGTCGGCTTTGGCGATGAGCTCTGCGGCGGTCGCACCGTCGGCCGGATAGGATGCGAGTCCGATCGATGCGCGCAACGGCACGGAGACACCGCCCGGCAGACGCAGCTGGCGGTCCGCGACCGCGTCTCGGATTCTGGCACCGATGACGAGCGCGCGGTCGGGCGGCGTCGCCGGTAGGATGACCATGAATTCGTCGCCGCCGTAACGGCCGATGACGTCGGCGCTGCGGCACGTCGCGTGCAGCACCGCGGTCAGCATGCGCAAAGCTTCATCGCCCGCAGGGTGGCCATACGAATCGTTCACCTGCTTGAAATCGTCGAGATCGAGCATGAGCAACGCGAGTTCGGTCCGCTCACCGCGCGCGCGAACGAGCTCTTCATCGAGACGAGTCTTGAGATAGCGGTGGTGGAAGAGATTGGTCAGCGGATCGCGGTCGGCCCGATTTTGCGCTTCGCGGAAGAGTTGCGCGTTCTGCACCGCCAAAGCCATCTGCTCCGCGATGGCACCGAGCAGGCGGACCGCAGATTCGTCGTACGCGCCGTCGGCGTAGGATTGGGCCGTCATCACGCCGATGGAGACGTCTGCGAGACGGAGCGGCGCCATGGCGAGCGAGCGCACTGTGCGATCGTCCGCCTTGATGACCTGGTGGGGATTCTCGGAAAGCTCGCCTCGCGTCTGCACGACGACGGCCTGGTTCGACTGCACGACTTTTTCGGCGAGCGTCCCCGCGATCGGATAGTCCGGCAAATCCAATATCTCGTCGCCCTGCGCGCAGTATTCGACGTGCATCGCGAGACGGTCCGCCGACGTGAGACTGACGAGAAACACCGGCGCATCCATCACCCGTCGCACTTCACGGCAAACCGTCTGACAGAGCGCCTTGAGCGAAAGTTGCGCCGACAGCGCGCGCGACACTTCCGCCAGCAGCTTGAGTTCGCGGGTGCGGTGCTCTGCCCGCAAGAGGTATTGCGAATTCTCTACCGCGATGGCGCCTTGTTCGGCGATGGCGACCAGCAGCTCGAGATCGCGTTCGGAGTACGCCCCGGGGCGCTCGCTCTGCACGGAGATGACGCCGATCGTCCGTTCGTTGACCTTCATGGGCACGAACACTGCGGCCACCGACGCGTCGCCTTCGCCGGCTAAACCGCCTGGATACGCCTCGAAGTCCGCAGGATCGCGGAAGAGCAACGGCTTGCCGTGCGTGAACACGTGTCCGCATAGCGAGTTGCCAAATTCAGCGTCGGGGATCTCGAACGGAACGCCGTCGCTCACCGCGAACGGAAATTGCATCCGCCCGGTCTCCACCGATCCGAGCGCGATCAAGAAACTTTGGGCATCCATGACGCTTGCGACCAACGCATGGAATTGTTCGAAGAGTTTGCGAAGGTCGCGTTCGGTGGACAACGCGCGCGTCGCATCCAACAAGAGCGTGAGCTCCTCGCCGCGCGCTTTGGCTGAATCGGCTGCGATTCGCGCGCCGACGACGAGCGCGGTGATGTCGGCGGCGACCGCAACATCTTCATCGGCGTCTCCGTCGAATGCGCCGGGCTCGTCGGACGCGATGACCAGCGCGCCGAAGCGGCGACCGGTGGCACCCATGGGAGCGATCGCCATGGCCCCGCCGGGGAACGGCAGTCGCGCCGCGTCGATGCTGTGGACGGTTACGACGACCGCCGTACGCGCGTCGCATGCCCGCGCGAAGAGACCCGGGCTGATCGTCAGCGGCACCGCCGCGACGTGACCGCCCGCCGAATAGATCGTGCGAAAGCGCGCAATCGCGCCGCCTTCGGCGACCGCGATGGCGACGTATCGCGCGTGAAAGCGCGATTGCAGCGCGCGCCACAGCTCCTCGAAGTACTCGGCGTGGCCGAGTGTCGTCGCCATCGTCAGCAACGCCGACCGGTCAAGCGTCGAGGCGCCTGCAGCACCTCGTATACCGTATTCCATGAACTGCAGTCATCCGGTGTCGTGCGAGCGTCCCTAGATCTACTTTGGGGTTATCGGCGAGCCGGCACTCGCAGCGTATGCCTCGTCGAGCAATTCGACCACGTGCCGGACTTGCATCGCCATACCGCGTCGCGCGATGCCGGCACGCAGATGCATGTGGCAACCGGGGTTGCAGACGACAATCGTCTCCGCGCCGGTGGCGGTGGCGCACGTGAGTTTTTCATCAAGCAATGCGGCCGCCATCTTCGGGTGGGTCAGTGCGTTGAGCCCGGCTGCGCCGCAGCACCGGTCCGGATCGGACATCTCGACCAGCCGGACACCGGGAAGATCACGCAATATCGCACGCGGCTGCGCGCGCACGCCCTGCGCGTGAGCGAGATGGCATGCGTCTTGGTACGTGACCACCGTCGCCTTCCCGTGCGGCGCGGCTGCGCCGGGTTCGGATTTCGAGATCGGATCCAAGAGCTCCGACACATCGCGCACCGAAGCGGCGAACGCACGCGCGCGCGCCGCATACGCCGGATCGTCGCGCAGCAATTCGCCGTACTCTTTAAGCGCGGCGCCGCAGCCCGCGCTGTTCACCGCGATCACGTCGACGCTCGCGTTCGCGAAGGCGTCGATGACCGCACGCGCCATCGCGCGCGCGTGCTTGCGTTCGCCGGCATGGACATTGAGCGCGCCGCAACACCACTGCTTTCCCGGCACCGCGATCTCATATCCCTGCCGCCGCAACACGCGTGCGGTAGCGGCGTGCACATGTTCGAACAGCTCC
>DATBOZ010000156.1:0-3817 GCA_036561585.1 Candidatus Eremiobacteraceae bacterium | reverse complement strand
TGCGGCGCGTCCCTCTTCGCCGATGAAGCCGTTCGCGCGCATCCACTCATCGTTGAAGATCTTCGACATGTAGCCGCGGCCGCTGTCAGGCAAGAGCACGACCATCACTGCATCGGCGGGCAATTCGCGCGCCACGCGCTGCGCCGCGACCGCAGCGGTTCCCGACGATCCGCCGACGAGCAAGCCCTCTTCGCGGCAGATGCGGCGCGCCATCAAGAATGAATCTTTGTCGGAGACGCGTTCCATGCGGTCGATGGCTTTCATGTCGACGGTGGCCGGCAAGAAATCCTCGCCGATTCCTTCGACCTTATACGACTTCGCCGTGTCGCCGGAGTAAATCGACCCTTCGGGATCGGCGCCCACGATGACCACATTGGGGTTCATCCGCTTGAGAAAGTGCGAGATGCCCGAGATGGTGCCACCCGTGCCGAGTCCGCCGACGTAGTGCGTGATCTTGCCCGCGGTCTGCTCCCAGATCTCGGGCCCCGTGGTCAGCTCGTGTGCGCGCGGATTGACCGCGTTGGCGAACTGGTTCGGTTGGAATGCGCCGTTGATCTCGGCCGCCAGTTTTGCCGACACGCCATAATACGATTCCGGACTGCTGGCCGGCGCCTTCGTCGGCGTGATCACGACCTCGGCGCCATACGCCTTGAGCAGCGAGACTTTTTCGTCGCTCACTTTGTCCGGCATGACCAGAATGCAGCGATAGCCTTTGATCGCCGCGACCATTGCAAGCGCCGAACCGGTGTTGCCGGACGTGGCCTCCACAATCGTGCCGCCGGGTTTGAGCAACCCGCGCTCTTCTGCGTCGAGCACCATCGCAAGTGAGGGCCGGTCCTTCACCGAGCCGCCCGGGTTGACGTATTCCACTTTGGCGAGCACGGTGCACTTCGCGCCGTCCATGACGCGGCGTAGCCGCACGAGCGGCGTACGGCCGACGACATCGAGGGCCGAATCGTAGTACCGCATGCCGTCATCACGCAACGGACCCAGCGCCGATTGCATCGGTTCGGTTTTCACGTGATCGCTCCTTAACTGACTCGCCCGGCCAAGAAGTCCTCGGTGCGCGTGTCCGACGGGCGGCTGAAGAGCACCGGTGTGTCGCCGATCTCGACCACGTCGCCGCGCTCCAGAAAACACGTCACGTCGGAGAGCCGCGCAGCCTGTTGCAGATTGTTGGTCGCGATCACGAGCGTGCATTCGCGCCGCAGTCGCGACAGCATATCCTCAAGCGTTTGCGTCGCCACCGGATCCAAAGCGGCGCACGGGTCGTCGAGCAGCAACGCCTGGGGTTCGAGAGCGACCGCGCGCGCGATGCAGATCCGCTGGCGGATCTCGAACGAGAAGTCGGTCGGCCGTTTCGATTGTTGTCTTCCGAGCTGCTCCCAAAGCATCACGCGCCGCATGGCGCGCTCGTACGCGTCTTCGAGAGCGCGCGGGTCTCGTACTCCCATGGCCCGCAACCCGAAGATCACGTTTTCAAAGACCGACATCGGCAGCACCGCCGGCTGTGAGAAGACGAGCCCGAGCTTGCGCCGCACGCGCGCAACATCGATGGCGTCGCCGAGCACCTCTTCACCGTCGACTTTCACGCTGCCCGACACGCGCCACTCGCTGTCGAGATCGAGCATTCTGCACATCGCACGCAAGAGCACCGACTTGCCGGAGCCGGCGCCGCCGATGACGGCGAGCGACGTCGCATCCGGCAGCGTGAACGTGATCCCGCGCAGCGCCTCGACGCTGCCGCGCGATGCCCGCAGATCCGCGAGCGCGAGTTTTGCCTCCTGGCCGACGGTGCGCACGCCCGTCATCGCGCGACCGACGAGCGGTATGGCTCGCCCTCAAGCAGTCTTGCAGCACCATGTAAGACGAGGACGAGTACGACCAGCATTGCTGCGCGCAATAGCACCTCGTGCGACGCCGGCGCAACGGCGGCCGCGAAGAATTGCCCGGCCGCGAACGGCAGCGACGTGAGGTCGAGCGACGAGGGCGCACTCGCGGCGGCACGCTCCGCGCTGCCCGCGCCGACAAGCGCGACGACGAGCACGCCGGAGTCGACCCCCATCCGCGCCGCAGTGCGCAATGCGACCGCGATGACGCTGCGCAGCGACGCGCGCAAATGGACGATGAGCGCGACGTACTGTGGGGACGCGCCGGCGGCGAGCGCCGCATACAATCGCTGCCGCGCCTCGATCGACGAAAAGATCTCCACCAGCGCGCTCGTCGCGCCCGGCAGGGTGGCCGCGGCCATCGCGACCGCGGCGATCACGGCGACGTTGGTGGCGCCCATCAACAACGCGACGACGGCGATGGCGCAGCCGGTAACGACGGGCGGAGCCGCCCGGCCGCTCCGGCCGGCCGACCGGACGAGCGGACCGGCGGCGCCGGATGCCCTGGCCGCGACGGAAAGCGCAGCGAGCAACGCGACGAGCATCGTCACCGGCAACGCGAGACCGACGGCGGAGAGCGTCACGCTAAGACCATCGGTCAGCGAAATCGATGCAAGGTCGACGTTCACACCCATACGATGTTCCGGTCGAAACGATTCGCGGCGCTGACAGACGCAAAGCCGAACGCGATCAGCACGAGCCCGGCTGCGGACGCTTGCCCGAGCAGCACCAGCGTCTCGTTCGAGGCGAATGCCGCCACCCCGTGCAGGCTCGTGCCGATCACGACCGCGCCGAGCGGCCGCTGATCGAAGGCGAGCGCGAGGAAGATCAACGTCACCGCGGTCGCCTCACCGGCGGCGCGGGCAAATCCAAGCGCCATCGCCGCCCAAAGCGTTCGCGCGACGAGCGGCAGCAGAACGGCGGTAGCGATGAGGGGGCGCGTGGCTCCGGCGGCGACCGCCGCCTCGCGCGTGATG
The DNA here is from genome assembly GCA_036561585.1 of Candidatus Eremiobacteraceae bacterium. GTDB lineage: Bacteria > Vulcanimicrobiota > Vulcanimicrobiia > Eremiobacterales > Eremiobacteraceae > JABCYQ01. The sequence goes on along the minus strand of DATBOZ010000156.1, from coordinate 951 downwards.
GCCGGAATGCGATGCAGCGCGTGCATCGTCGCGCCGAACGCGGGCGCGATGAGCATCACCGTCAAGACGGTCACCGCCATCAGCACCGCCTGCCATGCGGGAGGAGCCGCATGCGTTCCGGGCAGGCCGAACGTGCGGGGGATGATGATCATCCAGCCTAGTCCGCCCAAGACGACGGGCGGAAGGCCACGCAATCCGGCGACGATGAGCCGTGCGACGCGTGCGAACCAGGGCCAGCCGAACTCTTCGCTGATGAATGCGAAGGTCGCGCCCAGCATCGCTCCGACGCCGGCGGAAAGCGCGGCGATGGTGATGGTCATCGCAACGGGGGCGGCGTACGAGATATCGGCCGGGCGGTCACGCACCTCCATCGCGGCAAAGGCGATCACGCCGACGACCGCGACCGGCACGCATATGACAAGCCAGGCGCACAATCTGCCCGCCATGATGATGAGCCGCGCGCCAAACCCGGTCATGCGACTCCGCGTTCGGCGGCATTCGCGCGGGGACCCTTTGGCGACCCGTCAGTGGTCGTCGTTATTCGCTACGACCACCTTGCCGATCCGCTGCAGATATTCGCGGTGGGCGACAAGCGAACGCCATCCGCGAATCGAGAGCCACTCTTGTGCGGGGATCGCGGCCGAATCCGGACCATCGAGGACGAACGCCATGCTCGCGGTCTTGCCCGGATTTTTCACGATCGGAATATTCGATGGCAGCGCGGCATACGGCGCGGCATCCGGCTGCGCGGCGAATGCGTCAAGCATCGGCGTCGCCTCTGCGTCGTACATGTTCAGCGGGTCGAGGCCATTGAGCACTTCGACGGTGCGCAAGATGCTGGGGATGCTGTAGTGGGTGTGGTCCACGAAGCCTGGGCGCACGTACGGCCCGATCACAAAGGCCGGCTGCCGGTGCGAGTCCACATGATCGCCGCTGCCCTGCGGATCGTCG
>DATBOZ010000155.1:0-8461 GCA_036561585.1 Candidatus Eremiobacteraceae bacterium | reverse complement strand
GCGGGCGGACGGCACATGCTCGACTATCACAGATATCTCGGCTTGGATTCACTGCTCGCGAGCCAGCGGCCGAGCTCTTCGATACCGGACGAACGAGTCTTTATCATCACGCATCAGTTGCACGAACTGACTTTTAAAATGGTCGCGTTTGATTTTGCGGTCATCGCGCGTACGCTGGAGAAGTTGTTGGCCGCAGGCGATGCCGCGACGATCTTGCGGCAGTGCGCCGAGGACGAACCGTTTTGGCGGCCGGCGCTCACCGCCGCGGCGCGTGCGAGTTTCGCGTGTCGCGAACTGTTGCCGTCGTACATGCGGTATCTGGGTGATCCGCGTGACGCCGACGAGACGTTCAGCAGCATCGAGTTCTACCGGTTCCGCAAGAACCTCGAACCGGCGAGCGGGTTTCAATCCGCACAATTCCGGCTGATCCAACGCGGGCTCGGCAAGGCCAACCTGTTGTCGATCCGGTTATTTCCGTCTGACACGTATCGGGAGCAGTACGGCGACACCCACGATGCCACCGCAACCGTCGTCGATCCGCTGATCCTTCGCAACGACGCGGGCGTCGCGACCCCCGCCGGCGATTCGCCGTATGCCATCGTCGCAAAACTGGACGACATCGCGCACCGCGTCTTGGCGCGGATCGGCTCGCTGGGCGGCGCTCAGAGCGGAACCGTCGATAAGATCGCGCCCGCCGACGTCGACCGCGCAACCGACATCCTCGAACGCATCTTGTCGAGCCGGCGCAAAGAAGTTAACGCGGCCGACAAAGCCGAGCGCGAGATGCAGCACACCGCGGCGATCACCCGATTCCGCGCGGACATGGGCCAAGCCGTCGCTACAGAGAACCAGCGCCGCGACGGCTTGCAGGCGGCGCGCGCCGGCGCGCAGATGCTTCGCAAGCGCGCGCACCGGTCGTATCTGGCCGACGTGCTCCGCCACATCGCGCGCGCGGACGAAGCGCTGCACGACCCCTCGCATGACAGTTTCCTCTCGGTCCATTTGCGGGTCACGCGCGAACGGCTCCGTCAGGTGAACGCACATGCCGCCAAAGTCAATCAGGAGGAACCGACCATCGGCACCGGCGGCGGCGGCATTGAGTATCTCGGATGGGCGCAAAAGCACCTCATCCCGCTCTTCCCCGCGCTCGTCGCGTATCGCGAGGTCGGGGAGTAGCGTGTTCTGCCTCGCGTTGGCGCTCGCGGCCGTGCTTGATCTGCAATACGACGTGTATGTCGGCGACGAAACCCAACCAGTGAACACCGGCGTCGTGTGGCTCCTGCGTTATTCGTGGTATGGTCCAGTCTGGGTACAGGTAGGCGCGATTGCCGAGGGCAGGGCTAGCATCGCGATCGATACCGGCGCCGTGCCGGGGCTCACGGATCGTGACGCGCGCCGAGACGATCACTACGTCGTCGCATTCGAACTTCCAGACGCGCAGTGGTACGTATCGAGACCGGTGGACAACAAGCGATTTGTTTCCGACGTGCCGGCCGCGATTGCGACGGTCGGAACCGTCGTCGAGGGCGCACGTGGCGCGCCGCCCGCTCTCGGGCTTGCGCGATCCGACGCTCGAACGATCACGCTATTGAACGTAGATGGGACGCCTGCGAAAAACGTGACGCTCGAAGTCAGCGTTCATGTCAGCAATCAAGACCATTGCGGAGCGGAACAAGGTCCGGAATTGGGAAAATTCGAGACGGATCAAGCGGGTGTCATCACGCTTCACGCGCCCCCAGAGCCGCTCTTCCTCGGTGCGGAGTACTTCAATGATGTCGGCGGTCGCTTGCATCAAGAGTCAGGAATCATCGTTGGTTCAAGCCGCGACATTGCGATCAAGCGAACGTGGAATCTACCGGCAGAGGTCGTCGCGCTCACGGTTCTGGATAATTTGGGAAGACCGGAAGCTGGGCACGTCGTCGAGTCGAAAATTCGCGCCGACACCTGCGGCGCCCACTTCGGTCCGGTCGGGACGACCGACGCGCATGGGGTCGCCAAAGTGTCGCTCAAGCGGCTTGCTGTGGATCAAGTCTGGGTGGACCTTCCTGGCGCGCGCCGGCGCACGCTTACGCCGGCCGAGATGCAAATGCTCTTCAGTCGTGGGTCGGCGACGATTCATGTGTGATCGCGGAAAAGGGCAAGCATCGCTTGGCTACTAGGGTGAGCGATGCTCACCCTAATACAAAGGACCGGCCGACCATAAAGGTCGGCACTACACTAAGTGGTCAGGTCTTGACGTAGATCTCCCCGCCGCTTTCGCGGAACTCCGCCGCCTTTGCTTTGAGGCCTTCTTCTATCTCTAGGGCGGCCGCATAGTCGCGCACATCTTGGGTGATGCGCATCGAACAGAAATGCGGACCGCACATGGAGCAGAAGTGCGCGACCTTCGCGCCCTCGGCCGGCAGCGTCTCATCGTGGAAATCGCGCGCGGTCTGAGGATCGAGCGACAGTTCGAATTGATCCTCCCATCGGAATTCGAAGCGTGCCTTTGATAGGACATCGTCACGCTCTCGAGCGTGCGGGTGCCCCTTCGCAAGATCGGCCGCATGCGCCGCGATCTTGTACGCGATCACGCCGTCCTTGACGTCCTTCTTGTTGGGCAGTCCGAGGTGCTCTTTCGGCGTCACGTAGCAGAGCATTGCGGTCCCGAACCAGCCGATCATCGCTGCGCCGATCGCGCTCGTGATGTGATCGTAGCCCGGCGCGATATCGGTCACGAGCGGTCCGAGCGTATAGAACGGCGCTTCTTGGCACACCGCCAACTGCCGGTCCATGTTCTCTTTGATGAGATGCATCTGCACGTGGCCCGGACCTTCGATCATCGTCTGCACGTCGTGTTTCCATGCGATCTTGGTCAGCTCGCCTAGCGCGTCGAGTTCGCCGAACTGCGCTTCATCGTTGGCGTCGGCGGTGCAGCCCGGCCGCAGCCCGTCGCCGAGCGAGAACGAGACGTCGTAGGCCTTCATGATCTCGCAGATCTCGTCGAAGTGCGTGTAGAGGAAGTTCTCTTCGTGGTGCGTGAGACACCACTGCGCCATGATCGAGCCGCCGCGCGACACGATGCCGGTGACGCGCTTTGCCGTCAGCGGCACGTACCGCAGCAGCACGCCCGCATGGATGGTGAAGTAGTCCACGCCCTGTTCGGCTTGCTCGATCAGCGTATCGCGATATATCTCCCAGGTGAGATTCTCCACCTTGCCGTTGATCTTTTCGACGGCTTGGTAGATCGGCACCGTGCCGATCGGCACCGGCGAATTGCGCAAGATCCATTCCCGCGTCTCGTGGATGTTCTTTCCGGTCGAAAGGTCCATGACGGTATCCGCGCCCCAGCGCGTCGACCACGTCATCTTCTCGACTTCTTCTTCGATTGACGACGACACCGCCGAATTGCCGATGTTCGCGTTGATCTTCACCAAGAAGTTGCGCCCGATGATCATCGGCTCGGCTTCAGGGTGATTGATGTTCGCCGGAATGATAGCGCGCCCGCGGGCGACTTCATCGCGCACGAACTCAGGCGTCACGCCTTCGCGGACGGCGACGTACTCCATCTCTTGTGTGATCTCGCCGCGGCGCGCGTAGTGCATCTGCGAGACGTTGCGCCCGGCCTTCGCGCGCAGCGGCTTGCGACCGCCGCGGAAACGAATGGCGTCCAGCTCGGATTTGGCCTCGCGCTCGCGCCGGTATTCGGACGTGGCCTGCGCCAATTCTTCGACGTCGCCGCGCGCGCGGATCCACTCGCCTCGAAGCGGCTCAAGCCCGTTTCGCACGTCGACCCTGATGCCCGGGTCGGAATGCGGACCGCTCGTGTCGTAGACCTGGAACGACGTGCCGTCGGTGAGGTGGATCTGACGCGCCGGCACGCGCAGACCGCGCGGTCCGTCTGCGTAGACCTTATGGCTCGATGCTTTTGCTTTTGGGTTGATCGTGAGGCTCATCCGAGCTCCCTTCGCTGGGTTAAACCAGAGCAGGTTCGAACGGTCGGCAGCCGCAGCCGCCCTCTCAGTCCGCTCATGCGGACTCCCGCGCGCCTCCGTAGTTCGAAAGCCTCGGCCCCGGCGCCTGGCGCCGGTGATATAATAGAAGCGATGACGGAGGTGCAGCGCTCATGAGACTCTGGCGATTCGTTTGCGCGGCAGCAAGTCTGCTGTTTATCGGCTGCGCAGGCATTCGATCGGCGCTGCCGACGTTGCCTTTTCCAACCCCCGGCCATTCGACCGCGTTTCACGACGCGTCCTCCGCCTCGAGCGACGTCGCCAAGCACAAGATCTACGTCGCGAATTCTTCTGCCAATAGCATCACCGAATACAAGCGCTCGGCCAGCGGCGATATCGCGCCCGTCGCCACGATCGCGGGCAGCGCGACGGGATTGAGCTTGCCGTCGTACATCGCGTTGGATCCGTCGCATCATCTCTTCGTCACCAACGCCACCGCCAATTCTGTGACGGAATACGCGAAACTCACCAGCGGCAACACGCCGCCCATCGCCACGATCCAAGGTGCCTTCACGCAATTGTCGTTTCCGCAAGGCATCGCGCTCGATGCGGGCGGCCGGATCTATGTCGCCAACGGCGCGAGCACGCCCTACATCACCGTGTACCGCGCGGGCGCGAACGGCAACGTCACGCCGAGCCAGACCATTTACGATGCGACCGGATTTCTTTCGGTCGCCGGGCTGGCGGTGCACGGCACGACCATCTATATTTCGAACACCGATTTCAATTTCAACACGCAGGTGAGCGAGTACCCGACCAACGCGAATGGGATCGTGATCGCGAGCGCTCAGATCGCCGGATTGACCGCGCCGCTCGGCGTGGCTGTGGAAGACAACGGCAAGATCGTGGTCGCCGACGGCAGTGCCGTTAAGGTGTTCGCCGCGAACGCGAATGGATTTCCAACGCCGTTGCAGACGATAACCGGTTCGAACACGCTTTTGAACGGCCCGGCCGGTGTCGCGGTGGGATCGTCAGGCATCTTCGTCGCGGATGGCGGCACGCCGGCGGTGACGTCGTATTCGGTCGGCGCCAACGGCAACATCGCACCGTTGCGCGACATCGCCGGCAGCATGACCAGGCTTGCGGCACCGGTCGGCGTCGCGATCAAGTAACCGCTCGCCGGTTATTTTACCGCTTTGACCTGAGCCTCGGTGACAACGCTTGCGTGGTTGCTCCACGACCCGCGGATGAATGAGATGACCTGTGCGATCTGGGAAGGCGTCAATTGCCCTTTCCAGGGCGGCATCTGCGCGGAGAACGACTTGCCCATCACCGTCTGGCCGTGCAAACCGTTGTCGACGACCGCGATGACTTTTGCAGGGTCGCCCGTGACGAATGGATTGTTGTCTAGGGGAGGCGCGAGGTTCGGCACGCCGCCGCCATTCGCGCTATGGCACGACGCGCAGTTCTGCGAAAAGACGGCTTGGCCGAGCGCGACCGGATTCGAAGTGGTGGTCGTGCCGCCGGCCGCAGCCTGTTCCGCTCCCGGCGGGGGCGCGCCGTAGCCGCGCACCGGCGTCTGGCCGCCGGGGCTTGCGGCGATGTGGGCCTGCACCGACGCCGCTCCATACCAACCCAAGCCGAGCACCGCGATCACGGATAAGAATGTGAAGCCGACGAAATACGGCCGCTGATTGAGCGCTCGTTTCCGGTTTCGATCGATCCATGGCAATAAGAGAAGGATGCCGACGAACACGGCCGGCACGACGGCCGTGCCGATGAGCTCACCGGATACCGGGAAGCTCCCGATCGAGAACATGTTGCCGGGCAGTAAGTTGAGCAATCCGAACAGCGGGAAGAAATACCATGCCGGCGATGGCACAAATGCTGAATTCGTCGGATCGGCTTTGGCAAGCAACGGCGCAGGAAGCCACATGGCGAGCGCCACGATCACGGCGAACGTGACGAGCGATGCGACGGTGTCCATGAATATCTGATCGGGATAGAAGCGGCCGAATTTTCGCGGCGTCTCGTCGGCCGGCGGCCCTGCGGCGCCGTTGTGCCGGAACACGGCGAGATGCAATCCGACCAACGCGAGCAGCGTGATCGGGATCAGCCAGACGTGGATGCCGAAGAAGCGGTTGATGGTCAACGTCCCCATCTGCAAGCCGTCTTGCAGAAAGTTGGCCTGGGCCGGGCCGACGATGGGGATGTCGCCGGCGATCTTGATGGAGACCTGGGACGCAGCATACGCGTTGAGATCCCACGGCAGCAGATATCCGGTGAGGCCGAGCACGAGCGTCAAGAGGAAGAGGATGACACCGATGACCCACATGATCTCGCGTGGCCGCTTGTACGCGCCCCAGATCATGACTTGCAGTAAGTGCATGGTCATCAGCGCGATCATGGCCGACGCGCCCCAGAAGTGCATGCTGAGGAGGAACGGTCCGCCGGCAACGTGATCGTAGATGAACTTCGTGGACTCCCACGCCGTGTCCGCGGATGGCGCGTAGTAGAACGTGAGGAAGATGCCGGTGATGATCTGGATGACGAGCGCGATCAGCGTGGCGCTGCCGAACACATACCAATAGCTTGCGCCGCCGGGGACGTCCTCGGTGAGGAAATTCTTGAGGGCGGAGATACCGCCGGTGCGTTCCTCGATCCAGTTGAGCATATTTCCCGTCTCCCTACGTGTACGACACGATCACGCGATCGGCGACCGTCTGATCGTAGTTCACCCAAGTGACCTGCGCGATGCCCGATGTATCTTTGAACGGCAACGGATCCAATCCACGGTTGGCCGGGCCGGCCATGTGCTTGCCGAACTTCGTGTAGGTCGATCCGTGACAAGGGCAAAGGAACTGCTGCGCGCCTTTATTCCAATTGAAGCGGCAGCCGAGGTGGGGGCAGATCGGGCTGAACAACGCGATGCCGATATTCTCGTACGTGACCGGCACTTCGTACTTCACCTCGCCGCTTGGGACTTGGAAGAGGTCCGGGCGATCGGCTTTGAACTGCGCTTCTTGATCCGGGGTCATGCGGACACCCCAGACATATTCATCCGTCGTATTCATCAGATAGCCGTCGACGACGGTCTTGCGGAACGTGATCTTCATCGGGTCGGTCGCGGTCTTCTGGAACTGCGCGAACTCGTCCGCGTTCAGCGGATACCACTTGGGTTTGCCGGCGTCCAAAACGTCTTTTGTCGGTACGAGTCCGGCCAGCACGGGAATCGCGACGCCGAGGCCGACGATGGTACCGGCGATCACCGTCACCTGCGCCATGAACGTCCGCCGGCTGATCTCTTCCGGTGTCTCCGGTTCTTCGTGGACGTGAGTAGGATCAGACACGCGTGCACCCTCCCGAAGGATGAGTCGACTTAGATGATGGCCATTTTCGTTCGTGCGAGAACTCGCGAAGTGACGCCCCGCGCCAAAGCGAACACTCGCTTTGCGAAGAAGCTTCGGCCGTGCTTTGCCGCACGGCGCTCCGGCCCCTCGAATCGGCTGCTACGGATGTAGCAGGAAAGGGCAAGGTCGGCGCGCCGCCTCGGGCCGAACGATAACTGTGCATGACGAAGCTGCGCGCGCTTCTCCCCGGCATCTTTTTCGCAATCGCGCTGGCGCTCGTCGCCATTGCGCTCGGCATCAAGTGGCCTGTTGTCGGCGCGCCGATCTTCGCGATCGCAGCCGGAATCGCGGCGCGCCGGTTGATCGGCGCGAACAAGATGTTGGAACCCGGTGCGTCGTTTGCGGCACGACCAGTGCTGCAGGCCGGCATCGTGCTTCTCGGCTTCGGCATCAATCTCGCGGTGTTGTGGCAAGCCGGTCGCGCGAGCTTTCCCGTTCTCGGCGGCTCGCTCGTCGTCGGCCTAGCGGCCGGCCTTCTGATCGGCCGGTGGATGCGTGTGGGCTTCAACATACGTATGCTCATCGCGGCGGGCACATCGGTCTGCGGAGCGTCGGCGATCGCAGCGCTCGCGCCGGTGATCGGGGCCGAAGCGGGCGAAATCGCGTTCGCGACGGCGACGATCTTCCTTTATAATGTCGCAGCTGTCTTTCTGTTCCCCGCCATCGGCCATGCGCTGCACATGAGCGATGCGACGTTCGGCACGTGGGCGGGCACTGCGATAAATGACACATCCTCGGTGCTCGCTGCGGGATATTCCTACGGACCGGCCGCCGGCCAAATCGCCACGATCGTGAAGCTCGCGCGTGCGCTCGCGATTCTGCCGATCGCCGCCGGGGCAGCGCTCTACATGTCCCGACGAACGCACGGCGCCCAAGGCCGGTTCGATTTTGCGAAGACGATGCCGTGGTTCATCGTTTTATTCGTCATCGCCGCAGCGGTGGCTTCGATCGGCGTCTTGCCGGCATCGGCGGCAAGTACGCTCGCGACGGCCGGCCGTTACATCATGATCGTCGCGTTCGCCGGCGTCGGATTCGGTTCGGATTTTGAGAAGTTACGCAGCGTCGGCATAACCCCGCTCGTGCTCGGTGCGATCGTATGGGCGCTCGTCGCCGTGTCGA
>DATBOZ010000154.1:0-5365 GCA_036561585.1 Candidatus Eremiobacteraceae bacterium | reverse complement strand
GGCTACGGCACGTATTCGTTCGCGCTCGACACCGACGTCGGCACGCTGGATCCCAACGTGGTCGTCGGATTCTTCACCTGGAGCGACGATGACGCATTCGCCAATCGCGAGATCGACGTGGAGTTCTCGCGCTGGGGCGATCCAGCGGCATCCGATGCGCAGTTCGCCGTGCAACCCTACACTGCGCGAGGCCATCTCGTGCGCTTCAACGTGCCGCGCGGCATGCGGCGATCGGCATATCGGTTCCGCTGGAGCCGGTCGGCGGTGACGTTTTACGGCTACGCATCGGCTGCATTGCGTGACGGCGTGCCGCCGCCGGGCGACGCACGCGTCCACATCAACATCTGGCTTGCCGGCGCTCGCGCGCCGATCGACGGTCGCGAAGCAGAACTCATCGTGGAAAATTTCGGCTTTTCCCCGAATTCGTAGGAACGATAAACTGCGCCGCACCGGCCCGCATGCAGTCGTCCGTACAAGGTATTGAACCGGTTTCGCCCCAAGCCCCATGTGTGCGCCACGAATTCGTGTCGCGCGGTTACGATTTGAAGAGGAGCGTTTCAATGTCGCTGCGCCGTTTTGTGTTTCGAGATGCCGCCATCGCTCTCGCCATGACGATGTCGGCCGCGGCACTTGGAGCGGCACTCGTCGCGGTTGCGCCGGCCCGGGCGGCGGCAGCGCCATTGCCGTACGCGTCCCTTTCGTGGCGGTCGATCGGTCCGGCGATTTCAGGCGGACGCGTGACGGCGGTCGTCGGCCTCGACGCCAATCCGTTTCTCTACTATGTGGGTTCGGCGGGCGGCGGCGTCTATAAGACGATCGACGGCGGCGCCCACTGGCAAGCGGTCTTCGACGGTCAACCGGTCGCTCCGATCGGCGCCATCGCCATCGCGCCCGGCAACGGCAACGAAGTGTGGGTGGGCACGGGTGAGGCCAATCCGCGCAACGACGTGTCGTACGGCGACGGCATTTATCATTCGATCGACGGCGGCAAGACGTGGCAGCACGTCAACCTGCACGGCACGTCGCAGATCGCGAAGATCATAGTCGACCCGCAAAACGTGAACGTGGTGATCGTCGCCGCGCTCGGCGATCCGTTCAAAGACAGCTCCGATCGTGGCGTCTTCCGCACCGCCGACGGCGGCAAGACCTGGACGAAGACGTTATACGTCGGACTGCGCAGCGGTGCGTCGGACTTGGCGATGGATCCGAAAAATCCGAACACGCTCTACGCGGGCATTTGGGAATATTCGCGCGCTGCATGGGATTTGGAAAGCGGCGGTCCCGATGACGGGCTGTACAAATCGACCGACAACGGCCTGACGTGGACGAAACTCACCGGCCACGGCTTGCCGGACGGACCGACAGGCCGCGTCGGCATTGCGATCGCGCCGAGTAATCCGTTGCGGATCTACGCGGAGATCCAATCGAAGTCCGGCATCATCTGGCGTTCCAATGACGGCGGCGCGACGTGGCAACTGGCGTCATCGGATACGGAGGCCAATCAACGTCCCTTCTACTACACGCATCCGTTCGTCGATCCGACGAACCCCGATCACCTCTTGAGCGTCTCCGTCGATCTCGCGGAAAGCAAGGACGGCGCGAAGACGTGGACCACCAACGATCAGGCGGTGCACGGCGACCATCACGACATCTGGTGGGCGGCGGACGGCGAGCGGATCATCAACGGCAACGATGGCGGCGTCGCGATCTCTTTGGATGGTGGGACTTCGTGGGAGTGGCGCAACAACATCGCCACAGGCCAGGTTTATCACGTCGGCTACAGCCGCCAAGTGCCGTACGAGATCTGTGGCGGCCTCCAAGATAATTCGTCGTGGTGCGCGCCGAGCGTCGGCGAGTGGACCGGGTCGATTCTCGATCGCGACTGGGTCAGCGTCGGCGGCGGCGACGGGACGTGGGTGTGGCCAGATCCCGCCGACCCATATCTGATCTGGAATGCGAGCGGCGGCGGCAACAGTGCGGGCGAGCTCGCGATGTTCGACATGCGCTCGCACCAGAGCTGGGATATCTCGCCGTACGAGCGCGATACCAACGCGCGCGAAATCGCGTCGCTGCCCTTCCGGTTCAACTGGGAATCGCCGCTCGAATTTTCGCCGCAAGACTCGCGCGTGGCGTACTATGGCGGCAACGTGTTGTGGCGCACGATGGACCGCGGCTTTCACTGGACGCCGATCAGTCCGGATCTCACGCGCAACGTCAAAGCGCATCAACAGATCTCCGGCGGCAGCATCACCGCGGACGTCACTGGCGCGGAATTCTCGGACACGATTTTGTCCATCGCACCATCGGCGCTCGAGCCGGGGCTGATCTGGGTCGGGACCGATGACGGCATCGTGCAGATCACGCGCGACGGCGGCAGACACTGGAACAACGTGAGCATCTCGGGTCCGGGGCCCTGGGGCCGCATCGACGCGATCGACGCCTCGCGCTCGGAACGCGGCGCGGCATACGCCGTCGTCGACCGCCATTTCGAGGGCGACCGGCGGCCGTTCGTCTACATGACGACGGACTATGGCAAGACGTGGCGCTCCATCACCAGCAATTTGCCGAGCGATCAGTTCGCGCGCGTCGTCCGGCAAGATCCGTACAATGCAAACCTGTTGTACGCCGGTTTGGAGCAAAGCATCTGGGTGTCGTTCGATGGTGGCACGGCCTGGAAAAGTCTGCAGTTGAATTTGCCGGCCGCGTCGGTGCGCGACATCCAAGTGCAGCCGGATTTCGACGACCTGCTCATCGGCACGCACGGCCGCTCGTTCTGGATCCTCGATGATCTTGCGGCACTCCAAGGGCTCGACAGTGCGAACGGATCGGCGACGCCGACGTTTTTCCGCGTGCGCACCTCGTATCTGTTCTCGCAGTCCGCGTATCAGACGTCGAACGGCGGATCCAGCTCGTTTGTTGGCGCTGATCCCGATTACGGCGCGCTTCTCACATACTACCAGGCCGCTGCATCGAACAGCACGCCGAGTTTGCAGATCACCGGACCGGGCGGCCGCATCGTTCGAACCATTTCCGGCACGCACGATCAGGATGGCAAGAAGGCGCCGAACGTACCAAACGGCGTTGGCGTGAATCGCATCGCATGGGATCTCACGTCGGATGCGCCGGCCAAATGGAACAGCGCTCCGAAGTGGAACCGCGGACCCGGTTCAGGTCCGGAAGTCGTTCCCGGAACCTACACGGCCCGGCTGACCCTTGGTGGCCGAGACTATTCCCAGACCATCGATGTCAAAGCCGATCCGCGATCGCCGTGGACCCAACACGATTATACTGAGCGCCGCGCGTACCTGACCATGATCTACGGCGATTATTCGACCGTCGACACCGACTTGAATTCGCTCGACGCCATCCAGTCGCAACTCGCGGACCGGCGCAGATCGGCGGCGGCGAACGGCGCGCTGGTTGGGAAGATCGACGCGGTGCAAGCTTCGTTGGTCACGTTGCGGGCGCAATTCACGTCGAATCCGCAGGGCGATCAGGACGACGACTTTCTCCAAGACATGCTGCGCGAGCGCATAGAGTCGCTCATGGGCTCGATGAGCGGCAGTTTTCAACCGCCGACGCCGGCGTTGCAAAACGAAGGACAGACGCTGCACGCGCTGTTCCTCAAGCTCGACGGCGATTATCACTCGTTCGTCGGCAACGACGTCGGCTCGCTGAACTCGGCGTTCAGCGCCGCAAGACTCGCAGCCGTCAAGCCGTAGCAGAAGATGTGGGGCCGACCAACTCTGTGGGGCCGACCTTTATGGTCGGCCAATTTTTTCTCACCATTACAGCGCCGGCTATTGCTTTGTGACCTTAACAAGAAACTAGGGCAAGCACTGTTTGCCCTAGTACGGAGAAATAGGTGGCCCGATTATGAGCTCGGCCCCACAAGGTTCACATCGAGTCGAACTTCATGGCAAAGGGGCCATTGCCGCTTACCTGGACGACCGTCTGCCCTTTGGCCATCGCGTAGTGCCGCAAGCCGGCAGGCAAGACGCAGTATGAACCGGCAGGCAGCGCCACCATTTTTGTCTCGTCGAACGTGGTTCCGACGCCTGCCATGAACGTGCCGGAGATGACCGTCAATCGTTCGGTATCGTCGTGATAATGCACGGCGAACTTGGTTCCGTCCGGGATGTTGAGGCGCATGGTGAAGGGCCCCGATTTGCTCGGATCACCTTCAAGCACCGCGACACCGACGGTCGCCGGTATCTGACCCGTGCCCGGCATCCATTTCACCGAATCCGGAGTTACGATGATCGGCTTCATCGTGGAATCGGCCGACGCCGACGCACCAAACGCAAGAAGTGTCACGGCTGCGAGCGCGAATGCGAACTGCTTCATCTGTGCCCTCCTCGTGCAGATTTATCGTCTGCGAATTTACGCAGACGCCATCCGTTCCGGCATACGGCCGAGAGCGCCTTTGAAAAACGTGCGCACATTCGTTCGAACATCGAGAACGCAGATGAAAACGACCGAGCAGGCGTTCGACTTGTTGTCCTTTCCCAGCAACCTGCCAAGCGCGTTCGAAGGCCAACGCTCACCTGCTCGCAGAATTTTCAATCACATTTCGCCAAGCAATCGCTTTCGTTTCGGCCCAACGGGGAGTGCTGATATGCGGATACTGGTGGTAACCCTGCTCGCGCTACTCGCTCCAACCACCGCGCTCGCCGCTGGATATGACGTCAATGCCGGCTACGGGCTGACGGCGAAATATGCGAACGTGCATGAGGTCGGCAATAAGTTCGTCTACATGCGCGAGATCCAGAACATGGCGCCGTCGCTCTTCGATCAGTACGCGACTCCTCCGGCTTCTCCGAAATTCAATGGTCTCTCCGCATTCAATCAGCCGATCTGCCAAAAAGGATGCGGGTTCGCGAATACTGCGCTGGCGGCTTCTCCGAAGTGGATTCTTGAGGGTGCGGGTTCGGGATTCGCAGTGTACAGCACAACCGGACACTTGGCGCCAGGTTGGCCCGTGAGCGCCGCAACGCTTTTCCAAATTCCGTCACCCCAATGCGACCCGGGTCAGCCATACATCGGCGACCCACGCGCGGTTTATGATCCTAACGATCACAGGTTCTGGGCCTCGGTCACCACATACGAGACGGGCACGTGCCCGCAGCAATCACTTCTTTGGATCGCGGTAAGTCAAACGAACGATCCTCGTGGCGCTTGGAACGTTTATGCCATCAACGCAGACGTCGAGAACAGCGGCGGTGCGATTCAATCGAATGAATTGGGCTTCGACAATGAAGCGGTGTACTTCGGCTGCAATTTTTACGACTTACGTGATTACTTCACCGAGGTGTTCTTCGCCAGCAAGGCCAGGATGGAATCCGGCCAATCCATCAACCCCGGT
>DATBOZ010000153.1:0-2106 GCA_036561585.1 Candidatus Eremiobacteraceae bacterium | reverse complement strand
CGAGATACGTCGGGCCGTAGGTCGTGTGCGCGTCAAGCCGGACGACAAGATCCGCCGGGTCGAGCGCCGCGATGCCGACGTTGAGCGAGATCGGTATGCGCCGGCGAGGGTTGCTGATGACCGATCCGTCGATGTCCGTCGCGGCGAGCCAGCGTCGGACGACTGCGGCGCTATCGTCCGTCGAAGCGCCGTCGACCGCGATCAGGCGGATGCGCCGATGATCGAAGGTCTGGGTCGCGATGCTCGCGAGCGTTTCCGCCAAACTGGCGGCTTCGTTGTAGATCGGCATGACGAGACCGAGGCGGACGCGCTGCGGATCGATGCGTCGAACGAAGGGGTCTTCGGCGCGCGCCTGTACGTCAATGCTCATGCGTGGACGGACTATCCGGCCAGTCCGGTTTGTTCTCCTCGTGACGCCGGTTGATGCGCACGCGGGTGAAAGCGGGATTGCGCGGCCTAAAGGCGTTGGTCAAACAGGTCCACATCGATCTCGGGGGCGATCATCGCGACGCGATCTTTCTCGCGGGGAGCGGCCGCGGCGGCACGACGTGGATCGCCGAGATGATCAATTACGACAACGCGTTGCGCTTCATCTTCGAACCCTTCAATCCGCGCGTCGTGCCCATATGCCGGGCATTCGCCAATCGTCAATATATCAGACCCGGTGAGACGCGACCCGAATTCGTCGACGCCGCGCGCGCGATCGTGACCGGACGCTTTCGCAACGGCTGGGCGGACTATTACAACCGGCGCTTCGTGAGCAGAAAGCGGTTGGTCAAGGATATCCGCGCACACTTATATCTGCGCTGGCTCTACGAGTTGTTCCCAGGCATGCCGATCGTGCTGACGCTCAGACACCCATGCGCCGTCGCCGCATCGCGCCTGCGATATGGTTGGGGTCACGATCTCGGGGCGCTCATCGTGCAGCCGCAGCTCGTCGATGATTTTCTCGCGCCGATGATCCCACCGCTCAAGCGGATCGATGACCCGTTCGCGATGCACGTCGCCCAATGGTGCATCGAGAACTTCGTGCCGCTGCGACAGTTCGCAGCGGGCGAGATCCACGTCGCGTTCTACGAAGATTTTCGCAGCGATCCCAGGCGAGAAATCGCGCGGCTGTTCGCGTTCATCGGAAGGCCGCTCACCGACGACGCGTTCGCACGGCTCGCCCGACCGTCGTCCATGGCGTGGGAGTCCGCCGCCGGTATCGCACTCGGCGGAGCGCGCTCGGACGGGTGGAAGGCGCACGTGTCCGGCGACGATGCCAAGCGCGCTTTGGAAATACTGCATCTCTTCGCATTGGACAGGCTATACTCGGTCGGTGCGGAGCCGCTGATCCAATCCCGCGAGATCCTCCCAGCTACGGTCGGGGCTTGAGTCGTAAGGCCCAGCACTGGGCGGTTTATTGGGTCTGATGGGGCAATCCCGGAAGGCAAAGCCGTTCTACTTCGCCGAGGGCTATCCGGCTACAATCAGTGGATGGACGTCACCGTAGTAGGACTCGGCTACATCGGGCTGCCTACGGCAGCGATGTTGGCCAATGCCGGACACCGGGTGTTCGGCTTCGACGTCAGCACCGCGTTGCGGGCGCAGCTCCGTGCCGGCGCCGCGCACATCGCCGAGACTGAAGTACAAGCGATCGTCGCCCAGGCGCTCGCTAGCGGCAATCTCGCAATCGTCGACGATCTCACCGCCGCGAACGCCTACATCATCTGCGTTCCCACACCCAACGCGGCCGACGGGCGTCCAGACCTGACGTACGTGCAAGCCGCGGCCAAAGCGATCGCGCCGCTGGTGCGCGGCGGCGAACTCGTCGTCTTGGAATCGACCGTACCGCCGGGGACGCTGGAGCGCGTCGTGGTGCCGGCGATTCGCGGCGCAGGCGTCGATCCGGATTCCATCTTTCTCGCGCACTGCCCAGAGCGCGTCATCCCCGGCGCGATCGTGCGCGAGCTGCGGGAAAACGACCGCATCATCGGCGGACGCCGGCCGGAAGATGCGCAGCGCGCGAAAGCGCTCTATGCGTCGTTCGTCCGCGGCGATATGTACGAGACCGACAGCACCACCGCCGAGCTGGTCAAGGTCGTCGAGAACACGTTTCGCGAC
>DATBOZ010000152.1:0-4113 GCA_036561585.1 Candidatus Eremiobacteraceae bacterium | reverse complement strand
CGGTTGGGCGCAGACGGGTCGTCGATCCGGCCGGCGGTGACCAGCCAGGAGCGGCCGCTGAATGTGATCTGGCGCGCGTCGGATTGCGAAAAAACGCTGAGCATGAGGATGAGAACGAGCGAAAACGAACGCAACGCATTCACACTGCGCGCTGTTCTTCCTCAACATCGCGTTTTCCGGCGCGCGCATGAAGGGCATCGTCGACCGGTCGTAGCAGGCCAGTCCCTATGACGCCGCTCTCGCCCGAGATCATGCGCGTGGTTGATAGCATCTATCCGCCTGCACGACAAGCGCTTGCATATCAGATCGCATCGATCGGCCGGCCGCTGTATTTCGTCGATGCATTCGCCCAACTCGTGCTCGTCTTCGTGTTTTGGCGGTCCGGAGCCGCGGCACGATGGCGCGATTGGTTCGAAAAAAAGATTCGCGCGCCTTGGTTTGCAGCCACTGCGTTCGCCGCCGCGGCGCTGACGGTTCTCTCGATATTCCTCTTGCCGCTTTCGTGGTACGGCGGATTTGTGTTGCCGCATCAATTCGGTTTGAGCAGCGCGCCGCTTTCGGTGTGGCTGGGCGATTGGTGCAAAGGCGTTTTGTTGACGGCGGTCGTCGGCGGACTCGTCTGCGCCGGATTCGTGCGTCTCGTGGCCCGCGCGGGCGCCCGTTGGCCGGTGTTCGCCGCGCTCATCGCAGCGCCGTTGATACTGCTCGGCAGCGCGGTCTATCCGGTCTTCATCGCGCCGATCTTCAACCACTATACGCCGCTGCCCGCATCGCCGCTCACGCGCGCTATTCTCGATATGGCCGCGCGAAACGGGATCGATGCGAAGGTCGTGTACGAATACGACATGAGCCGGCAGACGAACGAGGGCAACGCGTACGTCGCGGGCATCGGTCCGGTCGAGCGGATCGCCATCGGCGACACGCTGCTTCGCGATCTCAAACCGGACGAAGTGTTGTACGTCGTCGCGCACGAGATGGGGCACTACAAGCTCGGGCATCTCTGGCTCGGCTCGTTCTACGCCTGGCTGGGCAGCATTTTCGCGATCGCGCTCGTCGCGTTCACCGTGCCGCGCATCATCGCTGCGCAGGTTCCGCGCCTCGCACGGGACCTCGCCGATCCGGCGGCACTGCCACTCGTCGTCTTCGTCGTGTTGTCCGCGTCCATCGTGCTCGCGCCCGTGACCAACGGTTTGTCGCGCGGCATCGAACACGCGGCGGACGTGTTTGCAGCAGACCACACCGCGCTCGGCGGTACTGGTGTTCGCGCATTCGCGCGCCTCGGAACTGAGAATCTGTCTAGCCTGCACCCGCCCGACCTCGCGGTGTGGTACTTCTACGACCACCCGCCCCTCGACGAACGAGTGGAATACGCCGCAGAGCACGCTCGACCCATACCCGGGTCCACAACCAACCCTTGACATCGTTTCCGGAATAGTGCTAGGATTTTTCCACATCTTAAAAACGCGATTCCGACTCTCGAATGGGCGTAGCACATGCGCAAGTCGAATCAGGACGACACGGGCGAGCCGGTCAGGCGCGAACGCACCGGCGTCCAATCGGTGGAACGAACGCTCGATATCCTCGAGGCGCTCGTTGAATTCGGGTCGGAGGTCGGCCTTGTCGAGATCAGCCATGTCGTCACGCTGCCATTGGCCACGGTGCATCGTCTGCTCGGCACGCTCATCACCCGCGGATATGTGAAGCAGAATCAGCAGAACCGCAGGTATTCGCTCGGTTTTCGCGCGCTGCAGATGGGCAACGACATGCGCCAGCGCTTCAGCTTGCGGTTGGAAGCGCGCCCATTTCTTCAGCGCCTCATGCAGCGCAGTGGCGAAAGCGCAAACCTCGCGGTGCTCGACGACGGCGAGATCGTGTACATCGACCAAGCGCAATCGGCGCGCATCCTTCGCATGTTCACGCAGATCGGAAACCGTTTGCCGGCGCACTCCACCGGCAGCGGCAAGGCGATGCTCGCGTACTTGCCGCGCGAAGTCGTGGAAGGGATCTTGCGCCGCTACGGCATGGCCGCGCGAACGCCCAAAACCGTCACCGATCCTGAGTCGCTCTTCCGCGATCTGGACCGCGTCCGCGATCTGGGGTATGCGCGCGACGACGAGGAGCACGAGGAAGGCGTCCGATGCATTGCGGTGCCGGTGCGCGACGCGTCGGGTCAGGTCGTCGCGAGCTTGAGCGTCTCGGGGCCGGCTGCGCGGTTGAGCGACGAGCGCGTCGAGGCGGTGATCCCCGAATTGTTGGACAGCGGCAACAAGCTCTCGAGCCGTCTCGGGTTTGCCCCGGAACCAGCACACGCCCGTTGACCATCGTCGTGCGCCGGGGCGGGCCGGGCGATCACGCCTTTCTCGAGGCGCTCGGCGCCGAAACGGCGCAAGCCGGAGTATCTACCATTCGGCCGGTGAGTGCGGATGTGGCGGCACTGGCGTATCGCCGGTTGTTGTCTTTTTGCGAGCAGCGCGCGAGGACCGTGGTGTTCATCGCCGAGTCCGAATCGGTGCCGGTCGGATTTCTCATCTTGATCACCGACATTCCTGACGACGTCACGCAGATGCCGCAAGCCTTTGTCGCATACATGGCGGTCGAGCCGATCGCGCGAAGACGCGGCGCCGGACGACTGCTGTTAGCGGAGGCCGAGCGAGAGGCACGCACCCTCGGTCTGCCGCATTTGAGCCTCATGGTCACGGCCGATAATGGTCCCGCGCGTGCGTTGTATGCCGCCGGTGGTTTTCTGGATGAGCGCACGATCATGACGAAGCCGCTGGAGCCGTCTCAGCCGTGAGCGCGCGCGCGCCGAGCGCGGAGATCTCCGATCGGCCGCGGTTGTGGCGCGTCGCCGGCGTCCTCACGGCCGCGGTCATCGCGCTGTACATTCTTTCGAGAGTCCCGCTGACGGTCGAAGTGTTCATCGTGGCGACCCTGATGGCGTACGGCATGAATCCCATCGTGTATCGTCTGAGCAAGCGCATGCCGCGCCTCGCTGCGGTCGCCATTGTCTATGCCGGGCTCGTCCTCGTCGTGCTTTTCTTCGGCTTTATCATCGTGCCTGACACGATCGCGCAGCTCCAGGCGTTCTTCGCCAACAGCGGCGAAGTGGTCGGCATCGTTCAAGGTTGGGCGAATTCGTCGCAGGCCTGGATTGTCACCCACTTCGGCGCAAAGGCTCTCCCGGCGCAGTTTCAAGATATCGAAAACAGCGCGCTCGCGCAGATCTCAGCGGGCGTGAACAACATCGTGCTGGGCGCCGGCAACGCGCTGCTCGGCATCGCAAGCGACATCGTGGTCGGCATCACCGCGATCGTGCTCTCGTACTACTTCTTGACGCGCGTGGAAGAGATCCGTAGTTCGTTCTACAGCCTGTTCCCCGAACAAAACAGGCCGGCCGCACGGCGCGTCGCTCGAGAGATTTCTCGCGTGGTCGGCGGCTTCGTGTACGGGCAGTTCGTGTTGTGTGCGTTCACCGGGCTTTTGACGTGGCTCGTCCTTGCGATCGCCGGATCCCAGTACGCGCTGCTCTTGGGCGCGCTGACCGGTCTGCTCTACGCGTTGCCGTTTTTGGGGATAGTGGTGGCGGTCGCGCTCGGATTGATGCTCGGCTCGCTGCAAGGTTGGACGATGGCGCTGATCACCGTCTTCACGATTGCGGTCATCTCGAAGATCTCCGACATCTTGCTCGTGCCCAAGGTGATGGGCGAGAGCGTGGGTGTGTCGCCGATGGCGGTGATCTTCGCGATCTTCGCCGGCGGCGAGCTGTTCGGCGTGTGGGGTCTCGTGCTTGCGATTCCCGCCGCGGCGTTGATCAAACTCGCGTGGATCATTTGGATCCACCCATGGATCCGCGGCCGCCCAGCATTCCAGGATGAACCCGCTTCGTAGCGCCTCGTTCTTTTTTGTCGTCGGGTGAGCATCGCGCACCCGACGGGCAAGCGTTGCTTGCCCTCCTACATGAATCTACATATGGTCGGGTGCGGATACGCCCAGTAGCCGCAGCGCGGAGGCGAGCGACGTCTTCGTCACGATGCACAACGAGAGTCGCGCACTTGTGACACCTGGATCATCACCCAACACGATGCAATCGGTATAAAACGCGTGGAAATCGGT
>DATBOZ010000151.1:0-13031 GCA_036561585.1 Candidatus Eremiobacteraceae bacterium | reverse complement strand
CCAACATTGACGTCACGATCGGACTCCCGCCTTCCGCGCGAAGAGCAGCGCGAAATGTGAGCGCAGCGGCCACGCGACGATGAACCAGAGCAGCGTAGTGAAGAGCGGCAGCGGCAGTCCGCTCGGTAGCATCGTGATGTGATAATTCAAGACGTTCGCGAGGACCGCTGCGAGCGCCACCAACGCGAGCGGTAGGTATTGATCCGTCAAGAGCATGACGGCCGCGATGACCTGCACACCGAACACCATCACGGAGTAGTGTGATGCGATCATGGTGTTGAAGAACGCGGCCGCAAACCCCGCGATCGGCGGCGTCGGGATGAAGAAGAAAAATCCGTTGAGGCCGAGCACGAGAAATATCAGCCCCAACAGTATCCGAGCGATCGTCGTCATCATGACTTCAAGATCTCCTCGAGGCGCTCGAGGCTTTGCGTCCAACCTGCCTCCATGCCGTCGAGATACTGAGCGGCCACAGCCGTTGTTTTGACCACGCGCGCTTGAAGCGTGAATTTCGTCCTGCCGTCGTGGTCCTCAAAAGCGACGGTGTTGAGCACTTCGAACATCGGCTTGCCATCGTCGTCCAACGGTGTGGTCGAGAATATCAGCCGTTCCGGCTCGACGACTTCATGGAAAACGCCGGTCATGGGATAGACGTTGCCCTCCGGTCCGCGCATGTCGATGCGGATTCCGCCGCCCGGCCGGACATCCACATCGCAGACCGGGTTGGTGAAATGGTGCGGACCCCACCACCGCGCGAGCATGTTTGGATCGGTCCACGCTTTGAACACGAGCGCACGCGGCGCGTCGAAGATGCGCGTGATGGTGAGCACGGGATACGTGGAGACGTCGGAATCAACTCGTTCGGTCATCGCGTGGTCCTTTCTGGACGTCCTTGAGAAAATCGTCGAGACGGTCGAGCCGCGCATCCCAAAAGCCGCGATAATCTTCGAGCCAGCCAACTGCGTCGCGCAAAGGCCGGCCGTTGATGCGGCACGGCCGCCACTGCGCCGACCGGCCGCGTGCGACGAGGCCGGCGCGCTCGAGCACCTTGAGGTGCTTCGAGACGGCCGGAAGGGTCATCTCGAATGGCGCGGCGAGATCAGTGACAGATATATCCCCCGTTGAGAGGCGAGCCAAAATCGCGCGTCGCGTCGGGTCTGCGAGAGCCGAGAATACACGGTCCAGCGCCCCTTCGTCGTATTTTACCATTCGGTTAAATACTAAGCCATTCGAGCACGATTTGTCAACCCCGGCGAGGGGGCGTCCGCCCCGAGACCAAATCGAGGTCGAAAATGGACGTCACGACCGAATACGCGCTCGCGTTCGCGCTCACGACGACCGCCGGCTTGCGTGGATTCCTCGCACTGCTCATCGCCTCGCTCGCCGCGCATGCCGGGTGGATTCATCTCAACGCCTCCTACGCGTGGCTTGGTTCAGACGGCGCCAGCATAGTGTTGGCGATCTTCGCCGTGCTCGAAATCCTCGCTGACAAGATCCCCGTCGTCGACAACGCGCTCCATCTGCTGTACTTCATCGTGCGACCAGCGGCGGCGGCGATCATCGTCGGCGGTACGGTTCACGCACCGAATCAAAGCGAACTCATCGGTCTCATGGTGATCGGAGCGATCAATGCCTTCGTAGTCCACGGCGCATCCGCCGCGGCACGCGCCGCGAGCACGACATCGACATTCGGCGTCGCGAATTCGACGATGAGTTTGGGCGAAGATATCCTGGCGGTCGGCGGCGGCACGCTCGCGATCGCGCTGCCGTTGGTCGCCGCTACACTCGCGGTAGTATTTCTTGTCGTGTTGCTCCTCGTGGTGAGGCGCGTAAGCCGGCGACCGAGCGCTCTCACAGCGGAGGACGAAATCCATGGCTGACCGAAGGCCGCACGAACGTCTAACGGAATAGGAGTGTTTCCTATGAATGTACAGCGTTTCTTCTCCATTCTTGCCGCAGTCTGCTCGGCGGCGGTCGTCGCGGGATGCGGCGGCGGCGGCAGCAGCGGAAGCAGTTCGGCGACGGCCACGCCCGGCGCGGCGGCGGCGATGCCCGCTGCGACGACGGAAGCACAGCGAGAACGTGGTTCCTTGCCCCTCGCGCAAGCCGCGCCGGTTCCTCAAGGTTTGCAATGCAGCGGCGACGTCATGGTATGGGTGAACTTGAAGAGCAAGGCATACCACGATTCCACCGATCCGTTTTTCGGCCGCACGAAGAACGGAAAGTACATGTGCAAGACCGATGCGGTGAACGCGGGGTATCACGCCGCCGGCGCCGCGCACGCGCATAACAAGGCACCCGCACCCGCCGCCACGGCAAGCGGTTACTGATCGATAACATCGACAACCGTCGGGAAAGGCACGGTCTGCCATGGAATGGGTTGTCAATCTTGCCCACTCGTTCGCGTGGGTTCTCTTCATCATCTTCATCTTCGCGGTCATCGGATTCATCGCGACGATCCGCTGGATCATCGACATCGTGACGGGCGCGGAACGCGCAGTCGTGTCCGGCGTCGAAGGGGTCGAACACAAAATCGAGCGCAAATGAGCAACGGGGTGATCCGGTCATGAAAAGATATTCGGCGATCGCATTGGCCGCATTGACCGTGCTGTGCGCGGGCTGCAGCGGCACCGGCGGTAAAGGGACGGCCGCAGGTCCGAGTGCGACTGCAGCGGTCGTTTCGAATCCAACGGATTTTCCGCTCGGGCCGGATGCGAAAATACTGGATGCGAAGCCCTTTAACCAGACGGTCGCGAGCGCGCAAGGGCCGGGCGGGACGACGTTGTCGCAAGGGGCCGGCACCTATCACGGGCACTCGGTGATCGCACAGAGCACGGCGCCGCTTGCCGACGTCAAAGCGTGGCTCGTCAAGTTGGAGGCTGCGCCGCCGGCAGGTTACGTCTATGTCAACGCAGCGCAGCATCCGGAAGCGGTGAGCATCGCGAACAAGTACGGGGTGACCTATGCGGTGTTCAAGCGCGGAACCAAAGGCGCCGTCATCGCCGTCATCGATCCGAAACTGGCACACGACAAGCTCGGGTTCATGCTCGGTCTGGTGGACAAGTACCGGATGCTCCCGGCAAGCATGCGGGGCCCGATCGACGAGGAGACCAAGAAGCGGACGGGCATGTCGGTCACAGAAGCACTCGATCCGAGCGCGCCGGTCGGCATGACGATCGAAGCACTGCGCGAAGTCAACGGCAGCAACAATCCCGCCATCGTCGAAGTCGACGCTTCCAAAGATTAGCCGAGGGACGCACTATGAATGATTTCAAACAATTCCTCTTGCGCGGCAATGTCGTGGACCTCGCGGTCGGCGTCGTGGTCGGCGTCGCGTTCGGCGTTGTCGTCACCGCGTTCGTAAAAGATCTCATCACGCCGCTCATCGCTGCGATCGTGGGCAAACCGGATTTTTCCGCGATCCAATTCACGATCAATGGGAGCGTGTTCGGCCTCGGTGACTTCCTCAATGCATTGGTTTCGTTCGTGCTGGTCGCGACGGCGGTGTTCTTCTTCGTCGTCAAACCGGTGAACTATCTGATGGCCCGCGCCCGCAAGGAGCCGCCCGCGGATCCCACCACGATGAAGTGTCCGGAGTGCATGAGCGAAATCCCGATCGGCGCGCGGCGCTGCGCGTTCTGCACCGCGCCCGTCGTCAGACCGGCGTAAAAGAGAAAGGGCCGGAGAATCATTCCGGCCCTTTTGCTTTCGTGTCGTAGTATCGCGATCCGTCAGTCCAGCGGCACGGGCAATGTCTGCCCCGGACGCCGAATCACGTGGCTGACCGGCCGCAATCCGAACGGGGTGTAGTAGCGGGGACCGAACGTATCGGGGAACCCCTGCTTGTTCGTGAACATCGCTTGATCGAAGAACTGACCGGACGGCTGACCCGCGTTTGAGACGAAGCCGAACGCGTTTCCATTGACGATCGACGTCGCCACGTAGTCGCCCACCATTCTGCCGAGGCTGGTATTCGGGAGCCAGCTCAGTTTGATCGGTCCCGCGAGCTGTGTCGTTGAGCCCCATGAGTTGCCACCGTCGTGCGA
This sequence comes from Candidatus Eremiobacteraceae bacterium, assembly GCA_036561585.1. GTDB lineage: Bacteria > Vulcanimicrobiota > Vulcanimicrobiia > Eremiobacterales > Eremiobacteraceae > JABCYQ01. The sequence goes on along the minus strand of DATBOZ010000151.1, from coordinate 8,985 downwards.
GGAGATGATGCCCGCGTTGAGGTTGCACGAGCTCGGCCCGCAGTTGACGTTCGGGTAGTAGTAGTACGTCAACGCCAAATGCGCGCTGCTGCCCTTCGTGTTCTCGTCGACCGTGAACCCGGGGATGAAGTGGTCCACTTTGCTCGTGAGCGGATCGATCGGGATCGGCACGGGGGCGCTCCACGAAGTGCCGTTGGTCGACGACGAGAAGACGATGTCGTTCGATGAGCAATTGGCCCGGAAGCTGCAATCGGCCCACACGACGAACACTTTTCCGTTTCCGTCAACGCCGGCTCCCGGCAGTGTCAACGCGCGCAAGCCACCGTTGGGGCTGCGGAAGTTCACCGGTGCGACGATCACCGAGGTGCCCCAGCTCTGACCGCCATTTGTGGAGGTGAACGATCCGATCGACAGCTGTCCAAATTCCCAGAATGGCACGACCACGTTGCCGTTCGGCTGTGGCTGCGGCAGTCCGCCCTGACCGACGACTGAGTCCGCCGAATTCAGCGCAGGCCCCCACGTCATGCCGCCGTCGGTCGACGTGCTCAAATTGACCATTCCGGTCTGCGTGGAATCCCACTCGGCATAACAATTGCCGAAATGCGGGCTGCTCGACCAATCGTCGCAATTGATCCACGTCTTATCGGAATCACCGAGGTTGGGTCCGACCGACACGGGATTGTTCCAGTGCAGTCCGTCGGTGGAACTGCTGATCACCATGGCCGGCCGTCCACCCGCTGGGATGAGCAGCGGCAACGTCTCGATCAACCACACGCCGTGTTTGGCGTCATACGCGACGGTAGGATCGCTCGCGCGGCTGAACGGGTTGATTTCTTGCGTATACTTCGTGATGCCCGGCAAGTTTCCGTAGCTCCAATGCTTCCCGGCATCGAGGGACGTCGCCCAACTCACGTCGGAAGCGCCGCCATTGATATTGAAGCGGCCGGTTTGGTACGCCACGACAACCGTGTTGCCGAATGCGAACGATCCGGGTTCGACTTCAGTCTGATGCTGACTGCCCTTGTTGGTGAATATATCCTGGCTGATCTGCACGATGATCGAGTGATGGGGTGCGCTCTTGGCGATTGAGACGAAGCCCGCAGTGACGAGCACAGCTGCGAGCGCGGTGCCGAGTATGAGTCGCCAACGATTGCTCGGCGACAGCGAAGAAATGACCACGTGAACTCTCCTTTTGGTCAAAGCAAAGGGCAGTAGATTTACTATTGCCTTCTGTTGCCGCGTGGTTATATGCTTTGGTATTAGAAAATGGGGACCCAAGGCTTAGGGCTTTCGGCCCATCGACTTTCGGCCCAGGCTCGCGCCGCTGCAACGAAGAATCCACCCGCCCGTGCTCACGCGACTCTTCGTCACGCGGCCTACATTGGCAGCCGTCGTCGTTTTTCTCGCGCTCATCGGCGGCACGCTCGCCGCGGTCGGACTTCGCGAACAAGAACTGCCAAACGTCGATCTTCCCGCCGCCACGATCGTCGTTTTCTATTCGGCCGCCTCGCCCACGCAGATGCGCGACACAATCGTAAAGCCGATCGAAGATCAGCTTGCCGGCGCGCCGCAACTCCAGCACCTTGCGTCGACGACGCAACAAGGCTTCGCCTCCATCACAGCGGTCTTCAGCCTGAATTCGAAGGCGGACGCCGACGTCGCGGAGGTGCAGCGCCGCCTGCAAGCAGCGCAAGCGAATCTGCCCGCAGATCTGCCGCAGCCGCGCATCGACGTCTTCGATCCCGGCCACGCCGCCGTGATCTCGCTTTCCGTCGCCTCATCCACGGTCAAGCCCGGCGCGCTCTCAAGCCTTATCCGCCGCCGGATCATTCCCGCGCTCGAACAAATTCCAGGCGTGGGTCACGTGCAGGCCGACGGCCTGCTCACCCCGATCATCCAAGTCGACGCCGATCCCAGCAAACTTGCAAGCCACCGTTTGACGCTCACCGATCTTGCGGGCGTCGTCGCGGGCGACAACGTGAGCCTGCCCGGCGGAACGCTCTACGAATCGCGCCGCGAAACCGGCATCAACGTCCAGAGCGATCTCACGGCTGCCGGGAAAGTCGCGGCGCTCCGGATCCCCGGTGCGAACGCACGGATACGCGACGTCGCAAGCGTCCACGACGCGGATCAGCCGCAGCGCATGTACGCATATGTCGATGGCAAGCCGAGCTTCGTCCTGAGCGTGGACAAAACCGTCGGCGCAAGCGAAGTCGATGCGGCGCGCGGCGTCATCGATGCGCTGCCGCGGCTCCGGCAAGAATTTTCGACCGTCACGTTCACCGTCGTCGATGACAGCTCGGTGTACACGGCGCACCAGCTCCAAGGCGTGATGCGGACGTTGGCCGAGGGCATCGTCCTCGTGGCCATCGTCATGATTTTCTTCTTGCGCTCGTGGCGCAATGCGGCGGCCGTGCTCATCGCCATTCCGGCGTCGCTATGCGCCACGCTTGTGATCATGCGCATCGGCGGATTTACGCTCGACACCGTGTCGCTCTTGGCCATGACGCTCATCACCGGCATCCTCGTCGACGACTCTATCGTCGTCCTGGAGAACACGGAGCGCCACTTCGAGCTTGGCGAATCGCCGCGCGATGCAGCGCTGAAGGGGCGTCTTGAGATCGGCCTCGCCGCCGTCGTGATCACGTTGGTCGACGTCGTGGTCTTTCTTCCGATCGCTTTCTTGCCGGGTATCGTCGGAAAGTTCCTCGCAGAATTCGCGCTCGTCGTCGTGGTCGCCACAGCATCGTCGCTGCTGGTGTCGTTCACGGTCACGCCGGCGCTCGCGGGCAACTGGAGCCTCTTCGCGAAGACGCGGCTGGCTGGCCCGTTCGAAGCGTTTGTCGCGGGATTCGATCGCGTGCGCCGGTGGTACGTCGAGCGCGTTCTCCCGCGGGCGCTCGCGCGCCCTTGGGTCGTCGTCGGCATCGCGGCCGTCACGCTCGCCGCTGCGCTCGCGCTCATTCCCCTCGGCCTTGTCGGATTCGACTTCGATCCGGCGCAAGACAGCGGCGAGGTGTACGTGCTGTTGAACTTCCCGGGCGGCACGCCGATCAGCACCACGCGTGACGCGGTGCGCTCGGTCGAAAAATCCGTCGATGGGGTCCCGGATGTACGCTCGGAGATCGGGCTCGCTGGAACCGCACAGTCACCTTCAGGGAGCACGCTTCTCGACGGAGCGGTCGGACAACTCGACGTGCATCTCACCGAGCGCCGCTTGCAGTCCACGCGCTACTGGGCCGACTATCTGCGCGGCGTCGCAAATCAGGTGGCACCGGGCGCACATCCGGTGGTCATTCCAGTCACAAACGCGCACGCCGGCAATACGCAGCCGCTCGATTACCTCGTTTCGGCAGGCGACACGGATCCCGCCGTTTACGCGACGCGTGTCGCCGCGGCGCTTGCGCACACGGCCGGCGCGGCGAACGTGTTCAGCTCCGCCGGCAGCCGATCGCCGCAGCTCGACGTCTCGTTGGATGCTTCGTCGGTCAAGAACGACGATGTCAGCGCAGCGGCGGCCGCGCAGGTCATTCGCGCGGCGTTCGGCGGGATTCGCGCCGCGCAGGTGCAGACGGCGGACGGTCCGACCGATATCGTCGTCTCGTATCCGCCGAGTCGGCAACACGACCTGCTGCAGCTCAAGAACGTCGCCGTCCGCACGCCGGCGGGCACGCTCACGACGATCGGCCGGATCGCGAGCATACGGTACGTTCAGGCAGCTCGCAGTATCGATCGTGTGGACCGGCGCGACGTCGTTCACGTCAGCGCGAATGTTGAACCCGGATTTGCGCTTTCGAACGTGCAGAAGAACTTTGAAGCCCGGGTCGCTGCGCTCGACTTACCGCAAAGCGTTTCGGTCACGCCCAACAGCATCGGTACGCAGCAGAATTTGAACGACACTTTCGTCGGGATGACCACCGCGCTCGCGCTCGGGCTGGTGCTCGTCTTTTTATTGATGATGGCACTCTACGATAGCTACACCGCGCCGCTGTATATCATGCTCTCGGTTCCGCTCGCGGTGGTCGGTGCGCTCGGCGCGCTTGCTCTCGCGCATGAAACGCTCAACGCATTTTCGCTCATCGGCACCGTACTGCTCATCGGCTTGGTCACGAAGAACGGCATTCTGCTCGTCGACTACGCGAATCGCGCGATCGCCGAAGGCAAGGACCGGCGCAGCGCGATCATCGAGGGCTGCCGCACCCGGTTCCGGCCGATCGTCATGACCACCGTCGCGATGATCTTCGGCATGTTGCCGCTCGCGCTTGGACTAGATCCAGCCGTCGCTTCGCGGCGCGGGCTTGGCATCGTCGTGATCGGTGGTCTCATAAGTTCGTTGTTGCTCACGCTCGTCGTCATCCCGGTCGTCTACCTCGGCTTTGTGCGCAAGAAGCCGGTGTGATGCTCGCGCGCAACGTCCGCGGATTGCTGCTCCTCAACGCGTACTTCGTGCCCATCAATCTCCAGTCAACCGCATTGATGACGATCGCGGTGCCCGCCGCGATCAGGACGTTCCCAGGCGATCACGTCCACTTGTATGCCGCGCTGGCTTCGGCCGCAGCGGCGATGGCGATGATCGTGCCGCCGTTCGCCGGAGCGATCAGCGACCGGTTGCGGGCTCGCGGCGTCAACCGGCGTCCGATGGTGATCGCAGGCGCAGCCTTGAATTGTTTCGCCCTGCTGTGGATGATCGACGCCGCGACGTCCTTTCAATTCAGCGCCGCATTGATAGTCGCGGTGCTCGGTCAGAGCATCAGTCTCGCCGCCTATCAGGCGCTCATTCCTGATGTCGTCGCTCCGCAAGCGTGGGGGACGGCGAGCGGCTATCAAGGCGCCGCCACCCTGATCGGCTCGGTCGGGGGCCTCGTGCTCGCGAGCATTGCGGATCCCGGACAGACGTTTCTTGGAAGCGCCGTCGTGCTCGTCGCCGGCTGCGTCGCCGTCGCGTTCACGCCGGAGCCCGACCGCCGGCCGGTCGAGCAAGAGCACGCCGAGATCCGGGATTGGCACGACTTCATCATCGTGTTCTGGTCGCGGTGCTGGACAAATTTTGGGCTGGCGCTTTTGATGACGTTCGTGCTGTACTTCTTCAGCGACGTGCTGAAGGTGTCCAAACCGTCCGCCGCAACCGGCATCGTCGGGGGCATGGCGCTCGTGGGCGCGATTGTCACGAGTGTCGTCATGGGGATCTTGTCCGACAAAATGGTGCGCAAGCATGTCGTCGCGCTGGCCGGCATTCCTATGGCGCTCGCCGCGATCGGGTTTGCGGCCGTGCCGTCCGAGCAGTGGATCATGGGATTCGCGCTGCTCTTCGGTCTCGGCTTCGGCGCGTTCGTCTCGACGGGCTGGGCGATCGCGATCGATTCCGTGCCGCAATTGCGCGACGTCGCTCGCGATCTCGGCATTTGGGGGATCGCGTCGAACCTGCCGTCCGTGGTCGCGCCGGTGGCGGGCGGTTGGCTATTGGCTCAGTTCGCGCAGCCGCTCACCGCGTACCGCGCGCTCTTCATCGCCGCCGGTCTCAGCTTTGCGCTCGCGTCGGCGATCATCCTTATGGTCGGCGAGCGCCGCCGCTTCGGATTTTGCTTCCAGGCGTTCGCGCTTGGAATGGCGTCTTCGTATTTTTCTGTGGCGTACCGCATCCGCTCCTGGGGCCGATTGCCGAAGCAACGCGGCGCGACCCTCGTCATCTGCAATCATCAGCACGATCTCGATACGACGGCAGTCATCACGCGCTTGATCCTCGACGGTCCGTGGTTTGAACCGGTCTACTCGGCGGGTTCTCGCAGGATGTTCGAGCCAGGATTCATGGGCTTTCGCACGCGCTGGTTGCGTTCGCTCTTGCGCCGCGCCGACTGGTCGGGTCTTTTCGCGGCGCTCGGCGTGCTGCCGATCGAAAATGAGTTACGGCGACGCACACTCGCGTCATTCGCCGCGGCAGTCGAACGCAAGCATGGGGATCTTGTCCTCGGAGAAGTATTCGATGACACAGCGCTCGCGCCGCTCGGTGACGGCGTGGCGAGGCATCGCATCTCGTTTCTTGCGGACTCCAGTGTGTTCGTCACTGCGCGCAACGCGCCGACGATGATTGAAAGCGTCCGGCAACCCTTTCGCGCCGAGATTCTCGCGCAGATGCGCGTCGACTTGGATTCCGACCTCAAGCGGATCGAGCGGACGGTGGCAAGCGGCAAGACATTCTATCTCACGCCGGAAGGCCGCTACTCCACCGACGGCCGCATGAGCCGCATACGGACGACGCTTCGGCGTCTCGCGCCGCTCGCGACGGTGTATCTCTCGGCCGTTTCCTACGACGTTTTCGTCGGCCGCAGGCTTTCCATGCTCTTCCAGGTGGTGCTGCCGGCTGATCCGACGCGCCTCGGATTGTCGCTCGCTGCCGCGCGGCCGATCACGACAAGCCAGCTCATCGCAGATTGGCTGTATTCATCGCCGGCGCTCATCAATGTCGACGCTGCCGTTCGTGCTGTGTCCGACCGGCTTGCTGCGTTGCCGCCATCCGCATTTGTGAACCCCGAACTTGCGCGCAGCCCCGGCATGATGGCGCGCGCCGCGCTTGAGGGCCTCGTCAGACTCCAGATCCTCAATGCCGCGAATTCACTCACTTCGAAACGCCGCCATCCGCAATTCCCGGGAGTCCCCGACATCATCGCCCATCAAGCAAATCAATTCGCCGAGACGGTCGATTCGTTGCGCCGCCTCGGCGTGGTAACCGAGAGGGAAGATCAACGTGTGGAAGATTCTTAACGTCTTTACCGGATTGCGCTCGAAAGCGCTTCACGTGACTCCTCGTGAATTGGGTTTCGTACCTGTCGCGGGCGCGCCCCAAGTGTTCGGCGTCGTGACGGACTGGTCGCTGGACAACGGCGTCGCCACGATCACTGCTTTCGTAACTGGCGATGCGAGCCTTTACTTGAGCAGCGGCGGCGGCGTCATCGGCGGCATCGAACACGAAAACGTACGCCTGGCCGCGAAATCCGTAATCGACATCGCCGCCACATGTCTCGAACTGCTCAAACCGACGACCGGATTTCCGCTGCCCGCAGCAGGATGCACACGATTTTCCGTGCTCTCGATAGGCATCAACCACTGTGCCGAATGCGCGACCATCGACCTCACAGAAAGGAAACACGCTCTATCCCCATTGTTCTTTGCGGTCCAAGAACTCATCGGTCAGTTGCGTCTCACTAAGTGACAGACATCGACCGGTTGTCCTAGAGGGTTAGAGGGCCGGACTACCGCACGTTCCCAAGCGTCTCGTGGGAGGATTTATTTGTGATACACCCTCGTCTCACACTTTGCCGCGCGGCCGCTTTTATCGCGTCGATTTTTTTGCTTCTCAGCAATGCGCCGGCAACGGCCGGAACAACCGGGGCGCTCGTCGGGCTGGTGACCGATGTCAATGGTAAGCCGTTGACCGGCGTCGCAGTCACCGTATCATCGCCGTCTCAAACGGACAAGACACTTTCGAACGTCGAGGGCAATTTCACGTTCGCGTCGCTCAGTCCTGACTCGTATACGGTGACGTTCGCTCGGGCAGGCTACGCGTCGCAGCAGTTCGACGGTGTAGAGGTTCTCGCTGATAACGTCAGATCGGTATCCGTGAAACTTCAGCAGGAGGTGAAGGTTCTCGGACATGTCACCCATGTGGACGTTTTCGGGATAGTGCGACCAGGCGCTACAGCCGATTTCTATGCCATATCAGCAACAGACCAAGTAAAACTTGCGCCACTTGGCGGCGGCGGCGGTCTCGACAACGCTTATTCTGGCATAGCAGCAGTCCCCGGCGCATTCGTGCCCCCAAGTCAGACCGGCTGGAATCAACCCATCTTCCTGCGCGGCGGCGACTTTACGGAGATCGGCTACGAACTCGACGGCGTGCCACTGAACCGTTCGTTCGATCATATCCCCACAACGAATTTATCTTCACTCGGACAAGCGTCGCTCACGGTTTATACCGGCGGCGCGCCGGCTAATGCCGAGTCCAACGGCTTGTCCGGTTACGTCAATCAAGTCATCAAGCGGGGTTCATATCCGGGCTCGGCGACTGCGACGTTCGGCATCGGCGCGCCTTCGCTCTACAATAAAGTCAATCTCGAAGCAGGCGGCGGTACGGCGGATCGCCGCTTTTCGTACTACGTCGGCACGAGCATCGTCAATCAAGATTTTCGCTATCGCGATCAATCGAACGGCGCGTCGTTTTCGACCGAGTTCGGCAATCCATTCGATTTGCAGTTCGCGGCACTTGGTCCGGATTTCAACCAGTTAGGCCAACCCGGTTGTGGACTCCCGAATGGTTCGAACTTCGCGGGCTGTTACGCCAACCGCGCGTTCTTCCGCGCGCTCCCGGCGGGGCCAGGCGGTTTCATCCTCGGGCCGTATCAAATGGGCCGCAATTCCAACATCGCTGATCGAGAGAACATCGCGAACTTCCATGTCGGCATCCCGCGCGCGAACGGTCGCATGGACGATTTCCAACTCCTGTACGATACCTCTGAACTCTATACAAATACATACTCGTCGTATCTCGACTGGGGCGGCGCGGCATTTTGGCAAGGTGTCGATGGGCAGGCGTTCGGACTGAAGGCCGGTTCGCCGCCGTATCCGACGTTCGTTCCTGGCTTTGCATACATCGGCGCTCTCGGCCAGCCGGTCACCGGCGCACCAGGCGGGCCGATCAACGGCGTGATTCCGTATCTCTATCCCGGCACATCGCTCGCGAATCTCGCAGGTGCGATACCGCTCGACCAGCGCGATGCGTCGTCAAACGGTCAGAGTATCCTAAAAGCGCAGTTCCAACACAACTTCAGCAGCGACGCGTACATCCGCGGTTACGCCTATAGCGCGTACTCCAACTGGTTTGTGAGCAGCCCCAACGGGCTCTCACAACTCTTCATCGCGAATTCGGCCGACCGCGAGCTCTCCACGCATACCACCGGATTTACCGTGAACATGGCGGGCGAGATCAATGGC
>DATBOZ010000150.1:0-26887 GCA_036561585.1 Candidatus Eremiobacteraceae bacterium | reverse complement strand
CGCGCAAGGCCTCGCGGCGCGTCCTGGGCCGCCTGTCTATGTCCTTTCAGACGAAGTCTATCGCGAGCTGACGTACACCGCCGAGCCGTTCCGGTCGATCGCCGACGAATATCCGTACACCATCTCCGTGTTGAGCCTCTCCAAGTCGTGCGCGCTCACCGGCTTGCGCGTCGGATTTCTTGTCGCGCCGCCGGAGATCGCCGCCGCCGCCGGCCGCATGCATTCACTCGTCCTCATGTCGGCGAGCCAGTTCGGGCAGCGCGTCGCGCTCGAGATATTCCGCGACCCTGTCCGATTGCGCGCGCATGTTCCGTGGTATAGCCAACAGCGCGAAATAATGCTCGAAGCGGCCAAACGTGATCGGCTGGACGTCGTCGAACCGGCCGGCGCATTCTACGTACTCGTGCGGCTGCCGGAGCGGTTCCGGCGCGACTCGACGGCTGCCGCCTACGCGTTGTTGGAACAGCACGACGTGGTAACGGTTCCCGGCGCGGTGTTCGCGAGCAACACCGAGGGTTATCTTCGCGTGACGTGGGCCGCGCACTGTGACACGGTCACCGAAGGTTTGAGCCGAATCGCAGAGTTCGTGCACGCTTGAAAACGGTTTTCTTTTGGACTTTTCACGCGCTCATCATCGTGTGTTGCGCGATGGGTCTTTGGGCCTCCGTACGGATGCACGAAAAGTCTGAAGCAGATCGACGCGGCGAGCTGCGGGAAGCGAGCGTGGTGCAATCGCCGCGGGCGCGGTTGTTCGGCGGCATCGACAACGCGCTGATCGGACTCGTCTACTATCCGGCTGTCGCGATCGCGTCACTCTTCTTTTCGGTGGCCGCCGTGAGGTTCGCGACGCTCATCGCCGCCGCGGCCGCCGCTGCGGTCTCCGTGTATCTTTTGTACAGCTTGCTCTTCATCACGAAGATGAAGTGCACGAATTGCTGGATCGCGCACTTCATGAATATGCTGCTCTTCGTCATGCTCGCGTCTACTGCAACTTGACGACCGTCATGCTCCAGGGCGGCAGGCTCACCGTGAACGTCGGATTGACGTTCCCAAGGTTCGCAGAGACGGGACCGGTCCACACATTGTTCTTCGAATCGTCGTACTGCTTTTTGCCGTAGACGATCGAACTTGCGGCATACGTCGTGCGCTGCGCGTGCGCGATCGTCACCGCAGGGGTAATCGTTTTGTTCTCGTCGAGATTGAACAGCAAGACCGCGTAGCCGGTCCCTTGGCGCGCGCCGTACACGCGGATGGAGCCATTGCCGCCGGTAATCGTCACTTTGTGCATGGTCGCGCCATCGACGGCGAATTGCGATAGCACTTGCATCGCCCGTGACGGCGTGAAAGGTGTACCGCGCGAAATGGCCGGCGCATTCGGACAGCCATACTCGGGCAGACCGTCGGAGTACGACATGTAGCCGCCGAAATTTTGCCAGCCGTAGAGCTGCGGCGATTGGTTGCCGACGCCGCAGCCGCCGAAGCCGAGCCACCAGGTTGCGCGCGGCACACCTTGCTTCATCGCCTCTGCGAGCGCCATGCCGGCGAATAAGCCATTGACGATCGACATCGTCTGCTTGCCGGGATTGGCGTAGACCGAGTTCAGCTCGCCGAGATAGATCGGCACGCTTGCGGGCACGCCGGCGGCCTTCATCTCCGCGCGCACGCTTGCGAGTTGCGCCGCAAGCGCGGCCGGAGCCTTATTCAGCAGATAAGCGTCGCTCTCGTTGCCCGGTCCTTGCGCATACCAGTGGTCTTCCACGAAATCGAATTTCGCATGCGAGAGGACGTACGAATCCCACGTCGATCCGCCGCCGACGACGACGCCGACCTGGATGCTTGGATCTTTCGCTTTCATCATCGGGTAGTACCCGGTCGACACGGCGTTTGCATACGTGGCCGGATCGTGCGCCGGATTATGCCGGTCGTCTTCCCAGCTTCCGTAGACTTCGTTGCCGACCGTCCACCATTTGATGCCGTAGTGCTTTGTGTTGTTGGCGTAGTCGACCCACGCGGCGGCTTCCGCTGGATCGCCGGGACCGTTGCACGCGATATTCGTGCCGTAGTTGACCGTGATCGCGACCTTCAGCGCCGCCGGCTGCGCGACATCCTGAATGAAATTGTCAAACGTCGAGTTGGGATTCACGTACGAGCCGCAATACGAACCGTTTTGCCAGTGGTAATCGTCGGACAACGAGCCGCCGGGCCAGCGGGTCATCGCAACACCGGTGCTTTGCATGGCCGACGCGAGGCCGGATTGCGTGATGTCGTACCATGCGGCCATGTTCATGCCGAGCACGTCTTTGGAGATCGTCGCGACGCTTTGCGTCGTGTCGATGACGACGCTGGTCGTCGCCGCCGGCGTCATCGATGGCGATGGGGAGATTGATACGATTGGTCCCGGCGACGGCGCCGCGATTTGCTGCGGCAGCGGTGGAAACGCGCTGCTGCTAGAGCCACCGCATGCGGCGACGCCGAGCGAAATGAACGCGCACAAGACGGCAAGAAAACGCTTCATGAGAATATCCTAACGTTCGAGAGAGCCAATCCAAGGCATTTGTTCCCGGACGTTCGTGGTCCGAAACGTGCGCGCCATCACGCGTGCGTTCGACCGCTCGCCTGTCAAGCCTACTGTGGCGGCGGCGCGTCCTTGTGCGCGGATTCGTCGCCTTCGACAGAACGAAATCCGATCTTCGAATGCGTGCCGTCAATGTTCGCGCAGCGCTTCTGTGATGATAATAACGACGAGTTTTGGTCCCGCCGCACACGCTTAGCTACGAAGCCGCCAAGCGGTGTGCATCCCACTTCGGGAGATCGACGCCTTTCACGATGAGCCAGAGGCACAGCGACAATTCGCCGATGAACGCGAGCACGAGAATCGGGAAAATTTTGCCGGCGAGTGCGGGGGCGATGAACAATACGAGACTGTTGATCAGATAGCTCATGGAAGCGACGATGAGCAAGACGCCGATCGTCTTGGGGAAATAGCCCGAATTGTACATCAAGTAGCCATAAAAGAAAAGGCAACACCCGAAGAATAGCAGGCTGATGCCAAAGCCGTAGTCGTACGATTTGAGGCTGAGATACGCAAGCGTGTCGAGTTGATTTGGATCAAAAGCCTTGAGATATGCCGTGCCGCCGTAGAAGAATGATGCGGCGAAGAGACCCACTCCAGAGATCGCCTCAATCCCGATGCTGACCAAGTTGAAAAATGCCGCCAGCAGCGAAAGATTCTTGCTCACCGGTTTGAGCAGTGCATACAGGATCACGGTAATGGCGACGGCGCACGCGAGGTAGGATTGCTCGACGGCGATGCTGATCCGATACGGCAGCTCAGAGCCCATGATATTGCTCGCGGTGGCTGCGGGATCCCCGGGCACGACGAGTTTGTCTCGAACAAATATCTCAGCGTATGTGCCGGCGACGATGACGTACAGATAGAGCCAGCCGGCAATTCGCGCGTACGATTTGGGTGACGTCTCAACCGCACGGCTCATCACGCTCTCCCCTCACAATGGAAATGGCAGGGCGTGACCCTCATGTGCGGGTGGACGCCCCCGCTGCGTTGGCTAGGTCCTTCCATCGTTGTTCGTTCACGCCCATCACGAGGAGCCACAGCATCATCGATACTTCGCCGAATAGACAGACGGCCAAATTGTAGTTTTGGAACGGCGTCGATAGATAGGTCACCCACCCCAAACCGGCAACCGCCATCAACACGCCGAGAAATCGAGGTAGGAAAGTCGATCGGAAGATGAGATATCCGAAGACGATGAAGGACGTTCCGTGGATCACCAAGCCGACGCCCTGTCCCTTGGGGTTTACGCCCTGGGCCTCAAAGATCATCGCCACGAGATTCAAGGACGCCGCGAGCAAAGCAACGCCCGTGCTCACAGGCTTCATGATGGCAAAGAGGAGGAGCGTCACAGCGATCATGCCCGAGATCTCAATGAGGCCTGCCGTGTGAGCCTTGTCGTGAAAGATGTAGTCGCCGAATTCGCCCGCCGCTAAGCTGAGGAAGTAAAGGGCACCGGTGATCCTGGCCTTGAGAGATGGTGACATTTTTTGCACTCCCTTTCTCAAAGAGCAGCCGGCTCAGGTCGACTCTGCACGTTCCATCGTTGCTCGTTCACTCCCATTACGAGGAGCCACAGCATCAGCGCCGCTTCCGCCAGGATGCCTAGGGCCTCGATGGCGTTGGCAATATAATTTGCGAGCGACGGTGACAGAAATATTAGCCACCCCAATCCGGCAAAGACCATCAACACGCCAAGAAAGCGAGGCAAGAAGGTCGACTTGAGAATTAGATAACCGATCAAGACGCAATAGGGTCCGAAGAACAGGAAGGCGCTGATGTTGGGCGGAGCACGATGAAAGACGCTAAGGCACCCGATCGCGCATCCCACGAGGCTCAGGAACGCTGCGAGCAACGATAGCTCCCGATTCACCGGCTTAAACAACAGATAGAAGCGCACGGTCACCACGGCGTAGCACGCGAACGCGATGAGGTTGACAGCGTTGCCGTAAACAACTAGCCCGCGGCCAAGCAAGACCTGGGCGAGTATTGCCGTTAGAAAGTAAATCAAATAAACGGCGCCGGTGATCCTGGCATTGGAACGAGGTGGCGCCTCTGCAATGTTCAAGCCGAGATGGATGTAGGCTAGTTTGCTAGTTTCTCCTTGTGCGGCGCCTTTCTAGGGCGGTGAATCCACTCGCAAACAATCGTTCGACGAGCCCGAACATCCTCGGGTCGCGGAGGAAGAGGTCTTGTCTGGTGAGCGGCAGCCACGCGCACGCAGGATCGTTGACCTCGACGTATGCGCGTACGCTTTCAGCGAAGTATTCATCGAGCCCGCTCGCCGCATACTCGTTCACGTAGCCGGTGGCAGTAGCGAAGTAGTATCGCAGTTCCTCGTTCTCAAACGAATAGTACGATTTCTTTCTCCTGGCGAGCGACGCGTCTAGGGCATGGGCAAATTCGTGCGCCGCAGTCATGGAAAGCGCACGGTCGCGGAGCAAGACTCTGCGGTCTTCGACGATGAACAACCCCGACGGCGGCGCCGACCAATCGTCGATCCCGGGGACGCAGCGCGCAACCGATGCCGACACTTGGGAGAAACGAACATTCGACGGAACGATGGAGATCGTGATGCCGGCGTCGCGCGCGCATGTGAGGGCGGCTTCTCCGAATGCGGCCAGCACGCGCCGAAGCGCGGCGGGAGCGCGCTTGCCAAACAACGCATCGGCCGCTTTGCGCGCGATGTGGGGTGGCGCGATGGGACATGCGCGCGCGATGCCGTTGAACGGCTCGGAGAGCACGATCGACTCGCCGACGGCATACGCCGTCAATTGCGGATTTTGCAATCGGCGCAAAGATGCGATCAACCGGTCGAGCTCGCTGCTCTGCTTCACATGAGCGAGCAACGACTTGCGGCGGCGCATGAGCCTTGAGCGCACGCGATCGATCGCGGCGGCTGTCTCTGCTTCGTCGCAGGCGGCAATCGTCGAAGTATCGGGCGGGTTGGCGAGATCGGCGAGCGCGATGACTGGGTGGCGCATCTGCGCATGGTGCGCCCGGGATGCGACCGAGGCATGGCGCGGTTGGGTCCGGGCGGGTTATGTCAATGCTGTTTGCCGACATAGTTCAGGAACGATCGGGTCAACTCTCGCGCGAGGTCCTCGTCGGTCGCGGGGAGTCGCGGATCGCGGGCGTCAGGAACCGTGTCGAGCACGACGATCTCGCGCAATGCCAGTCCCACGAGCAACATGCCGAAGGCGATTGCTTCCTCAGGTCTCGGATGGCTTATCTCCGCGCGCTTGAGCAGCATGAAGTCCACAACTCTGCCGAACGCGCGGCTCTCAAGCTCGGCAGCTTTTTTCTTGAACGCGGCGCTCGAGTGCGAGAGCGTGAACTGGATGATCGCGCGCAGGAAGCCTGCGTTAGCGCGCTGACTCGCCAAGCTTGTCCGCACGGCCATTTCGGCCAGTGCGACGAACGACATGCGGTCGGCCAACGCCGGCGTGAGGACCGCCTTGTTCTGCTCGTCGAAAGACCGCAGCGTCTCGAGCACTACTTCGCGTAGCAGCGCATCCTTATCGGGAAATCGGCGATACACCGTCCCAGGCGACACGTTTGCGCGGGCCGCGATGCGCGGAATCGTCGCGCCTTGCAGTCCCTTCTCATTGAGAACATGCCAGGCGGCTTTCATCAGCCGCTGCAGTGATTCGCGACTGCGCGCCTGTTTGGGCGCCAACGTCTTCTTGGTCATCTGCTCTTTTAGCACGTCTCTCTTCGCCGAAATGTGGGGGCTTGACAAAATGTGAATAGGGGTTTACATTTACATTTAGCGCGTACACCCGAGAAAACCTTCTTCGAGAGGAGCCGCCATGGCTACCCTGAGCGTTGCCATGCCCGTTGTGAACCGCAACCCGATGAACAACCGCGGATTTCGCCTCCTTTGGACGGGCCGCGCGGTCTCCGTTCTCGGCGATCAGTTCTACCTCGTGGCCCTGCCCTGGCTCATCCTCCAGCACACCGGGTCGGCCGTGGCGCTCGGCGCCATCATGATGACGGGGGCGGTGCCTCAAACCGTGCTGATGCTCGTCGGCGGCGTTGTCAGCGATCGCATCTCTCCGCGTAGGATTCTTTTGACGACCACGTCGGCGCGCGCGCTCTGCGTCGCGCTCATCGGCGCGCTCGTCTGGTTCCAGTATTTGCAGCTCTGGCAGATCTATGTGCTCGTGTTCGTGTTCGGTGTCGCCGACGCGTTCGCGCTGCCCGCCTCTCAGGCGCTCTTGCCTTCGCTTGTCGATCGCGAGCAGCTTGCCTCGGCAAACTCGATCACGCAGATGACCCAGCAGCTCGCGATCATCGTCGGACCCGCACCGGCGGGGTTCATCGTAAGGTCGCTCGGCACGGCGTCAGCATTTTTCATCGATGCCGTGAGCTTCTTGTTCGTCATCGCGGCACTCTGGCGACTGCCGGATCCCTCGGCGCCGATTGCCGCACCCAGACGCGAAGGTATGGTGCGGTCGATCCTCGATGGCCTTTCGTACGTCAAGCGAGACGTCGCGCTCTCCTCGCTGCTCCTGGTCGCCGCGGCGCTGAACTTCTGCATTTCGGGGCCGGTCTCCATCGGCATCGCGTGGATGGGCAAGCAGACGTTTGGGTCACCGGTCGCCTTCAGCGTTTGCATCTCCGCCGTCGCGGCCGGCGGCCTCGTCGGCGCGCTGCTCGCGGGCGTCCTCAAGCCGCGCAAGCGAGGCCGCTTGTTGATCCTGGTCAGCGCGCTGATCGCGATCTGCACCGCGATTCTGGGCATGCTTGCGTCGCTGTGGATCCTCGCCGCCGTCCTCCTGATCATGAGCGCGGCCGCGGGTTTCCTCAATGTCCACCTCGTCGCGTGGCTCCAGCAGCGCGTCGATCGGGAGTATCGGGGCAGGACGATGAGCGTCGTCATGTTCGCAGCGGTCGGGTTGGCTCCATTGTCGCTTGCGCTTGCCGGCATTGCGGTGAAATTCAGTGTCAGCGGGATGTTCGTCGGCGCCGCCATACTCTTGCTTGCGGTGACCACGATTGCCGCGCTCCAACGGCCGGTTCGTGACATCGATTGAGCGTCAGGGTTGGCCGACCATAAAGGTCGGCACTACAGAGTAATGACTATTGGACGAGGGATTGCGCCGGCACGAAAACGATGCCGGCCGCCTTCATTTGCGGAATCATCGCTGCCAAGGCCTGGTCGGTTTGCGGATTCGGGTGGCCGATCGCGATCGCCGTACCGTATTTGAGTGCACGCGCCATCGTGGCGCGCAGCTGGCCTTCGACGTACGGAATCGTGGCTTGGTTGTCCAAGAAGACCGCGCGCGATGCGCTCGGCACGTCCATGGCGCGCGCGGTTGCGGCGCCGACCGTCGATGGGCTCGTCACCGAATCGATGAAGAACATGTGCCGTTCCTTGAACACGCCGATGACATCGGTCATGACCCGCTGATCCGAGGTTGCGCGGCTGCCCATGTGATTGTTCGCCCCCGGCAGCGCCGGAAGCGCATTCAGATCGTCCTGCACCTGCGCTCGAACTTCATCGTCACTCATGTCGGTCGTGATCGCTCCCGGTCCTGGATTTGCGGCGGCTGACTCGGGCTGCATCGGCAGATGCAAGATGGCGTACTTTCCCGCAGCGATTGCCGCATCGGCGATTTCGCGGCCATGCGGCGTCATCGGAAGCACGGAAAGCGTGACGGGAATCGGCAGCGTCAAAAATGCCGAGTCGCGTTCCATGCTATAGCCGCAGTCGTCGATGATGATGGCGACGCGGGGACCCGACGACGACGTCGCACTTGGTGAGGGACCCGGCACCGCTGATCCGGTCGACGACGGCGTCGGCGGCGCGACGGTGGGAGCGACGGATGGCTCTTCTCTCGGCGCGACTGCGACGTGTTGCGGCACTCGCTTCGGTGCCAACATCGCGATGATCTGATGGCGCGCAAGCCACACACCGCCGAGAAGTGCTGCGAGCACGATGACAAACACAAGCCAGCCCGATCGTCCGTCGCGACGGCGCGTTCGCCCAACGCCGCGCCGTCGCGGCGTCACGGATGCGGACTAGCGGCCGGCTGCAAGACAGATGGAAGACTCAGACCTTTGAGCAGATGCACGTCGATGTTCAGGCGCGATTGCGTCAGCACGTTGCCGCTCGGGTCGAGTATTTTGACCAGCACATACTTCGTGCCCGACAGCGCCACGAGCGCGCCGTTGATGGGGAACGTGTAATCTTTATTCACCGAGATGCCGCCGAACGGTGCGGCCTGCATCGTCGCGTCTACCGCTTCGGTCTGACTGGCGAGCATCGAATTGTCGCTGTTGAACACCGCGAACTGCACGGACGAGAACGGAATCGAACCAAAGCCTTTCGCGACGACGTGCGCGTGAATGGTCGCTTGCGTATCGAGCAGCCCGACGACCAGCGGGTTCGGCGTCAGATCGAGTGACAGCGAATGATCGTTGCAGCCTGCGAGGACAGGCGCGAGCGCAATCGCAACCGCGAGGCGGATTGCGCCGGGAGTGATCCGCATGAAATAGAATCCTTTCGTGACCGAGGCGATGCTACTGACCGACCCCTGCCGCGCCGCCGGGTGCCGGAATGATGTGCGGCGTGATCGTGATGATCAGGTTTGTGTTTTGTCGCGTCTCGGTGTAGAAACGAAACAGGGCTCCGACAAGTGGCAGATCGCCGAGAATCGGGATCTTCTGCATGTTGCGGATGTCCCGGCTCTGGATGAGGCCGCCAATGACCAAGGCTTGGCCTTCGCGCAGATTGACTCGGGTCTGCGCCTGCCGGGTGGAGATCTGCGGATCGTTGCTGGACGTGAATCCCGTGACCGACGACACCTGCGAATAGACGCCGGTGTCCACGCCGTCCGGGCCGGTCACGCGAGGCAATATCTCGAGGTTCACGCCGACGTTGATGTACTCCACCTGGCTGGACACCGCGCCGACGCCGCCGACGCTGGTCGGCGTAGTCACGCGAATCGGCAGCGAATCGCCGGTGAGGATGTATGCCGGCTGGCCGTCCTGGGTGAGGATTTTCGGCGCCGCCAACACGCGCGCGAGACCTTTGCTCACCAGTAAGAAGATGTTGCTCTGCAGCGCGATCGAGCCCGGCAGCGCGCCGGCGCTGGTGTTGTTGAGGATCTGCGCTTGCGCGTTGAAGATGTGCGTGATGGGATCGGTGGTCGTCTGATTGTAATCGAGGCCGAGCGCCTTCGCGCCTGAGTCGGTCACTTCGAGCACTTCGGTGTCGAGCAAGACGCTCTGCACGGGTACGTCGATGACGCGGATCATCGATTCCGCTTGCGCGATTTGGTCCGGCGTGCCCGTCAGGATGACTGCGTTGAGGCGGCGGTCGATCGCGAGGTTGTCGCTGATGCGTTGTCCGGTCTGCGCGCTTTGGTCGCTGCCGTAGCCGTTGCCGCCGAACGGCGATTGGTTATAGCCGCCGATGGACGGCTGACCGAAGCCGCCTTGAAAACCGCCCTGGAATCCGCCTTGAATTCCGCCTTGCCCAAACCCGCCTTGCGCGACGCCGTTCTGACCGAAGCCGCCTTGCTGCACGCCGACGTTGCTCGGTTGCGGATTGAACACGGACGACGGTGCGATCTGGCCGCTCTGGTTCGTCAGGATTCCGACGACTTCAGACACGTCCGCGTATCGCAAGCGGACCATCTTCGTGATCTGCGTTGTGGCGCTCGGCGCCGGTGTCGGCGTCGCATAGCCTTGCGGCGCACCGAACGGCGACTGCTGTCCGGGCGCGGGTGCGACGTCGACCACGTACACGCCGCCGGGCGATGTCGATATGGCCGGACGCACCGGTGAGGTCAGCGCGAACGTGATGGTCAGGGTGGTGCCGAATTGCTGCAGCGCGACGGTCTGCACGTTGCCGACGTTCACGGATTCAAGCGTCGGCACATTCGGCGAGGCGCTCGCGCCGGAAACTTGTAACACATAGTTGGTGGTCGCGGCGGTGGTGCTTGGCCGCATGGATACTTGTCCGTTGAATTGCAACAAGACGCGGGTGTGCCCGTTGGGCAACTGCTGCGATTGAATGCCGACCAATACCGGAGCGGCGGCGGACGCCGGTCCCGTGAACGCGATGATCATCAGGCACAGTGCCCCAATGATCGATCGCACGCTAATCATGCGTTCGATTTCGCGGTTGAAACGCCCACGCCTGCCCTTCGATTCTCATCTTGCGCGTGCACGCTGAACAATCGCAGCAGGCCGATCATCACGATGTTGGCCACCATGCTCGAGCCGCCATATGAGACGAATGGCAACGTGATACCGGTCAGCGGCACGAGGCCGACGACGCCGCCGACGATGACGAATACTTGAATTCCCAGGATTGCAGCGAATCCCGCAGCGAGCAATGCTGTGAAACGGTCATCGGCGAAAAATGCGATGCGCAATCCGCGCATCACGAGCGCGAGATACAGCGCAAGAAGCGCGAATCCGCCGAGCAATCCGAACTCTTCGGCCCACGCTGCATAGACATAATCGGTCGCCGCATCCGGAATGAAACCCGGTTGACCGAGATGATAGCCGGTCCCGAACAGTCCACCCGCTGCCAACGAAAAATAACCTTGCTCCGGTTGGTATCCCCGTCCGAGCGGATCGCTCCACGGATCGAGCCAGCCTTCGACGCGTGCGCCGACGTACGAATAGTGCGCGGCGACGAACCACGCGCCGGCCGCGAAGACCAGCGCGAAGAGGATGACGAGGTCGGCGCGTCGCGACGCAGCGTACAACATGACGAGAAATATCCCGAGGAAGAGCGCCGCCATACCAACGTCGCGCTGAAAAGCGAGCGTGACGATCGAGATTCCCCAACCCAAGACGAGCGGACCGAGAAGCCGCGCGTTTTCTTTTAGATTGCCGAGCGGCGTCGCGGCGATCGCCAATCCGTTCTCCGCCAGATAGGCCGCCATGAAGAACACCATGAACAGCTTCGCGATCTCGACGGGCTGTGCGTTGAAGCGGCCGACGCTGAACCACAAGCGCGCTCCGTTGACCTCGTGGCCGAAAAAGCGCAGCAATACGAAGAGCAATAACGACGCCGCGACCCACGGGTACGTGACCGCCGCGAGACGCCGGTAGCGCGAGAAGAGCGGGCGCCCTGCCAACACGATGGCGATGCCCAGCAGCATCCATTGCGCCTGATGACCTGCGAGATCTGCGTCGAGGCGAGCGACGACGAGCAATCCGACGCAGCTCAACGCCGCGACGAGCGGCAACAATACCGGGTCACCATCGGGCTCGGTGATCCCCCAGAGCACGAAGCCCACGCCGACAAACGGGATGGGCCACCATGCGATCGGGCCGTCCAACGGCAGCAGCACGATGAGGGCAACGGCGCAGCCTGCGACCACCACCATGAGCGGCACATCGGTTCGCCGGATTCGAAGTGCGTTTATCGCTGCGGGCGCTCGCGCCACTGATTGACGATCGAGTACGCTTCGTCGACGGAGCTGACCGGCAATCCGGCATCGACTTGGCTGCGCGCCGATGCGGAAAGCGTCGACGCTTGAATGCCGAGCCGGCCGCGAACGACGTGCAGCGGCATGCCGAGCACGGATACCGGAAGCCCGCCGTACAGCGTCACCGCTCCGGTCTGATCGGTGCCGAGATACAGATGGGTGTCCGATTCGTGTACCGCGATCGCCGCAAGCGTGGCCGTCCAGAAAAGGCCGAATGCAAGGAACAATGCGGCAAGCTGCATGCGCGAATTGCGTCGCAAGCCGACATTATCTTTTTGCGTGCCGTGTTCGGTGGCGTCGCGGACGAACACGACCGTCGCGTTGTCTGAGCTTCCGAGCGCGCGCGCGCCGCTGACGATGCGTTCGGCGATCAAGTTCGGACGATCGTTCGCGGCCACATAGTCGTGCAGCTCGTTTTGCGCGACGCCGCGGCATGCGCCATCCGTGCACAGCAGCAACGCATCGTGATCGAAGAGCGTGTAATGCGTGATCTTCGGCGGAATATTGGCGGCCGGCTCGAGGCCGAGGGCGCGCGTGAGGAGCGGCGGTGCGAATTTCGGATGGCCAAGAGTTTGCCGGCTCTTGCCGCTCGGCACAAAGTCGGTCACGATCGATTCGTCCGTGGTCAGTTGCACGAGTTCACCGCGCCGCATCAGATAGGCCCGCGAATCGCCGATATGCGCGACGAACGCTTCGTCGCTGACGATCAAGACGAGGCTGCAGGTGCATCCCGAACCGACGTAATCATCGCTGCCGCCGCTGATGCGCAGCAGGCGATCGTTCGCGTCGGCAAAGGCGCCGACGAGAAGTTCGCGGAGATCGTTGCGGGTAAGGCTGCGCGATGGCGAAGTCGCGCGGCGGAGTTCGCGCCGCACGTGGTCTCGCACGGCTTCGATGACGACGGATGAGGCCGAAACGCCGTGCGGGCGTCCGAACCCGTCGGCGACGGCGAGAAGCGTGACGTTCTTGTGCAGCTGCTCCGCGCACCAAGCGTCATCGTTGAATCGCTGCGCCGAACCGACGTCGGTGGTCACCGCAACTTCCATTCGAGCCGACGACCTTTCGAAGGGCTAGTGATTCGCGCGCCCCGCTGCTTCGATTCCCTGAAACAGAATTTGGTTGGTTCCGAGGCCAATCCTGTCGCCGCGGCGCAGCGGCGTAGGTGTTTCGATACGTTGACCGTTGACGAAAGTCCCATTTGTCGACGCCAAATCTTCAATGGTCGCAGTGGTGCCGTCGCAGTGCAGCCGGGCGTGCCACTTGCTCACCGCCGCGTCGTCGAACGGCACAACGCAGTCGCGCGCTCGTCCCAGCAACGCGCCGTTTTCGACGGCCAGCCGTTGCGGTGGAAGACCTGGGCGGCGGACTTCGATCCGCGCGACGATGCGGCCGTCGCTCTGGTCCGCGTCGCGAGGCGAGCGACGGCGATCCCGACCATCGCCGAACGCCCACAGCGCAAGCGCGGCGATCGCCGCAGTCACCGCTAGAGAAAACCAACGGATGACCAGGGGGTCCGTCATGCCGGCCGACGTTCAAGTCGAGCGTAGAAAAACCCGTCGGCTCCGTCGACGCCAGGCACGATCTGGAGATATGGTCCTCTCATCCGCAGTGCGGACGCGCCGAGCGCCGGACCGAGTTGCGCCGCGTCGATCGGCAATGCCCGCCACTCGCGATTCGTCTCGAGAAACGCCGCGACGGACTCTTCATCTTCCTTTTCATGCGTCGAGCAGGTCACGTAGAGCAGCGTGCCGCCGCGCCGTACTTTCGCGGCCGCGCTCGCGAGTATCGCCCGCTGGACGGGCGAAAATCGCGCCGGATCCTCCGGCAATTTGCGCCAGCGAGCGTCCGCGCGCCGGCCGAGGATGCCCAGGCCCGAGCACGGCGCGTCCACGAGCACGCGGTCCGCGTCATCGGGCACGATCGCGGGAAACGCAAGTCGAGCGTCGGCGCGCACGACGACGCTGCCGGGGCGCCGGGCGTTGTCGCGGCGCAGCACCGCAAGCTTCGACTCGTCGTCGTCGACCGAGGCGATACGCCCGCGCCCGCCGAGGCGGCCGGCGATCATCCCGGTTTTGATGCCGCGGCCCGCGCATACGTCGATGATCGTCTCGCCCGGTTGCGGGTCGAGCAGATGCACCGCCAGCTGGCTCTCTTCGCTTTGCACGACGTATGCGCGCGCGGCGTCCGTGAGCGATTCGACGATCGCGGTCTCGGGTACGCCATATCGTCCGGCTTTCGCGCCGGGCGGCGGCCCCTGACCCGCGTCAAGGCGCACAGCGCGGCGCGGCGCGGCGTTGAGTCCTTCGGCCGCGCGCAGCGCATCGTCAAAGCCGAAGCGTGCGATGAAATGTTCGGCGATCCAATCCGGCAACGAGGCGTAGACGCCGAGTACGCTTGGTGGATCGCCGGCTGCCGGACGCGGAGGTCGTGGCCGGTCCGTCGCGATCTTGCGCAATGCAGCGTTCGCGAGCCCCGCCGTACCCGCGTGTCCATGCGCGCGCGCGAGCTTGACGCTCTCGTCGACCGCGCCGTGCGCCGGTACCCGATCGAGATACAACAGTTGGTACGCACCGAGCAGCAGCACCCAACGAAGCGGCGGATCCAAACTCTCGAGCGGCCGCCTGAGCACGGTCTGCACCGACCATGCGAGCGCGCGCTGCATCTTGAGGGTGCCGTAGCTCAGCTCAGTCGCAAACGCTGCGTCGCGTGGGGCGAGATTGGCGAGCCGCAATTCCGCGTCAAGATCGCCTGCGGAGTCGCCGCCGCGCAGAAGAGCACGAAGAGCAGCGTCCCGTGCGGTCACGCGCGCAGTCCACGAACATATTCGCGCCCGGTCATCGGCCGCTTGCCTTCCGGAACGACACTCTTCAGCCGGAGTCCTCCGTCGATCGTCGCGACGACTGGCTCGCCTTCCGCTTCGACGCGCAGCGTGCCCGGCGATCCGATCGATTCGCCGGGCGCGGGAGAAGCGGCCAAGATTTTTAGGCGACGCCCATCGAGCGGCATCCAAGCGCCGGGTTTGGGCGAGTACGCGCGCACGCGGTTTGCAAGCTCAAGCGATGTGGCGGTGAATCGCAGTTCCAGGTCTGCCTTCGAGATCGGGCGCGTGTACGTCGCCGACGCTTCAGCTTGCGCCTGGCGCGGAAGCACGTTTTGGGCGTACAGCCGCAACGCGTCAAGGAGCGCGCGTGCGCCGACTTCCGCCAAGCGATCGTGCAGTGCGCCGAAATTCTCGTCCGCTTCGATGTCCACCGCGACTTGCAGGGCGATGTCGCCCGCGTCCATGCGCGAGCTCATCCACATCACGCTGACCGCAGTCGACGCATCGCCGGCCAGCAACGCACCTTGGATCGGCGTCGCGCCGCGATATCTCGGAAGTGCGCTTGGATGCACGTTGAGCGCGGGCATCTCGGCGTTGGTCACGAGCGCCGCCGGAAGTATCTTGCCGTACGATGCGCATGCCAGGACGTCCGCGTGCAGCGCGCGCACGGCTCGCACCGCGTCGTTGTCGAGTTTGTCGGGCGTATCCACCGCGATCCCAAGATCGCGTGAGGCTTTCTTGATCGCCGACGGTGACAATGTCAAGCCGCGTCCCGACGGCTTGTCGGGTTGCGTGATCGTCAGCACGACGTCATGATCGCGAGCGAGCGCTCGCAATATCGGCACGCCGAAGCTCGACGTGCCGAAGAATATGACGCGCAGTCGCGGGTTCGCTTCAAACCTGGAGTTCGCGACCGGCCTCAGCTTCCGACTGGAGCTCCACGGGGACCGCTTCGCGGATGTCGGTCGCCTTGTCGATGATCAGGACGCCGTCGAGGTGATCGACTTCGTGCTGAAAACATCGGGCAAGCAGACCCTCGGTTTCGAGCCGGAATTTCTTGCCTTTGCGGTCGAGCCCGGTCACGGAGCACTTCTCGGCACGGGTGACGTCGCCGATCTTGCCCGGAATAGAGAGGCAGCCTTCAGTGGCGACTGCTTCGCCTTCGAAATCGGACAGCACGGGATTGACGATCGCGTACGGCCCATCGTCGTCGCCGACGTGGACGACGATGATGCGCTTGGCGATGCCCACCTGCGGCGCGGCGAGGCCGATGCCCGGCGCGTCGTACATGGTCTCCAACATGTCGTCGATCAGCTGTTGCGTGAGCGGCATCTTCAATTCGAGCTCGCTGACCTTCTTCGAAACTTTTCGAAGGATCGGATCGGGCTCCATGACGATGCGACGTATATAGGCCATCTATTTCCGTTTTCGCGTTATAGGATATACTGTGACAAATCATGGTCTTTGACGATGTCGGCGAGACGCTCCTCCACGTACGGGCGGTCCACGACCACGTCGCCGCCCCGCTCCGGCGCGTCGAACGAAACGCCTTCAAGCACCCGCTCCAACATGGTGTGTAGCCTGCGCGCCCCGATGTTCTCCGTGCGTTCGTTGACCAGCGTGGCAAGTTCGGCGATGGCGTCGATGCCGTCGTCCGGGAACGAGAGCAAAACGCCGTCGGTGGCCAGCAGCTGGCGGTATTGTTCGATCAGCGCGTTCTTCGGCTGCGTGAGAATCGTCTTGAAATCTTCTTTGGTCAGGCTGTCCAACTCGACGCGTATCGGAAACCGGCCCTGCAATTCCGGTATGAGGTCGCTCGGTTTGCTGACGTGAAACGCTCCGGCACCGATGAACAAGACGTGATCGGTTTTCACCGGGCCGTGTTTGGTGACGACCGTCGAGCCTTCGACGATCGGCAGGATGTCGCGCTGGACGCCTTCGCGCGATACGTCCGGGCCATGCGATCCGTCCCCGCCGCCCGCGATCTTGTCCATCTCATCGACGAAGATGATGCCGTTCTCTTCGGCGCGGCGAACCGCTTCGCGCTTGAGCGATTCGTTGTCGACGAGTTTCGCTGCTTCTTCCTGCGCGAAGATGCGGCGGGCCTCGGCCACCGTGACGCGCCGCTTGCTGCGCTTCTTCGGCAAGATCGACCCGAGGAGGTCGCCCATGTTGTTGCCCATCTCGTCCATCTGCGTGCCGCCGAATGCCCCGACGATTTGCTGCGACTCCTCAGTTTCGATCTCGATCATCCGGACGTCGTAGAAACCCGAGCGCAATTCGTCTTTGGTCTGCCGGCGTTTGGCCTCGATATCTTCCGAGCGAGGAGGCGGTGGCGACGCGTCGACGGTGCGGGTCTGCGGCCCACCGAGCATGGCGTAGAGACCGGTCAACGGATTCACCGCGGCGGAGTGCGCCTTCGTCGACGGCTCCAGGATGTCGACAAGCCGCTCGAGCGCGAGTTCTTCCGCCGCATCGCCGGTTTCCGCGATACGTTCGGCGCGCACCATGCGGATCGCCGCTTCGACGAGATCGCGCACCATCGATTCCACGTCGCGACCGACGTATCCGACCTCAGTGTACTTCGTCGCTTCGACTTTCACGAACGGGGCGTTGACGAGGACGGCAAGCCGCCGCGCGATCTCGGTCTTTCCGACGCCGGTGGGACCGATCATCAATATGTTCTTCGGGATGACCTCATCGCGCATCTCACCTTGCAGGCGTTCGCGGCGATAGCGGTTGCGCAGCGCGACCGCGACCGCGCGCTTGGCCTGGGATTGGCCGACGATGTACCGATCGAGTTCGGCGACGACGCGCGCCGGCGTGAGATCTTGCGGGTGCATGAAGTCATATTCGGGGCGGCCCCCAACTTGCCCCGCCCTTCGTCTCTGAAGGAGCCGACCATTTTGTAGTAGGGCGAGCATCGCTCGCCCGCGTAAAAAAAATTAGGCAAGCGTTGCTCGCCCTACTACATGTCCACGCGCCAGATCTTGGCGGGGTCGGTTTCAAATGGGTAGACGTGGACCATCCAATTGTAGAGCACCGGCTGGAAATGTCCGCCTGCGGCATCGCACGCGGTTTGGGTCGTGATGGACCCAAGCAGGCCGAATTGCGCATTTGGTCCGACATATTTCGATTTGTCCGTCCCCAACGGTCCCCAGCATAAATCGACATGTTGGTGCCAACGCGCGATGCTCAACGGTATGCGCGCTTCGAGCGCGGCCGGTGTCGCGCTTCGTGGCGCGGTGTACATGGCGCCCACAAGTCTATACGAGTCGCCGTTCTTGTCGTAGAGAAGCGATGTGGGGCGGGCGGGATCGAATCCATGCTCCGCGGCCAGCGCGTTCATCCAACTCGTGAAATGATAGCGAGGCTGCTTGACGTTCGGCAAGAACTGCTTATAGCCGTCGGCTTGGGCGACGCGAAAGTCTTGGTACTTGGAGAGGGTCACGCGCAGTGTCGCGACGATGGCGTTCGCGCGCTCGGCATCGCCGGGTTGCAGAGCACGCGTCGGCGAGAGTTTCATATGCGGCCCCATCGTCATTTCGGTGGATGGGGGACCCATCTGCGGCATATTCATCGAATCGGCCATTGCGACGCGGTGCTGGGCGACATTGCAAGTGCTGCTACACGGCGCTGCACCGCTTGCCGCGCGTGACGATGCTTTGATGACACCGAGTAAGCAAAGCGCCGCCGCTAGCGCCGCTAACGATATGACGACCGGTCTCATGACCTTCTCCGTTCCGTCCCCATCTTCCGATTATACGCCCAGCCGCGCGCGCGCGATGAGGAGCCGGTGACAATCGGATGAGAGGATCGAGAAGTCTCGAAGAAGATTTCGAACCATTCGGCAGAATACGACGCCGGTCCGACATTAGAGGAGGGCGCTCGTTGAACGTTGCCGTGCCAAAGGAGTCCGCGCCGGGGGAATGTCGCGTGGCGGTCACCCCGGACATTGCGGGCAAGCTTGTGAAGTCCGGATTGCAGGTGACCGTCGAAACGGGGGCCGGGAATGCCGCAGGATTTCTCGATGTCGCGTATCGGAGCGTTGGTGCGTCGATAGCTCCCGACGCCGGCGCACTGTACAGCGGCGGCGATTTTGTTTTGAAAGTGCAGCGGCCGAACGCGGCGGAGATCACCGCTCTTCGAAGCGGTTGCGCGCTCATCGCGTTTCTGCAGCCGCTCGTCTATCCCGCAGACGCTGCAGCGCTTGCGAAGCAAGGCGTGACGTCGTTCAGCATGGACGCGATCCCGCGCATCAGCCGCGCCCAAGGCATGGACGCGCTTTCGAGCCAGTCGACCGTCGCAGGATACAAAGCCGTGCTCTTCGCGGCCGACGCCCTACCGAAGTTTTTCCCCATGCTCATGACCGCAGCAGGTACCATTCCGCCCGCGCGAGCGCTCGTGCTCGGCGCTGGTGTCGCGGGCCTACAGGCGATCGCGACAGCCCGGCGGCTCGGCGCGGTCGTCACCGGCTTCGATGCAAGGGCCGCGACGAAAGAGCAAGTGGAAAGTTTGGGCGCTTCGTTCATATCGCCGCCGATCGCCGCCGAGGGCGCTGGTGGTTATGCGCGCGAGCTCACGCCCGAAGAGCAGGCCACCAACCGCGAAGCGCTCGGCAAGGCTGTTGCGGAATCGGATGTGGTCATCACGACCGCGCTCGTCCCCGGCCGAAAGGCGCCGCTGCTGATCACCGACGCGATGGTCAAGGCGATGCGGCCGGGGTCGGTCGTGGTCGACCTCGCTGCAGAGGCCGGTGGCAACTGCGAATGCACGAAGCCCGGTGAGAGCATCGTCGTGCACGACGTCCACGTGATCGGGCCGTTCAACGTTCCGTCGTCCATGCCGCAGCACGCAAGCCAGCTCTATGCGAAAAATGTCAACGCGCTCTTCGTGCATTTGGTGAAGGATGGCTCGCTCAATCTCGACATGGCAGATGAGATCACAAAAGGCGTCTGCATCACACGAGATGGCGCAATCGTGAATGAAGCCGTGGCGAAACTCGCGACCGGAGGAGTGGCATGACCGAAACACTGTTGTTCGAACTCACGGTTTTCGTGTTGGCCGTCTTCGTCGGCTTCGAAGTCATCTCGAAAGTGCCGTCGATGCTTCACACGCCGCTCATGTCGGCCACGAACGCGATCCACGGCATCGTCGTCGTCGGCGCCATGTTGGTGGCCGGCGCCGCGATCGGCGGTACGACCGGCAGTGTTATCGGTGCGGCTGCCATGGTGCTCGCGGCCATCAACGTGGTCGGTGGATTCACCGTCACCGGACGCATGCTGCAGATGTTCAAAGCGAAGCCGGGTTCGAAGCAATGACCGGGCTTGACACGCTGCTCGCACTATCGTATCTCGTCACCGGCATATGTTTTATCATCGGTCTGAAGTTTTTGAGTTCACCTGCCCATGCGAAGCGGGGCAACACACTTGCTGCGGTGGGCATGCTCATCGCGGTGGCGGCGACGTGTCTCGATCAGCAGATCGTGACCTGGCCCATCCTCATCGGCGGCGGCGTGATCGGCGCCGCGATCGGCTATTTCTCGGCGCGCGCGGTGAAGATGACCGCGATGCCGCAGATGGTGGCATTGTTCAACGGCGCCGGCGGAGGCGCGGCAGCCCTCGTCGCCTCGGGCGAATTCTTGAAGATCTCTGGATTTGGCAGTGCGACGGCCGCCGATATGGTGCCAATCGTGCTGAGCGTCATCATCGGCTCGATCTCGTTCGCGGGCAGCCTAATCGCGTTCGCCAAGTTGCAGGAACTCATGCCCGGGCGTCCGCTGACCTATACCGGGCAGCAGATCGTCAACGCGTTGATCGCGCTTTCGGTCGTCGGTCTCGCGGTCTGGCTCGCCATGGGCAATCTCGATCCTGTTTATTTCATCGGATTGGTCGTCGCGTCAGCATTGCTTGGTGTGCTCGTCGTATTACCGATCGGCGGCGCCGACATGCCGGTCGTCATCTCGCTGCTGAACTCGTTCACCGGCGTGGCGGTCGCGATCACCGGCTTCGTGTTGTCGAACACGGTGCTGATCATCAGCGGAACGTTAGTCGGTGCGTCCGGTACGCTGCTCACGATGCTCATGGCCAAAGCTATGAACCGTTC
Organism: Candidatus Eremiobacteraceae bacterium; assembly: GCA_036561585.1. Taxonomy (GTDB): domain Bacteria; phylum Vulcanimicrobiota; class Vulcanimicrobiia; order Eremiobacterales; family Eremiobacteraceae; genus JABCYQ01. The sequence goes on along the minus strand of DATBOZ010000150.1, from coordinate 5,931 downwards.
GATCGGCAACGTGCTCTTCGGCGCTTTCGGCAGCGTCGCCGCGGCCGACGCTTCCGCACCTGGCACCGCGAGCACGGGGGGCAGTGTCCGAACGGCCTCCGTCGAAGATGTCGCCACGCTGCTCGCGTATGCGCGCAGTGTCATCATCGCGCCGGGATACGGCATGGCGGTCGCGCAGGCGCAACACGCCGTGCGCGAGCTGTCGGCCAATCTCGAAAAGCGCGGCGTCGACGTGAAATTCGCCATCCATCCCGTGGCCGGCCGCATGCCCGGCCACATGAATGTCTTGCTGGCGGAAGCCAATGTGCCGTACGAACAGCTGCACGAAATGGATGAGATCAATCCGCAGTTCGAGCACGCGGATGTCGCGCTGATCATCGGCGCGAACGACGTCACCAATCCGGCGGCACGCAACGTGCCGTCGAGCCCGATCTACGGCATGCCGATCCTCGACGTCGACAAAGCGCAGCACGTCGTGGTTCTGAAACGATCGATGAATCCGGGGTTCGCCGGCATCGACAATCCGCTCTACGAGAATCCGAAGACTATGATGCTCTTCGGCGATGCGAAGGCCACGGTGAGCGCATTGGCAGCGGCGGTGCCGACGGCGTAATGGCGGTCTCGTTGCTTTCAGGGATCGACCGCTGGCTTCTCGGCCGATCGGTGATTGAAGTTGACAGTCCGCTTTCACCGCCCGATGCTGTCGCCGCGCTGAACGGCCTCAATCGAGGCGCATCAAATTCGTACGCGGAAATGATCCAAGTAGAGGTGATCGGTGCAGATATCGTCGCGCGCTATCAGCGCGGAAGATCCGAGATGGCGCTGAACGACGTCATGAATGCGCTGCGCTGCACGTTTCGCGGCCGCATCGAGATTCACGCGGACGGATGCCGCCTGCGTGGGCGTTTCGCGCTGCCGTGGCTGCATGTCGCCATGGCACTGATCGGACTCACGCTACTCATCTCGTTCTTACCGGCGATGTTCATGCAAAACGGCGGCGGTCTGCTCATGAAAATCGCTGGTGCGATGGTGTTTTGCTGCCTGGTCGCCGTGCCTGTCGCCCGCGCAGACATCCCGTATATCGAGCGAAACCTTCGGTACGCGCTCACGGGATCGAACGACGGCGGTTAGGGAGTTGGTCCGGGGATCTGCTTTTCGAACCAAATGCCGTGTGCGTCAGCGCCGCTTTGTGTCAGATCTAGTGTTCGCGCAAGCGCGATCGATGCGGTGTTTCTCTTGTCGATCGTCGTCCGAATCGTTCGCACGCCATACTCGCCGCTGAGATATGTGACGACGGCTCGACACGCTTCGATCGCATAGCCGTGCCGTTGGTGCGCCATGAACACCAAATACGCTAGGTCGGCGCGATGGTTATCGTACACGGTCGCTTGGAACCACCCGATGTACTCGCCGCTGCGCAGTCGTGCCGCCCAATTCAACCACGCTTGAGTCCCATCGGGCGACCGGCGCGGCTCCCATCGGCGGTATTGCGTCTCAAGAATGGCGACGGACCTCGGCGGTTCGGAGTCGAGGAATTCGTACAAGCGCGCATCGCGCATTTGCGGGAACAATATTTTTGCGTGTGCCGGTATCAGCGGCTCGAGCTCCAGCCGCTCCGTTTGCAGCGCGAGCAACCGGTTAGAGGGTTTCGACCGAGATGTCGTCGTTCGTGTAGATGCAGATCTTCGCCGCTATTGTCAGCGCCTCGCGCGCGATCTGTTCCGCCGACAATGCGCTGTTGCGAACGAGCGCTTGCGCTGCAGCTTGCGCGTACGGGCCGCCGCTGCCGATCGCAGCGACGTCATCGTCCGGTTCTACCACGTCGCCCGTACCAGATAACACGTAGAGGTGCGCGGTGTCGCCGACGATCAGCAACGCTTCAAGGCGGCGCAAGAACCGATCGGTGCGCCAATCCTTCGCGAGCTCGACCGCGGCGCGCGAGACGTTGCCGCGAAATTCCGACAACTTCGATTCGAATTTTTCCAGCAGTGTGATACCGTCGGCCGCAGATCCGGCGAAACCGGCAAGCACTTTGCCGTCGCCGAGCCGGCGGATCTTGCGTGCCTTGTGCTTCATGATCGTGTTGCCGAACGTGACTTGGCCATCGCCGGCGATCGCGAGCTTGCCGTCGCGACGGACGGCGCAGATGGTGGTGGAGCGATTCATGTCGTGGGATTATTGGGCAAGCGATGTTTGCCCTACTACAAGAAAATGGCCGACCGTAAAGGTCGGCACTACAGGGCGAGCGATGCTCGCCCCACTACATCGGCGCGTTCTTCGGCGAGGGCGGCGGCGAGGGTGTCGACGATGCCAAGTGCGCGCGCTGCGATCGCTTGACGGCGCAGCCGCTTGTCGCGAACCGGCGTGTCGAGCGCGGCGATATAGGCAAAGGTCACGTTTTGGGGCTGGAAATCGTGTGAGGTGGCGTCGGATAGATACGAAAGCAAAGCGCCATGCGCGGTTTCCGGCGGCGGCGCAAAGACCTCACGAGATCCGCGCAGCCGGCGCACCGCGTTCACAGCGGCGATGATCCCAGTCGCGCCGGCTTCGACATAGCCTTCGCATCCGCTCACTTGGCCGGCCAAGAACAGATTGGGCGCGCGGCGCAGCGACATATCGGGTGCGAGAACGCGCGGCGCGTCGACAAACGTGTTGCGATGCATGACGCCAAGCCGAAGCCACTCCGCGTTCGCGAGTCCGGGCAGCTTTCCGAATGCCGCTTTTTGCGCCGGCCACGATAAGCGCGTTTGAAATCCGACCAGATTGAACGCGGTGCCGGCCGAGTTCTCCCGTCGCAACTGCACGACGGCGTAAGGGCGCCTGCCGGTGCGAGGATCGATCAGCCCGACCGGTTTGAGCGGCCCGAAGCGCAGCGTGTCTTCGCCGCGCCGCGCCATCTCTTCCACCGGCAGGCATGCCTCGAAGAACGGCACCTTACCAGCTGCAGCATCGATCTCGAATCCGTGCGGCTCGTGCTTTTCCGACGCGACCAAATCGTTGACGAGGGTGACGTACTGATCGCGGTCGAGCGGGATGTTGAGATAGTCTGCTCCTCCGCCTTTGTCGTAGCGCGAGGCTTCGTAGACTTGCGACATGTCGATCGAATCGGCCGCGACGATCGGCGACGCAGCGTCGTAGTAGTGCAGCTGCTCGAGACCGCAGACTGCGGCGAGCGACTCGGCAAGCGCGGCCGACCCGAGCGGACCGCATGCCACGAGCGTCACCTCATCAGGATCGAGCGCGACGACCTCTTCGCGCCGGACTTCGATCAGCGGCTGCGCCGCGATCCGAGCTTCGACGTGCGCGGAGAATGCGTCGCGATCAACGGCCAACGCGCCACCCGCCGGCACGGCGGAGGCGCGCGCCGCCTCGACGACGAGCGACCCGAAGCGCGACATCTCTTCCTTGAGCAGCCCGACCGCGTTCTCGAGTGCGGACGCGCGTAGGCTATTCGAGCAGACGAGTTCTGCGAGCGAGCCTGTTTTGTGCGCGCCAGTCTGCTTTATGGGCCGCATTTCGTGAAGCGTCACCGGCACACCGAACGCGGCTGCTTGCCACGCCGCTTCGCTGCCGGCCAGCCCGCCGCCGACGATCTTGAGAGGACGCACGGCTTACGCCGATTGCTGTTCGGGCGGCTCGGTCCAACCGGTTTCGTGGTCGGCAGTCGCGCTGCAGACGACCCGGCTGCCTTTCCGATTGGTCTTTCGCACGAGCACTGCGTTGCACTGCGCGCACGACGAATCGGGGATAGGCGGATCCCACAGGACGAAGTCGCACTTCGCCGGGGTGTTGAAATTCTCGCAACCGTAGAACGCCTTGCCGCTCTTGCGGCCGCGCTTTTCGACGATGCGGCCGCCGTCGCGCGGACAAAGCACGCCCGTATCTTTGATGATCTGCTTGGTCGTCTGGCACTCGGGATATCCCGAGCAACCCAAGAATTTTCCGAAGCGGCTCATCTTGAACTTCATCGGCCGTCCGCACGTCGGGCAGATCTCATCGGTGAACTCTTCCTCGAGTTCGACGCGCTCGGCCTCTTCGGCTTTGGTCAACTGCGCCTCGAACGGTTTCCAGAACTCGGTGAGCACCGCCACCCAATCGACGTGCGCGTCTTCGACGCGGTCGAGTTTGGCTTCCATCTCCGACGTGAACGTCTCGTTGACGATCAGCGGGAACCAGGTCTGGATGAAGTCGACGACCGTGTAGCCGATCTCTTCGGGATGGAACCGCCGCTCGTGCAGCCGGGCATAGCCGCGCGCCTGGATCGTTTCGACGATCGTCGCGTACGTGCTCGGCCGGCCGATGCCTTTTTCCTCGAGCGTCTTGACCAGACTCGCTTCGGTGAAGCGCGGCGGCGGCTGCGTTTCGTGCTCGACCGGTGTCACCGCGCGCAAATCGAGCGTACGCCCTTCTTCGACCGCGGGCAGGTGCTTACGGCGATCGTCGTCTTCATCGGCGTCTTCGTCGCGCGACTCTTCGTACAGCTTCGTGTAGCCGGCGAACTTGAGCACGCTGCCGCTCGCCCGGAGCTGACAACCGTCCGCCTCGATCTCGACCGTGGTCTGGTCGTAGACGGCCGGCGACATCTGGCTTGCGACGAAACGCTCCCAGATCATCCGGTACAATTTCAACTGCGGCGCGTCGAGGTACGGCTTCAACGCGTCCGGCGTCCGCCGCGCGTCGGTCGGTCTGATGGCTTCGTGCGCATCTTGCGCATCTTCGGAGATCTTGTATTGTTTGCCGGTGTGGAATTCTTCGCCGTAGGCGTTGAGGATGAAGTCGCGCGCCATGGCCTGCGCGTCGTCCGACAGCCGCGTGGAGTCGGTGCGCATGTAAGTGATGAGGCCGGTCGTGCCTTCCTCGCCGATGTCGACGCCTTCGTACAGGCCCTGCGCGATCTGCATGGCCTTGCGCACGCGCATCTTCAGCCGGCGCGATGCCTCTTGCTGCATCGTGCTCGTGGTGAATGGCGCGCGCGGGAAATCGCGCCGTTCGGCTTGCTTGACCGACGTCACTTTGAACTTCGCGACGCGCAAGCGCTCCTTGAGTTGATCGGCACCGCTCTCGTCGGTGATGTAGACGCTCTTGGACCCGACCGCGGCCGCGACGTCGGCGGCTAAGCCGGTGCGCGCGCCGTCGACGGAAACAAGTTCGGCCGGTAGGATATGCTCGGCGTCGTGATGCCCGTGCGGCCAAAGCTTCGCGCTGATCGTCCAGTACTTGTGCCGCGTGAACTTGTCGATCTCGCGCTCGCGCTCGACGATCATCTTCATCGCGACCGACTGCACGCGCCCGGCCGAGAGGCCGCCGCGGATCTTGGCCCAAAGCAACGGTGAGATCTTATAGCCGACGAGGCGGTCCAGGATGCGCCGCGCCTGTTGCGCGTCGACGCGATCCTTATCGATGGCGCGCGGATGCTTCAGCGCCTTTTCTATTTCTTTTTTGGTGATCTCGTGCAGTTCGATGCGCAGCGGCTCCGGCAGCTTCAGCAGCTCGGCGAGATGCCATGCGATAGCCTCGCCTTCACGATCCGGATCTGGCGCGAGATAGACGTGCGTCGCTTTCTTGACGGCCGAACGCAGCTCTTTGATGACCGGACCCTTGCCCTTGATCGTGATATAGGAAGGGGCAAAGCCGTTCTCCACATCAACTCCAAGCCGGCTCTTTGGGAGGTCGCGGACGTGACCGACGGATGGGAGAACTTGGTAGCGCGAGCCAAGGAATTTCTTGAGCGTTCTCGCCTTTGCGGGCGATTCGACGATGATGAGCGATTTGGTCAATGAGGCCTTTCAAGGAGCGCCGCGCCGGGACACCGGCGGCCGCCGTTCAAACGCCCCCTACTATACACCAGGCCGTCAAGGGTGTCAAAAGCGGGACGAATCGGCAGGGCAGCCATTTGCGGCCGTCCGCATCGATTACCTGAGCGCGAGCGCG
>DATBOZ010000149.1:0-2445 GCA_036561585.1 Candidatus Eremiobacteraceae bacterium | reverse complement strand
ATGTCACTATCAAAAATAACGCCGTTTTCGTTGATCGGGATCGTGATGTGGTGCGACATGCGTCGGCCTCCTACGGAGAGTGGCGAGCGCGGTGATGTGGGCGAAGATTTTGTCTGCTCGGAATATAGTCTTGCCGCGTGGACTCGAAGTCTAGGCCGTTCGGCTCATGCGCGGCGACCTTGCTTGCCCGTGTCAGCGGCGTCAAGAACCAGTTTTACGCCGTCGCCGCCGGCGGCACCAGCGACGTCTGGGCCGTCGTCATTTACCGCGTCGCTCCGGGCATCCGGGCCTATCTTGTCGCGCACTGGAAAGGGTCTGCGTGGTCTATCGTGACCAGTCCGAACAAGGGCACCGAAGACAACGCACTTGGCAGCGTCATCGCGTTAGCGCCAAATGTGGCGTTCGCAGATGGCGGCTACAACAGTCCGAACGCCATGACACTCATCGAGCGTTGGAACGGCACAAAGTGGAGCATCGCCAAATCCAAGAACGCCAACTCGAAGTCAAACACCTTCAATGCGATTACGGCGTCGGTCCGACGGACGTCTGGGCCGTGGGTGCTACAGACGACGCGAATGCGACGCCGCATCTCACCCTCATCGAGAAGTTCCACTGCTGAGCGCGGCCAGGATCGCATTCGGAAGATCTTGGAAGCGGCTCCAGACGCGATAATCGCCGTAGTTCCCCGCCGCGATCATCACCGTCATATCGAGTGACGGAAACACGTACAGCAATTGGCCGCCGTTCCCGCCGGCGTTGATCGCGGCGATCTCTCGCCCGCCGGCTCGGTAGGTCGCCAAGTGCCAGCCCCAGCCATAGTCGCCCCCGCCGTTCTCGACATACGACTGCTTTTTCGAGACGCGTGCGAGCCACGCCGGATCGATGATCTGCTTTCCGTTCCATCGGCCCCGATCGAGAAATAACTGGCCGAATTTCAGAAAATCGCGCGGCCGGAAATCGTCGCCGCCGGCCATGTACGCGGTATACGTCGGCGGCGGCATCAGCCACATCCCATAATCGCCGAATTGCATCGGCTGCGCGAAGTTCTCGTAGAAGAATTCCGGCAGCCACGTGTCCGTCTTTTCCTCGATGACGGCGCCGAGCAAGTTGATTTCGGCGCTGCAATACAGCGCGCGCTCGCCCGGCGTGAACAGCATTGGGAGGTCCAGCGTGTACCGGTACCAATCGGGCTGCGCTGATTGCGACTGCATCCGGTCCTCGTTGCCGGGCGATGCGTCGTCGTTGTCATCACATGCATAGCCCGCCGACATCGACATGAGATTCGCGACTGTGATCCGGTCTTTGGTCAAGCTGTAATTCTCAAACGGGGAGTACGGAGAAAAGATCGACGAAACCGCGCTCTCCGGTGTGAACGCCGCGCCGCGCTCGATCGCTTTGCCGACCATGAGCGTCGTGATACTCTTCCCGGCCGAGCGCACGTCGTGCGGACGGCGAGCGTCGAAACCGTCGAAATAGTCGTCGAGCACGAGGCGGCCGTGGCGCGCGATGAGCAGCGCCTGAAGCCGGGGCGAGCGGAGGCTCTGCGGTTTTGCGATCACGCTGTCGATGAGTTCCGCGATCTTCGTCTCGTCGAGGCCGACATCGCGCAATCGCGCGGTCTGCCAACCGTCGTCGCTTGCCGCCGGTCGCCGGTACCGGTACGGCGACCGTGCGGTGAGGGCGATCTTTTTGAATTCAAACGTACCGGGCAATCCGGGGTCCTTGAGAAAGAGGGCGTTCAACCCCTGGTCCCAGCGCCCGATGACGTCGTCGGATCCTGCGCGCTGCAACCGGATGATTGCGCCTTGTAGCCACAGCGTGCGGACCCCAATACCGAGTCCGGCGTTCCGTTCCGGATTGAGCAGCATCGCTTGGGAGGGCGCGCGCGATTGCGGCGTGACGATCAACGTGAGATGCTGCGCATTCGTGACCGGATGAATGGTGCCGTGCCACAATCCTCGACGGTCTTGCACGAACGAAACGGGCGTTGCCTCGGCATGGGCGTCCTCTTCGTCGCCGGGTTGGATCCATTGTCCGGTCAGCCGGGTGTCCAACACGTGCAGCCTGAGTTCACTCCCATCGTCGAAAATGAAATCGGGAGCGCTGCCTGAAGGCGCAACCCAATTCATTCCTCCGACACTGACGCGCCAACCGTCATTACGCTCAGCGACAATCCGGCCACCGGCGATGACAGGACCGTATATTCTCTCGGCCGACCACGTTCCGACGAGGGCGGACTGGCCCGTGAGCGCTGCGAAGACCAGGCATAGCAAAAAATTCATGATGCGTAAAAGGTAGCACGGCTGCTGCGCGGCCGTCCTCAAGGAAGGCTCAATTCGTGTACCGGTTTGCCTGCTTCACCCTCGACGACCGGAGTTCGGTCCTCTTCGCAAACGGCCGGCCGATGCCGCTCGCGCGCAAAGTGATCGATACGTTGACCATCCT
>DATBOZ010000148.1:0-2318 GCA_036561585.1 Candidatus Eremiobacteraceae bacterium | reverse complement strand
GCCTTTTTGCAACGGCATGTCGACGTTCGTGTCCCCGTGCTGCAGCGAATCGTAGAGATTGACGTTGAAGTTCTGCACTTGTCCGGTGGGACTCGTGCGCGTGACGTGGATGTTGTTCAGGTCGGCGTCGGCGTTGTTGCTATTGCCCGCCTTCGCGATGGCCATGGAAAGGCGGTCGCCCTGCGATAATTCCACCTCGCCCGGATGATCGACCGCGCCGGAAACTTCGACGTCGATCAGAACCGGTGAAGGAACGTACACGATGGATCCGTCGGTCACCGGCAGGTCCAGCGAAGTGTCGCCTTCGCCGTACAATTTTTGCAGCGAGACCTCTCGCATCTGTCCGCTGTAGTCCGTCATCTTCGCCGTGGGATACGCCTGCGCCGTTCCCGCAAGCCCACCGGCCACGGACACCGCGTCGGTCAGTTTTGCAGCCGACGTCAACTGGTACTTGCCCGGATGTTGAACGCCACCGAGCACGAGCACGTTGATCTGTCCTTGCTGCGCAAGAATGATGCTCACCACCGGATTGCGGACGAATTTTTTCAACGCTTGCGCGATGGTCTTGGCGGCGGCGTCGGGCGATTGCCCGGCCACGTGCACCTTACCGACGAGCGGATACTGGATGTCGCCTGACGGCAGCACCGTCACCATTTGCGAAAGCGATGCGTCGCCGAACACCTGGACGTTGAGCTGATCACCGGAGTGGATGACGTAGTCCGGCGATGGCGCCGCCGCGGCCGGCGCGGCCTGCGCGGGCGGCGGTGCGGCTGCGGGAGCGTCGGCGATGGCTCCGTACGCGGCGTATGGCGCGGCGAAGAACGCGGCCGCGAGCAACGTCGCGAGCACATTTCGTCCGGCGCTCCAAGTTGAATCAATCATTTTGCTCACCGAGGTTTCCTATACATCAGATTAGTGCTGGGAAGGGGGAAGTTCGTTACATCCATTTGTACCCATTTTGCCGCCGCCGCCGTACTCGGCGATGAGCAGCCGGCCGCCGAGGTTCGGATCCACCCAGGCTTGACCGAGATTCAGCGCGCGCAGCGCTGCGACTAGCACTTCAACGGATGAACCGGTGCTGACGGCGCACGTACATCCGGCTTTCATCGCATTGTGGACGAGTGTCGGTTGTCCGCCTCCGACGAGCGCGCACAACGGGACGCCGGGAAGCGAGAGCGCGAGCATCGATGCCGTTTGCAGCGGATCGCTGAGCTGCGCCTCAAAGCCGATGAGCACGGCGCCGATGTTCTGCTGACGCAGTTCGGCGGCCGAGACGCCGGCGTGGGGATACGACGCGATGACTTCCGCGACACCGCTCTCTTCGATCAGTGCGGCGAACGCTTCGCGCATGATGTTTTGGTCGTCGACGAGGGCGACCCGGAGAAGTTTGACGCTTTGTATGGCCATCTCAGGTCTATCCTAACTTTTCTGCTTGGGTGGCGCCATGCGGGATTGGCCCTTGACGGTCTAGGACCACTGACCTTTTCGCGCCCGTCTGTGGGCCGAATGACCTACTAATGGCTGTTCGCCACGAACATGGGTTTGGTCCGCGTGCGGCCGTTGCCGAGCGCCTCGACGGTGAAGCCGGCCGCCGACCACACCGCAGCATCAAAGAAATTGCGTGCATCGACAAGCAGACGGCTTCGCATCCGTGGACCGATGACCGCCGGATCGATGGTCTTGAATATGCGGTGATCGACGACGAGGACCACTGCGTCCGCGCCGTTGACGGCAGCCTCGAGGCTCGGGTATAAGCCATGGGTGAATCCTCGCGCGATCGGGTCGAAGACCGCGGTCTCGTAGTCATGCTCTTCGAACATCGCCACGAGTTTTTCCGATGGGCTTTCCCGCGAATCGTCGACATCGGCTTTATACGACGCGCCGAGCAGTGCGATCTTGCGGTGCTCGCCGCTCGGCACATGATCTCTCACGCGCCGCACGATGTGGTTGGGCATGCGCGCGTTGACGCGGCGCGCGGTCTGGATGAGCTCCGTCGAAAACGGGTGGGCGTCTGCGAGGAATTGCGGGTCGATGGGGATGCAGTGCCCACCGACGCCCGGGCCGGGATTCAAGATGTTGACGCGCGGGTGCTTGTTCGCCAGCCTGATGACTTCCCAAGCATCGACTTCGAGATCTTCGCACAGCACCGCAAGTTCATTGGCCAGCGCGATATTGACGTCGCGAAACGTGTTCTCGACGACCTTGACCAGCTCGGCGGTGGTGCTGTCGGTCTCGTACATATCGCCGCGGACGAACGACGCATAGAGCGCTTTCGCGCGCTGCGCATCTTCCGGCCGGCGTCCGCCGATGATGCGGTC
>DATBOZ010000147.1:0-14628 GCA_036561585.1 Candidatus Eremiobacteraceae bacterium | reverse complement strand
ATCAACGCATGACGCATAAGGCCAACCGCTCCTTTTCGAGCAGGATGAAGATCCAATTGATATACGTTGGAGCGTTCCTGCTGGTTCCCGCCAAACCTGCGCGGGCCGGCGCGTTCAATCCTTAGGCCGGCGGATGATCGCCACGTTATAGGTGGCGTTGTACGGTCCGAAGTGTACCAACTCCCAGCCGTCGTTCAGGACTTGCTGCACTTCATCGAGCCACGCCTTTGTCTTGGAATCTCCGGTCAATACGCCATAATCCCACTGCGGATGACTCATCACCGCCAGCTCCTTTTTCGGCACGGTCTACGATACCCCCGAAAAGATCTTGCGCGAAACCCACACCATGGCCCACGCCGAGAGTCCAAAAATGGCGACCACGGCGAGCAGATCGGCAAGACCCGCTCGTCCGCTCACCACACCGCCGCAGACGTATGCAACGGTCCGGCCGAGCGCGAGGTCGATTCGATCGAGCGGATTGGCCGCAACGCCGGCTGCGGTCTTCGCATCGGCTGCGACGTCATCCGGTGTCCATCCAGCTTCGTCGATGATGTCGGCGATGCGGCCGGATGGATCCACGATGATCGTTCGGTCATTGTGAAGGATCGTGCCGCGGCCGTCATCGATCGCTGACACGCCGAGTGAGCGCTCGAAGCGCCCGATCGCATCGGGCGAGCCGGTCAGGAGCGAGCGGCGCGAAACGTGCACGTCATACCGCCGCGCATACGCCGCCAAGACGCGTGGGGTATCGTGCGCAGGATCGATCGAGATTTCGACGAGATGGAATTGTCCGGGCGGAAGCAATCGTTCGAGCTCGCCGAATTTGCGGGTTATGAGCGGACATTCATCTTTGCAGCTCGTGTAGACGAACCCCGCGACCACCGTCGAACCACGGAAATCGTCGAAGGTTTTCGCCGCGCCGGTTTGATCGACGAACGTGCCGCTTGGGATGAGATCGCCGGTCGCGACTACATGCGCCGACGGCTGCGTGAAGGGATTCGGTGCCGGCGGCGGAGCGCCGGCTGCCGCGCAGACAGACGCGAGGTATGCCGCAGCGAACCCGAAAAGCGCCGCGCTTGCGCGGCGTGCGGTCCGCGCCCGGGGACTCACAACGTCATCACCGAACCTGCGCATCGTGGATGCCACCTTCACTCCTACCGGGCTGACTTCCGCCGAGCGCGGCAAGGTCCTCGCTTTTCGACCGTGGCGTGTCGCCGAACGTCGCGTCGTCGTGCGTGGCGTGGCGGGAAGGGCCGTCACCGCGTTGGAGCCCGCTGCTATTGGCGTCCTGCTGCTTTGGGTAGCATTCGTTCTCGCCTCGCGCGTGAGCATCGATCAAGGACAGCCCGTCCACGCCGAAATGCCCATCGCCCTGATATTCGCGCCGGTGGCGCTCGCATTTTTTGTCTACGCTGGTTGGCTCGTAAGCGAGCCGCTACGCGCGTTGCGCCAAACGTTCAAGCCCATCTTCATCGTCGACGGCTATCTCCGAACGCGGGGCCGAGACGACTTCTCCGAGCGCGGTTCGTGCGGCTATGTCGCGGCGCTGACCGCGGATCTGCGCGTCGCCGGCGAATGGCCCGCCCGAGGGCCCTCGGAGTATCCCCACTCGCTGCGCGCAGCGATGCTCGAGTTCACCGAGTACGGCGGGCTGCACTCGATCGACGGCCGGCCGACCGGGATATTGCCGTCCGACTTTCCAGCCTTCGGCGTCGGCGCGAACCGGCCACCCAGCTGACCGCGTTCCTACCGTCACCGGCGCGCTACGGGAAAGTCCCCGACAGCGGCACTCGCGCCGAATCGCTCGCCGGCCATGTGTGGAATTCTTTCGAATTGAACGCCGAGATACCGCCCATGAAGAAGATGAGCACCAAGCTGACTGCGAAAAACACTTGCACGGCCACGGGCACGCCGCGGCTCTGAGGAATATCGCTCGTGACCGCGTTCGAATGCACGTCGTTTCTCCTACGCGATTCCCTGCAACACGCGCGTCGCAACCAGGATGACAATGAAGCACCCAAGCGCGAGCAACGCGAGCATGACCTTTGTGACGTGATCGTCGAGACCGCTCTTCGGCCACTCCAAGCGAAGCGACCACAGCGCCGCTCCTCCCACGACAAGCGCACCGATCAGTGCGATGATGCGCTCGATAGCTGCAAGATCCACAGTCGTCCCCTCTACCGCCACACGTACAGGAGGCTGAACAGCGCCACCCAGATGACGTCGACGAAGTGCCAATACAGCGACGCGGCCGTCAGGCCGAAGTAGCGCGCCCGGGAGTACGTACCCGACAATGTCTGGTTAAGCACGACCACGAGGAAACAGACGCCGATGAGGACGTGAAATCCGTGTAAACCGGTCAGCGTGAAGAACGACGCGCCGTAGATGCTCCCCGCCCAGAGCGTGCTTTCATGGATGAGATTCGTGTATTCGATCGCCTGTCCGCCCAAGAACATCGAGCCAAGCACGATCGTCGCGACCAGCCACCAGTAGAATCGAAGAAATTTTGCGTGCTTGAATGATTCCATCGCGAAATGCATGGTTGCGCCGCTTCCGAAGAGCACGATCGAGTTGACGCCCGCCATGTAGAGATCCGCGGGCTTGACGCCCGGCGGCGGCCAGACCGGTGCCGCGCTACGCAAGTAGAGATACGTGAAGATGAACGATGAGAAGATGATGCAGTCGCTGATCAGGAACAGCAAGAAACCCAGGAGCCGGTGGTCCCGCTGTTCGGAGTATTGCTCGTCGTCCATCGCCAGAGCGTGCACTGCCATCGTCGATTATCGTCTCTCTAGGTCTAGTGGAGCGGCGTCGCGTCGAGGTATTCGGGCGCGACGTCGCGATACGGCAGCGGCTCGCCGTAGGCGTACGGTCCGTGCAGCACGATCGGAATCCGATCGAAATTGTAATACGGCGGCGGCGACGGGATCATCCATTCGAGCGTGCGCGCGCCCCAAGGATTCGGGCCGGATACTTCGCCGTTCTTCGCGCTCTTGAGCGCGTTGTAGGCGAAGACGATGAACGACGCGCCCAATACGAAGGCCGATATCGAGATGAAAAGATTGGTGTCGCCGTAGATCGGATCGTAGGTGGCCACGCGGCGCGGCATGCCGAGCAAGCCGATCCAGTGCATCGGTAAAAACGTCGCATTGAAGCTCACGAACATGAGCCAGAAGTGCAGTTTCGCGAGACCTTCGTCGAGCATCCGGCCGGTCATCTTCGGCCACCAGAAATAGAGGCCGGCGAAGATGCCGAAGATACTGCCCCCGAAGAGCACGTAGTGCAAGTGGGCGACGACGAAGTACGTCGCGTGTTCGTGGATGTCCACGGGCACCGACGCCAAAAAGATGCCGGTGATGCCGCCAAACGTGAACGTGGACAGGAATCCGAGCACGAACAACAGCGGTGACGCCAAACGGATCTTTCCCGCCCATAGGGTGGCCACCCAACTGAACACCTTGATCCCGGTGGGCACGGCGATCAGCATCGTGAGCGCCATGAACGGCAGCTGCACCCACTGCGCGAGGCCGCTTGTGAACATATGATGCGCCCATACCATGAACGACATCAGGCCGATGGCCGTCGACGAGTACGCGATGGCTTTGTAGCCGAAAATCGGCCGCCTGGCGAACGTCGGTATGATCTCGGAGACAATGCCGAACGCCGGTAGGATCATGATGTACACGGCCGGGTGCGAGTAGAACCAAAACACGTGCTGCCATACCACGGGGCTACCGCCGCGCGACGGATCGTAGAACGGCACGTTGAAGACCCGCTCGATGAACAGCGCCGCGAGAGCCGCCGACAAGTTGGCGGTGGCGATGAACGACAGAAATGCCGTGACGGCCGTCGCCCACACGAAGAGCGGCATGCGCGTCCACGTCATGCCCGGCGCGCGCATCTTGATGATGGTCACGAGGAAATTGATGCCGGTGATCGTGCTCGAGACCCCGATCAAGAAGATGGCCACGCACCACATACTCGTCCCGGCCGGCTCCTGCAGACTGATGGGCGGGTATTCCGTCCAACCCGCCTCGGGCGCGCCGAGCAGAAAACTGCCGAATAGGAACAACCCGGCGGGCGGCAAGAGCCAGAAGCTGAACATGTTGAGCCACGGGAACGCGACGTCGCGTGCGCCGATCTGCAGCGGCATGACCAGATTGCCGAAGGCGCCCGTCAGCACGGGAATGATCACGAGCCAGACCATCGCCGAGCCATGAACGGTATAGGCCTGATTGTAGGTCGTCACGCTGAGGACGTGGTTGTTGGGTCCGGCGAGTTGCGCCCGCATGAGTTCTGCCAGCAGACCTGCGAGCACGAAGAACAATCCCGTGGTGATGAAGTATTGGACCGCGATCACTTTGTGATCGAAGCTGAAGACGTACTTCTGGACGAATGTCTCGGGCGGCGGATGGATGTGCCCGGTCGGGGCGTGGGAGATATCGGCGACTGCCATGCTCGTGGTACGTCCTCTACTTGTGCAGCGACTGCAGGTAGGCGATGAGGTTTGCGATGTCGGCCGGGCTGATCCCGTTTGCCTGCATGTTGGGCATCGTACCCATGTCGCCGGTGTAACCATGTTCGAGAATCGTCGCGACGTCCGCGGAGTCGGCCTTCTTCCCGTCGACGAGATTCGGATGTTTGGGATCATCGAACAGATTCGCAAGGCCGGGCCCGACCTTTTTCTGATCGAACGGCGCGGCGTTGTGGCATACCGAGCATTTCTGCTGGAACAGCGCTTGGCCGGCGCTAGCGTCGCCATGGGCAAGCTGAATCGGCGGTCCGCCGGAAGCCGCCTGGGTCCGTTGTTTGGCATACCAGGTGTCGAAGTCGGATTGCGAGACGACGTGGACTTTGCCCCACATATCGGAGTGGCCGACGCCGCAGAACTCCGTGCAGATGATGCGGTACGTGCCGAGGCGGTCCGGAGTGAAATGGATCGGCACGACAAGGCCGGGCACCATGTCTTGCTTCACCCGGAATTCCGGAACCCAGAACGAGTGGATGACGGCGTCGGCTTCATTTGCCTCCGTCGAGGTGATGTCCATCGTCACGGGTACGTTGATCGGCAGATACAAATCGTTGAAGACGGACTGCTTGAGTCCGGGATAGCGGAATTCGAAATCCCATTTGTGACCGATGGCTTCCATCGTGACTGTCGCCGCCTGCGCGCCGTAGTACTTGGGAAGCACATTGTAGCTCAGCAGGCCGAGCACGAGCATGAGCACGGCCGGTATGGCCGTCCACCATGCTTCGAGCGCGCGGTGATCGTGGATGGGCGAACCTGTGGCATCGCTCGAATCGCTCACGCGCTTCCGATAGCGAATCGCGAAATAGAGCAGAAATCCGTTGACGTACACGAGGATTGGCACGCTGAAGAACGCCATGAACCTGAAGAGCCAATCGATGTCGGCTGCCGGCTCCGCCGCCTCGGGCAAGAACCGTTCGATGGGAAACACGACCACGCCCCACATACCGAGCGCGCTAAGGATTCCCATCACGATGACGGCTCGCCAAAAACCGCCGTCGAGCCGGTAGTCGTCCTGATCGTGGTTCAAAGCATTCGTGCTTTCTGCAAACCCACTGCTCTTATCGAAATTATACCCGCGCGCCAGCGCATCCTCGGCTGCGGCGACGAACGCGGTGCGGAAATAGTCGCACTGCCGAAGGTGGGAATCGAACCCACATGAGGGGTTACCTCGCGCGATTTTGAGTCGCGTGCGTCTGCCAGTTCCGCCACTTCGGCCGTGGATGCCGCCGTTTTCGCGCCGCGCGAGCATTCCCCTAGCGTGCGAATCGCCTGCGTCATTTCGCGTATTTCTCCAGCCAGGCTATCCAACGCCGATAGACGTCCGCCTGCCGCACCGGATCGTCGGGGAAATGCACGTCCAGTGGATAGGCGATGAACTGGACCGTGACGCCGTGATCCTTCAACGCGTGATACATCTCGTAGGAGTTGATGATCGGCACGTTGGCGTCGCCGACGTCGCCCATGATCAGGGTCGGCGCGGTGACGCGCGCGGCGTAGGTCAACGGCGATTGTTCGATCCACATCGCCCTCGTCCGCGGATCGTTCGGGCCGCCGCCGAAGAAATCTGCCGCATCGCCCTCTTGGTACCACGATATCGTGTAGTCGAGCGGATAGTCGTTGAGCGCCGCTCCGGCGACTGCGGCTTTCCACACCGGATAGTGCCCGATCAACCATGACGTCATGTATCCGCCGTACGACCAGCCGGATACCGTCATACGCGACGCGTCGACAAATCCGAGTTTGCGGACAGCGGCGACGCCTGCCATCACATCTTTGCCCGGACCATCGCCGCCGTCTCGATAAATGGCGTGCTGATAGGCGTCGCCGAGATTCGTGCTGCCCCGATAGTTGGGCTGAAAGACCACAGCGCCGCTCGCCGCCAGCAACTGGATAAGACTGTCGAAGCCGAGCCCATCCGCGCCCTGCGGTCCGCCGTGCACGACGACCGCGAGCGGGTACTTCTTCGACGCATCGAAATCCGGCGGCGTCGTGAGGATGCCGTCTTCCGCAAAGCCGCCGGGTCCGGTCCACGTCACTTCGCGCATCGAGCCCAATTGCAGCGCTTCGATCGCGCTGTTGAAATTCGTCAACTTGCGCGCGCTCGCGTCCGGCGATGCGAGATAATAAAGTTCGCCTGGGTCGCTGGGTGTATTGCCGACAAACGCGATGCCGCCGTTTTTCCCGGCTTGGCCGTCGTTGCCGAAATTCACGTCACCGAGGTCGATCTTCTTCGCCTGCCCGCCGATCGTCGCCGACCACAGAGAAACGTGTGCGCCGTCGTCTCCAGCCTCGAGCACCCTCGCACCGTCCGCCGTCCACCGGTACCAGTCGATGTTCCGGTCCACGAGCGGCGTCGCTTCGGTTCCTTGGCCGCCGCCGCTCGGCACGACGACCAAATATCCGTCGCTGTTAAACGTTCCGTGCCGGTACCATTCGGCCGCGAGCGCGGTGCCGCTGGGCGAAAATTCCGGCCCGGTCAGATAGGCGCGCTGACCTGGCACGTCGCGCATGATGCCCGTGTGCGCGTCGACGATTGCAATCGTCGCGGGATCGCTATCGCCGTAGGTCGCGTTTGGTAATTTCGTGATGGCGATCCGCTCACCGTCCGGCGACCACGAGAACGGCGTGCCGGCGCCGCCGTCCGGAGTGGAGATGCTCCACGTGCCGTGTGTCAGCCGCTTCGACCACGAACCGTCGGCCGATGCGAGCCAGAGGTGCGACGGCAGCGACGCTTCTCTGCGCAGGTAGTCGTTATTGCCCACTTCAAAGCCGTCGAGAAAGCGCGCGGCCCCTTCCCGCTTCGGATCTTGATCCTGCGAGACGTATGCGATCTGCTTGCCGTCGGGTTTCCATTCGAATTGCTCGACGTCGTTGCTCGCATTGGTGATCTTGAACGCGTCGCCGCCGCTCATCGGCAGCACGAAGACTTGCGCGGTGGTCTGGTCGCCGTCGGTCACCGAGTCGATGAACGCCAACCGGTCGCCGTTCGGCGACCAACGCGGCGCGGCCACGTCCTTTCGATCGTGCGTCAGCGTCCGTTGCGAACCGGTTGCGAGGTCGATCAACACGATGGAAGAATCACGCCGGTCTTCGTTCCAGTTCACGCGCGAAACGACGATCGCGACGGACTTCCCATCGGGCGACACTTGCGGGTCGGACACGTCGACGATGCGGCGCATGTCGTCAAGTGTGATCGCGCGAGCGTCCGCTTGGAAGAACGTCGCGAGCATTGCAAGTGCGCAGCACGACGCGGCGATGGCAAATCTCATACGATCACTACCTCATGCGAGCACAGAACCGGTTCTCGCGTGCCTTTCCGGCCGCGTCGCGGCTTTCCTCGCGCCGATCACGAGGCCACCGCAACCGGTTTAGGCAGCGCACACGCCGCGACCGCACACGCGCCCGCCAGAACGGCGCACAACGCGAACTCAGCGCGCAATGCGGTGGCCGGATCCGTGCTCCGCGCAAAAGCGAGAAATGCGCCGATGACCGCCGGTGCGGTGATGGAACCCGAAGTCGCCAACATCGTCGCGACGCCCGTCGCGGTGCCCGCGCGAGACGAAGGTGCATAGCGTAAGATAAGCGCGTTTGGCGGAGCGGATGCAAAACCAAGACCAAGTCCGCCGAGCGCCATCGCAGCGACCACGTCGTACGTCGACGTCAGTCCGGCAAGCATCGACGCCGCGATCGTCACGAAAACCGCTCCGGCTGCAAGCAGGGCGCGGCTGCCGAATCGATTGATGAGCGCGCCCCCGGCGATCGCGCCGGCCACATACAATGCGGCAAGCACGAACAGAACGCTTCCTGCCTGCGCGGCGCTCGCGTGGAACTGCGCGATGTAGTAGGTCGCGGAGTAGATCGTCAACGAGAAGCTCGGAATTCCGAATAGCACCGCGATGCCGTAAAGCATCGCAGGACCCCGCGCTGCGAAGAGCCCCGGATCGATGAGCGGTGTTTTAGCCCGACGGACGTGCCAGACGAAGATACAAAGACTAGCGAACGCGACCAGACCGGCGGTGGATGATTCCCATCGCTCGCGCGTGACGGCGATCATCAACGATGCAGCAAAGGTCGCGATAAGCAGCGCACCGGCGACGTCGAACGATCGCGCGAGGGCCGGGTTTGGCGCCCGGCTCTCCAATGGCAAGTTTCGCGCGAACAGCATGGTCGCGACTCCCGTCGCGATGTTGACCACGAACACCGGATGCCAAGGATACATTCGCAGATCGGCAGCGAACGCGCCGGTCGTGTGGCCGGCCGCTGCAAGCGCTGCGGCGACGATCGCGCCACCGATCAGCGCGCCGGCCATGGTGCCGATGCCGAATACCGCATAGAGCAGCCCAAGGGCTGCGCCTCGTCGCTCAGCCGGCAACGCGTCGCCGATAATGGCCGCTGCCACGGGCTGTATTCCGCCCGCCCCAAACGCTTGGATGACGCGCCCGGTGATCAGAAGCGGCAATGACGTTGCGGCGGCGCAGACGCACGAGCCGAGCACGAACAGCGCCATGCACCATAGGAAGACGCGCCGCCTGCCGTATGCGTCGGAGAGCGTGCCCATCAGCGGCTGAGCGAGCAGCGACCCGGTCGCGTAGGTCGCGACGATCCAGCCGACGCCCGCAAGTGTGGCGCCGAGCGATGACGCGATACCCGGCAGCAGCGGACCGAACATCGTCAATGGTAGCGCGCGCGCGAACACGCCGAAAAGTAACGGCCGCATCAAGGGCGCGAGCGCCGGACGTTCGGCGCTTGTCCTCGTCGACGGCCGAGCCACCTTTCGTTACACGCCCGGTCCGCGGCCGAAGCGGTCGACCACCATCGCGACGAACAGCAACGCGAGGTAGAGCATGGAGAAGCGATACATCAGGCCTTCGCTCCGGCGCGTGCCCGCCCGCGCAACCCAGATCGCGAAGGCGAGAAATATAGCGTCGAGCGCGAGCGCACACGCGAGATAGACCATACCCATGAGATGCAGGGGCACCATGGCAAGAGTCACGGCGATCAACGCGACCGAGTAGAGCAATATCTGCTTCTTCGTCTCGGCGTCGCCGCGCACCGCCGGCAACATCGGGATGCCGACGCGAGCGTATTCGTCTTTCTTCAACAGTGCGAGCGCCCAGAAATGCGGCGGCGTCCAGACGAACACGATCAGAAACAACAGAAGGGCGGTGATCCCCACGTGACCGGTGACGGCAGCCCAGCCGACGAGCGGCGGAATCGACCCGGCGGCACCGCCGATGACGATGTTCTGCGGCGTCAGACGTTTGAGCCACATCGTATAGATGAAGACATAATAAAGGATTCCCACGGTCGACAGCACTGCCGCGAGAAGATTCACCGTGAGCGCGAGCTGCGAGAACGCGATTGCGCCGAGCACGATGCCGAACGCCAGCGCATTATTCGGTTCGACGCGGCCGCTCGGGATCGGCCGTTTCTTCGTGCGGCTCATGAGGGCGTCGATGTCACGGTCCAGATACATGTTGATCGCAGCCGAAGACGCCGAGGCCAGCGCGCCGCCGAGCATCGTCCACCACACGAGCAGCGGCGACGGCCAGCCACCCGCTGCCATCATCATCGCGGTGAAGGTCGTGAACAACAGCAGTGACATGACGTTCGGCTTGGTCAATCCTACGTAGTCGCGCACGGTGCTCACGCCGCCACCTGCCGGCCGCGATACGCGAAATACGTGAGGACCGCGAGCGTCCCCGTCAACAGCGCGCCGTTGGCTTCATGCCAAACCCGAAGGACGGGGTCGAGCCTCGTGACGATCGTGAGCACGCCGAGCGCGCCCTGCAGGATGACGAGCCCGAGCGCGACCCACGAGACAGTTATGATATCTTTTCGAGCGCGTTGCGACGTCATCGCAACGACGGTTGCCGTGAGGACCGCCGCGATCGTCAGGTACGCAGCAAATCGATGGCTCATGTGGATCTGTTGTGCGGCTGTGACGGCGCCGGCGAAACCGTTGCAGAGCGGAAAGCCGAGACACGCGGCACCGTCGTTGGCGGCGCTCATGTAGCCGGCGGCGAAGACAGCGGCAAACGCGACGATCGTGCAGACGAGTGCCAGACGCGCAAATCCCGTGCTCGGCGCCCTGCGCTCGGGCGACGGCGCGCTATGCGCGATCACGGTCACGATCAACAATGTGATGAACGTGAGGAATCCGACGACGAGATGCAACGCGACGCTCGGCGGATTGTTCTGATACTTGATCGTGAGCCATCCGGCGATGATCTGCGCGACGATCAGACCGATCCCGATCCAGGCTGCCCGCAGCGCGGCCGGAAGTTCCGCTCGGCTGCGCCACGCCATGATGAACGTCAATACGATGATCGCCGTGACGATGATCGCGCCGAGGCGGTGCGACCATTCGTAAACCGTCGTGTTATCGAGCGCGGGCAGCCATGCGCCCTGGCACCGCGGCCAATCCGGGCAGGTCATCCCAGCGCCGTTCACGCGAACGACTGCGCCCCAGACCACGAGCGCGAACGATAAGATGACGGAAGCAAGACTGACTCGCCTCAGACCTGTGACGGCGGCGGAAGCGGCGATGATCGGTTTCCTTTCGGGCGGGGCGCGCTCGTCGTTTTTTGCCGTGCGTGCCGTGCTTCTCCTGTCCCAAGCGGAGATCGATCAAAATCGCCCGTTGTTTGCGCGTGCGACTTTAGTCGGGCATTGCACGACGGAGGTGCGCGCCGCCGCTGCCGCGCATCGGCATCTGATGGCCACGTTGCGTTTTGGTCCGCCATCGTCTATCGCATCTGAAGCGCGTGTTCCGGGCGACAAGTCGATTTCGCATCGCGCGCTTCTGTTCTCGGCATGTGCCCGAGGCACGACCACGATCGAGGGGAGCAATCGCGGCGACGACGTCAATACGACGATTCGCGCATTGCGCGCGCTCGGCATCGAAGTGCACGAGGACACGTCTTTCGTGCGCGTTGCCGGCGGCGAGTTCACGGGCGACGCCGGCACAATCGAGTGTGCCAACTCCGGAACGACGATGCGGCTGCTGATGGGCGCGCTCGCGGGCCGGACGGCGTGCACGCTTGACGGAGACGCCAGTTTGCGGCGGCGACCGATGGAGCGCGTCGCCGAACCGTTGCGGATGATGGGTGCCGCGATCGAAACTGCGGCAGGCGGCGTGCCGCCGGTAATCCTACGTCGCGGCGGAGACCTGCGGGCCATCGACTACGCGCTGCCGGTCGCGTCCGCGCAATTGAAATCCGCGATACTGTTGGCGGCGCTTCGCGCGGACGGCATCACCACCGTCCGGTCTCGCCGTGCCGCTCGCGATCATACTGAGCGCATGCTCGCCGCCATGGGTGCGGCCTTGCGCACGGAGCGAAACGCGACCAGCATCGAGGCCGGCCCTCTACGCGCGCTCGAACGAATCGTCGTACCCGGCGACCCATCGGCGGCGATATTCTTCCTCGTTGCAGCTGCGATGATGCCAGGCGCTGCAGTGGACATCACGGGCGTCTGCGTCAACCCGACGCGGACCGCGGCCTTCGACGTGATGCGATCCATGGGCGCCGGGATCGAAATTCAGGCGACCGGCGTCGAGCACGGCGAGCCAGTCGCCACGATCGCGATCGAAGGGGGAAGCAAACTGCGCGGATTTGCGATCACCCCATCGATGGTCTCCGGGCTTATCGATGAAATTCCCGCTCTGTGTGCGCTCGCCGCACTGGCCGGGGGAGAATCGGTCGTGCGCGAGGCGTCAGAGTTGCGCGTCAAAGAATCCGACCGGATCGCTTCGACGGTGCGGTTGCTGCGTGCATTTGGCGCCGAGGCGAGGGAAGTAGCGGATGGAATCATCGTGCGAGGCGGTTCACCGCTTCGCGAACCCCCCGTTATCGATACGCACGGCGACCATCGTATCGGCATGACGGCTGCGGCGCTTGCCGCAGCGGTTGGTGTGCCGGTCGAGATCCGCGACGCGGCGTGCATATCGACGTCGTTTCCCGACTTCGCCGACCGATGGAGCGACGCGTTCGGCACGTCCGTATCGATACTGTAGTGCCGACCTATATGGTCGGCATGATTTTATTGCAGTAGCGTGAGCAACGCTCACCCTTTTTCAATGTGGGGCCGACCTTTATGGTCGGCCTCGTTCACTATTATCCAGGGCGAGCGATGCTCTCCCTAATACACAAGCCGGCCGACCATAAGGTCGGCACTACAGAATTTCGGCCTTACGATTCCTTCGCCAGCATGCCGCGCAAGCGCGGCACGACAAAACCAAGCATCGAGTCGACCACAACAGACGCTTCAGCGACCTGACTCGCATAGCCGGCGACCGACGCCATGGCGTCCGCAATCGATGCGGCCGCGATTTTTATCTTGCGAGACGCCGGTTCGAAGCTGGCCGCAGCCGACGCGATCGACTGACTTGCGTCACGCGCATCGAGAGCCGCCTGCACGACCGGATGTGCCTGCAATCGCTGCATGAGACCGCGTAATCGAAGCGCCGGTCGGATGCAGGTGAGTGCGAAGATGATGCACGAGATAGCGCCGATGACGGCGCACGCGATTGCTATCCAGCTCATGGTTCCTTTGTCGGTTTGGAGTCCGAAGAAGACTTGGAATCGGTCGGCTTCGAACTGGATGGTTTGCTTTCGCCCGACTTGCTGTCGCCGGATTTCTCGCCCGCCGGCTTGCTCTCGCCGGATTTTCCCTCAGCCGGTTTGGCGTCGCTCGGCGTGCCCTCGCCTGACTTGCTCTCGCCGCCGCTCCCGCCGGATGTATCGGACGCCGCCGCCCTGACACCGCTTTTCCCGTAATCGGTCTTATGAAAACCGCTGCCCTTGAAGACGACCCCTATCGGATGAAATACCCGGATGAGCTGGCCCCCACACGCGGGGCACTTGGTGGGGCGATCGTCGTTGTATCCGTGTTCGATTTCGTGCGTTTCACCACACGACTTGCAGCGATATTCGTAAACTGGCATTCGTTGATGGTCACGCTACCTGAGGTGATCGGTCGACCGAATGCAAGTGATGCGTATGCTCCTTGATCCGTTGCGCTTCGTCCATGGACAGCTCGTCGGCGTGGTACCGCGAAGCCGCACCATCGTCAAGTAGTCCTCGCAGGTGCAGCAGCGACTCATGCAGCTCGCGCCGCACGCGCGGACGCCGGAGCATCGCGTCGTACAGCGCGGGGAAGATTCCACCGAAAACCGGATACCCGGCGCTGACCGCGATGCGCGATGCAGACCCCCGCTGCTCGAACCGAAGATCGAAACGCTGCGCCGCCGACAGCTCGCCCTCGAGCGACAAGAATGCGTTGCGGACGTAACGGGTGACTTCGAAGGTCTCTTGCCGTCGCCGCCTGCCGTCGGCCATGCAAATGCGAAGCACTGCTCCGAGCTCGAGCTCTTGGCTCTCCGGGAGATGGACGTTCACCATGCATCCGAACCACATCGGCCAGCGCGCGATATCCGTTGCGAACGCGAACGCGCGCTCCACGGAAACGGACAGGTCGATGTGATCCCGGTAAACGATCTTCATCCGCGTCCTCCCTACGTTATGAAACACCGCACCGAAAAGGCGGCAGCGGCGATGGGGCGAAGGCGATGCTCTCGTGATTTAATTGGAATCGTGGTGCGAAAAACCTGCAAGCGGTCCCGCATGACGAAGTGCCGGAGGAGATACGATGTTGCGGGTCCGTGTCGCTGCGCTCGCTGTCAGAAAAGAAAAGATTCTGCTCGCGCGTCACGTGAAAGCGAATCGATCTGCATATCTTCTGCCTGGCGGCGGGATGGAAAGCGGCGAAACCGCCGCGGAATCGCTGGCGAGAGAGCTGCGAGAGGAGGCCGGCGTCGAGGTGCGTGTCGGCGATTTGCGCTACGTGATCGAAGCGCGCTCGCCTGACGGCAAGCGCCATCTCATGCAGATCGTCTTTGCCGTGAAAGTCGAGGGTGACGTCGGAAAATCCGCCGATCCTCGTGTCGCAGAGTGTGCTTGGCATCCGATCACTGAGCTGCGCACGATGCGCATGCATCCCGATGCGGGCGCAGCAATCGCGCACGATTTGGCCGGTCCGGGTCAGTCCGCGTGCAGATATCTGCTCGCACCTTGGCGCGATTGATACAAAAAGGA
>DATBOZ010000146.1:0-6606 GCA_036561585.1 Candidatus Eremiobacteraceae bacterium | reverse complement strand
GATCGGCGATCGCGACGGCGCGATCGAGGCCGCGCGCGAAGTCGTCGCACTTCGGCATCACATCGACGACGAATTCCGCTTCCCTGAAACTGCGCTATTCCACACCGCACAAGTCTTTCGCGCCTGCGGCGAAGCCGGAATAGGCCTTGAGCTGCTCGCGGCGGCACACGCCGCGGTGGAGAGGCGATCGGCTTCATTTCGCGACGCGGAGTCGCGTGAAGGCTACGCGTCGATTCCCTTCGTGGCGGCCATCAACGCCGCGTTCGCCGAGTCCGTCGCGCCGCCGATCGTCAGCCGGTAAATCGGGCCTCGATCTGACGTGCCGGCCTTCATAGTCGGCGGGTCGATGATAAACATCGGCGCCACACTCGAGATCGGCCGGCCATAAAAGGTCTGCCCCACAGAGCTGGCGGGCAAGCACAAGTGCGCGCGGCGGGCATTCGCGCCGCAGAATCGGAATCGTCGGGCGTGACGAAATCGGCCGCATCCGAACTCTCGATCTGGACGGCGCTTGTCATCGTCTATGTGGTTTGGGGATCGACGTATCTCGCGATCAGGATCGCGGTCGAATCGATACCCCCGCTCGCGATGGCAGGTGTGCGCTTCCTCATCGCGGGCGGCGTGTTGCTCGCATGGCGTATGGCCGTGCTCAAGAACTCGCAGCAGCGAATCACTGTCCGCCATTGGCGCTCGGCAGCGATCGTCGGCGCTTCGCTCATGCTGGGCGGAAACGGCGGCGTCGCGCTCGCGGAGAAAACCGTGCCGTCGGGCATCACCGCCTTGATCATCGCCACCGTTCCGTTATGGATCGCACTGGTCGATCGCTTGTTCTACCGGCGGACGCTCCCGTTGCCACGGCTCGCGGGGCTCGTGATCGGATTCGGTGCGGTCGCGGCGCTGGTCTGGCGCCCGGATGTGAGCGGACTGGACGTCGCCGGCGCGTTCATCGCCGTCGCCGCCGCGATTTCGTGGGCGGCGGGCTCAGTGTACGCGCGCAGTGCCGAATTGCCGGACGACGCATCTACCGCCATCGGCATGGAGATGGTCGCCGGCGGACTGCTGCTCGTGATCTCGGCAGCGATCGCGGGCGAATTCCGCGATCCCCTGCTGTTCCACCCCAGCGCATCCTCCGTGTGGGCCTTTATCTACCTCGTGGTCTTCGGCGCGCTGGTCGGATTCAGCGCCTATCTCTGGCTTTTGCGAGTCGCGCCAATCGCGAGAGTCTCGACGTATGCGTACGTGAATCCGGTGGTCGCCGTCGCCTTGGGATGGATCGTCTTGCGCGAACCGATCGGCGCGCATACGATCGCCGCGGGAGCGGCGATTCTCGCTTCGGTCGCCCTCATCGTGTGGGAACCGAAAAAGTCTTGAATAATGTAGTAGGGCAAGCATCGCTTGCCCTCGTTGTTCAAACGTATGATTTGGGCGAGCGATGCTCGCTCTACTACGAGATCGCTACGGCAGCAGGTCGGCCATCGGGGTGACTCGATTGATGTCGGCAGTGTGGCCCAAGAGGCCGAGACCCCAAGAACGTTCGAGCGTGGCGAGGATGGAGTATTCGTTGTAGCCGTGCGGTGACGCGAGCGGCACCACGGTCCGGGGCGTGATGACGATCGTGGCGATGTGCCCGCCGCCGATCGCAGGCGAATCGCAGCAGCGTTGAAATGTCGAATAGTCGTTCTCATCCCAGGTCAAGAAGATCGCAGAATTCATGGTGTACGCCGGTGACTGCATGATGGTCTTGACGACCGACTCGACGTAGCGGTCGCTTTGAAATAACAATCGGTCCGGATTCGAGCACGGCGGCTCTCCGTGCATGTCGTGGCACTGATCGGGGACGACGAGGACAAATCGCGGAGCAGAGGCCGGATTAGAGAGTGCGCTCGCCAGGGTCTTCATGTCGGGCAGCGGCACGATCTTCGCCAGGCGCGCTTGATTCATCGCGATGTCGGTGAAGTAGACGAACGGATTGTGCTTTTGGGCGTAGAGCGCGGAACCCGTCGCGGGGTACTGCACGCCGAGGTAGCCGGCGGAAGGCATCGTCTGATTGAAGGACTCCCACGAGATGTTCTTTGCTTCGAGTTCGTCGACGAAGTTCGGCGCGTTGATCTGGTCGCACGGCGGCGGCGGCGCAGGCTGCGCATAGCACGACGGGTTGTCATCTTGAATGCCGAAATAGTCTCCGGAGATCAGCGAGACGTAGTTGGGGAGGCTCGGATGGGTGACGCCGAATTGGAGGAGCGACAACCCGTACGTGTGCGAGAGATATGTGATGAATGGGGTATCGGGAACGTTGTTCGCGTCCAGGTGTCCGATGACGTCATCGAAGCCCTGATTCTCCATCATGATCACAAAGGCGCGGTCAAGCGGGCGAACGGCGGCGGCCGCGGCCCGGGGCGAGAACAAGCCACAGGTCAAGAGGACGGCCGCCGCGGCGGCCACCAAGCGCAGTCTCATCGTTCGGGCATCCTTTCGGGTGAGTCGATGTCAGGTGCGTACAGCATCGACTATAGAGCGCGGCGATTAAAGTTGCGTTATCCCGCTATTAAATGTCGCAGCGGATCTATTCCGTCGCGTTCGCGCCCCGCCGTACCGCGACGATTATGCCGACGGCGATGCATTCGAGCACGCACAATATCCCGGCGATCCACAGGCCGAGCGTGTTGCTTCCCGCCGCAGCCAACGGATTCGTCTGCGTCCGCACCGTCCTCACGCCGTCGCCGACCAGGGTGATTTGGCTGCGCATGATCTGGACCAACACGCGGTCGCCCGGCTGGATCGCATTCCACAGATCCGCCGCGCTGCGGTCGTCGAGCGTGACGACCGATTCGATCCCCGAATCCAAGCGCAGCCCGAGCGCGAAGTGCGTTGCGCCGATCGTGCCTCCCGAGAGGGTATCTTTTTCGGCGACGATAGCGCCGCCGACCGCGCACGGCGCGCCGTTGCGCAGCGGATCGGGAATTGGCCGGGCGGGCGGTGGCAAACCGCCGCGCGCCGCGCTCGAGCAGATCGCGTTTGCTTCGTATGCAGCGGCGGCTGCGGCAAGCGGCGGGCGGGCAAGCGCGAGCACGACCACCATGACCGGCGCGATAAGGAGAAGACAAACACCCAGCGCGGTCAGCAGAGCGACGGCGATTTTTTTCAACATCATTATATATCGCGCCGGTTGAAGGTCGCGATGGCACCGGCGAGCACCGCGATGATCCACGCCGCGGTCCAGATGAGATACGCTTGCGTCGGCGGTGACGTGACGGTGATCGGGTTGACGCTCACCTGCGCGCTCGCGAACGCCAGCATCGCCGGCTCGAGGTTAAAGATCGCTCCCCGCCACATGCCGCCGGAAGGGATGAGCAGGCTGATGATCGTGCATGCGGTTCGAATCGCACCGTTGTGATATGCGGCAGCCACGGCGTCGGCGACCTGCCCGATCCATGACACACCGTACAACGCGACCGCGACGATGCCCACCGCGATGGGAGAAAACCGGGTGCTGCCGGCGAGTGAGAGCGCGAGCAGAACGACGGCGCCCGCCGAGATGTATGCAAGCGCTTCGAGCGGATGCGGTGGAGAATAACCGGTGACCGCATGGACGACGGCGAACTCCACGCCGCCGGTCAGGAAGACGAAGCCGATCGTGATGACGGCGAGACCCAGGAATTTGCCGAGCAACAGATCCATGCGGCGCACCGGCCTTGGCAAGATAGCGAGCGCGACGCCGCTCTCGACGTCGCCCGCGATGGCGGGCGCTGCGAGAAAGGCGGCTCCTACCGCGAGCACCATGCCGAACATGTGCGCGAGCAGGATCACTTGCATTGAGTTGGCCATCGCTTCGTCACCGCGCGTGATCGTCGCCGCGTGCGCGAGCGCGTACTGGTGGAGTTTTGAGAACGCCCAGCCGGTCAATACGATGCACGCTGCGGTCAATGCGCCGACCGCGGCGATCACGCGCCGCCGCCCAAGCTCGGCGATGGCCAGGCTAGCGAAGATCAGGATCGACATCATCCGGCTTTCGCAACAAAGAAAGAAAACGATCTTCTAACGTCTGCGATTCCGGCGCGACCGAGACGATGCGGGCGCCAGCAGCGACGAGCGTGGCGACGACGTCCGGGATGCGCGCGGCTTCGACGTCGCCGATCACGATCGACGTGCCGTCCGCGCTTTCGATCTGACCGAATCGGGCCGCGGCGGCGGCGCACTCCGCCGACATGGATTCAAGTCCGATCCGCACGCGCTTCGGACCGCCGACGAGCTCGGCCAACGTTCCAAGTGCGACGACGCGACCGCTATCGACGACCGCGACCCTGTCACAGACCTGCTCGACCTCGCTCAGCATGTGAGAATTGAGGAAGACGGTCGCGCCGCGCGCTTTGAGCGAGCGGAGCACCTCGCGCACGTCACGGCGGCCGACCGGATCGAGCGCCGACGTGGGTTCGTCGAGGAAGACAACTTCCGGATCTGCGACCAACGCCACGGCGAGCCCGAGCCGCTGCTGCATGCCTTTGGAAAACGAACCGACGCGGTCGTCGCGACGCGCGGTGAGCCCGACAAGCTCGAGCGAGTCGTCGATCGCGCCGCGTCGCCGGGCGCGTCTCAGCCCGGCGAGCGCGCAGTGCAGCGCGAGCACTTCGCGTGCGCTAAGCCAATCTTGATAGCGGAAGAGTTCAGGTAGATAACCGATGCGCCGTCGCATGTCAAGATCGTCCGGCGATTCGCCCAAGACGCGGGCAACGCCTGAGGTAGCCCGTGCCAGCCCGAGGAGCAGCTTTACCGCAGTGGTCTTTCCGGCGCCGTTCGGTCCGAGGAAGCCGAAGATCTCTCCGCGCGGCACGGACATGGTCAGGCCCGCGAGGGCGGTCACGGGCCCGTAAAATTTCGTGAGCGCGTCGGTGCGCACCGCCGCTTCACGTGGACCGTCCGCGATGAGGCTCAGTGCAAGCTCTCCGCGATCGCCATGATATCGCGTTGACGCAATTGGCCGGCGACCGCGAAGATGATGCCGCCGCGCTGCCAGACGACCACGCCGCCGACGCCGGTGTTGTCGCCGATACCGAGCCCGCTCACGCCTTGAACGTTGACGCGCTGGCCGAACGCGCGCTCGATCGGTATCGGAATCGGCATCGTGGTTTCAGGATCGCCGATGGACCGAATCTCGGCGGCAAGCGTCGGCGAGACGCCTGGCTGACGCAGGAGGTAGTCCTCGATCTGCGCGACCGTCGCGCCGGTCGACGTCACGTTTGGCACCGGCGCTTGGACGATGACGAGCGGCGGCAACGATCTCGACCCATCGTCGTCACTGGAATGCCGCCGCGAACCCTCCGTGCGCGGTGCCGATCGAAGCGGGGGAAGTTTCGAACCGTAGGCGATGATCACCGCGGGATGGGTCGCAACTTCGAGCATCGCGCCGTCGAGATCGCGCGGCATCGCGGACGTGTTGCGCGATTGCGCCGGCATGTTCGCTCGAGCGATCGCCGCGCTGAACGTGAAGGCGGTGTCGGATCCAGAGGTCACCGCATAGCGCGCGCCGTGGGGCAGATCCGCGGGCAACCAATGCGGCACCGCAACGCGAAGCCGCGCGAGCACGCCGGCTTTGGCGGGCCCACTCACTTCGCGCATCGTCGGCGTGGCGCGCGCGACGACCGTGCCGAAGCGCTGCAGGTCCGGCAACGAACCGAGATCGGCGCGCGAGACCGGCACCGCGACGAATTGCTGCGGCTCGAAGATGGTGAGAAAACTTTGTGCGAGCGTGCCTACCGGCGTGAAGACGAAGAGGCAGACGATCGCGGCGGCCGCGGCGGCAGCCGCGATCCATGGACCGTACGTGAACTTTTGCGGCGCGCGGCCGATGCGTCCGCGAACCCTCGACCACGCGCGACTGAGTTCCAGCTGTGCGCTCTCGCGGTTTTCGCCGGCACTCGCCGGGCCGAGAGCGGCAGCCGCGAAATCGGCGTCTGCGCGGATCTCCGACAGTCGCGCGCCGCAGTCAGGGCAAGATGCCACGTGCGCGCGTTGGCCGAGATCGAGTGCTTCATCGTCGTCGCAGAAAAGGCGAAGCGTGCCTTCGTCAGGATGGATCATGGCGGTGCTCCTTTTTGAATGCTGCTTCGGCGCGCCGAAGCATCGTGCCGACGTGGTTCGCGGTCACGCCGAGAGCGTTCGCGACTTCGGCATACGATAGGCCTGCGTAGCGCATCGCAAGCACGGCCGCATACTTCGGGTTGATACGTCCGAGCGTTTGC
The DNA here is from genome assembly GCA_036561585.1 of Candidatus Eremiobacteraceae bacterium. GTDB lineage: Bacteria > Vulcanimicrobiota > Vulcanimicrobiia > Eremiobacterales > Eremiobacteraceae > JABCYQ01. The sequence continues at coordinate 370 of DATBOZ010000146.1, read as the reverse complement.
GTGACGGCGGCCCGGAGTTCGACGGACGCGATCGATTCCAGCGGGTCGTCGCCGAGCGTCGCCGTCCGGCTCGCCGCAGCGTCGGCGGACTCGCGGCGCACGCGCCGCTTGCGCCCGCGCACTGCGTTGAGCGCGGCGTGCACTGCGGCGGTGTGCAGCCACTTCGACGCGAACGGAGCGTCGGGTGCGTGCAGACGGTGAAAAGAGACGAAGACGTCTTGCGCGACGTCCTCCGCGGCATGCATGTCGAAGACGATGCGACGGGCGATCGCCGCGACTTTCGGATACTCCGAACGGAAAAGACGTTCGAACGCGCTGTCCGATTCGTCCGCCTGCGTCATCGCCGCTCCGATTCGCGCCGCGAAAGCCA
>DATBOZ010000145.1:0-20687 GCA_036561585.1 Candidatus Eremiobacteraceae bacterium | reverse complement strand
TTTCTTTCATCCCAGAACGAAGGAATCGCCACCACCTGCCGATCAGCGAGACGGACGCGGGAAACAGCGTGTCGAACAGGCGGCGATCGCGCAAAATCTCGCCCGTGCCGAGCGCGACGCAGAGCAAAGGATTCTCCGCTCGACGCACCGGCAACCGAAGCACGAGGCTGAGCGTCTCCGCAAGTCCTGCGATCTGCGATCCGCCGCCCGCGATCACGAGTCCGCGTTCGGAGAGATCGCGGACGAGCTCCGGCGGCGTCTGCTCCACGACGCCACGGATCGCATCGACGATTTCGCCCAGCGGCTCTGCGATCGCCGCGCCAATCTCTTCCTCGCGAACCTCGAGCGTTCCCGGCCCGCGCGTTCGCACGTTCTGACCGAACGCGGACACGCTCGCCCGTCCGAGCGGCCGCCCGTAATAGCCGAGCGCGATTTTCAATTGTTCTGCGCTTCGCTCGCCGATCAGGAAACCGCGCGTCGACCGTATGTGAGCGATGATCGCTTCGTCGAGCCGGTCGCCGCCAAGCTTGAGCGACTTGCCGACCACGATGCCGCCGAGCGAGATGACCGCCACTTCTGTGGTGCCGCCGCCGATGTCGGCGATGCCCGACGCGTTCGGCTCCAGCACCGGCAGGCCGGCGCCGACCGCGGCTGCCATCGCTTGCTCGACGAAGTACACGCGTCCGGCGCCCGCGCCGAGCGCGGCTTCCTTCACCGCCTTCTTCTCGACCACGGTCGCCGAACCGGGAACGCCGACCATCACGCGCGGCGGCAGCAACGGACGGCCGCGAAGCGCGCGCTCGAGCAGCCGCCGGACCAGCGCTTCGGTATATGTGAAGTTCGAGACGACGCCGTTGCGCATCGGGCGGACGACCGTGACGTTGCGCGGCGTGCGGCCGAGCATCTGTTTCGCGCCTTCGCCGACGGTGATGATCTCGCCGGAATCGGTGTCGATCGCGACCATGCTCGGTTCGGAGAAACGCACGCCTTCGCCGCGCACGAATACCGGCGTGTTCGCGGTGCCCAAGTCGACGCCGACCTCGGGCGCGTACCGCGCATAGAGGCGGTCAAAAAAGCCGCTCATCTCGTCCTACAGCAATTCGTAGCCGAGGGCGGTGAAGGCCTGGTCGAGCCGGGCAAGCGGCAAACCCATCACGGCGTAGAAATCACCGTGGATCGACATGACGTTGAGCGCGCCTTTTCCTTGAATGCCGTAGGCGCCGGCTTTGTCCATCGGCTCGCCGGTGGCGACATAGCGGGCGATGCGCTGCTCGTCGAGCGCGACGAAACGCACGCGCGCGGATTCGACGCCGTCCCTGTAGTCGCCGGCGCCACGATCGAGGACGACGAACGCGGTGTGCACTTCGTGTTCGCGGCCGGCGAGAAGGCCCAGCATACGCCGCGCGTCGGCGGCGTCGCGCGGTTTGCCGAGCACCGCACCTTCGATGACGACAAGCGTATCAGCTGCGACGAGTAACGGCGGACCGTGTGCCTCCGCCGCCGCGGCTTTTCCGTGCGCGTGCCGCAGCGCGAGCGCGCGCGGATCGCTGTCGGGTCCGAGTTCGTTGATTTCCTCGTACTCGCTTCGTAGGACGGTGACGTCCAATCCGATGCTACGCAACAGGTCCAATCGACGCGGCGAGCTGGAAGCGAGGCTCACCGCGCGGAGCCGCTCAGTCATAGAGAACGCCACCCAGGCGCACGAAGCCCGATTGGTGCCGGCCACGCGGATCGTTGTGCGTCCAGTGGATGACCGGACCGCCCGGATCGATCGCGAGTTCGCCGCGCACGGTCACGTCGTCACCTTGATGGACCGGCGCAGCGCGGCCGATCGAAATGTTGTCGGCGACGAGGACGTCCTGTTCTGTGTTGTTCGCGCGCACCGCGACGATGAACTGCTCGTGCACGCCTTGCGCGCCGCTGTGCGTCGAGAGCACGCGCACGACCGGACCCTCGACGGTGACTTCCGTGCCGCTTTGGCCGTGCGCGATCGCATCGAGCGCGCTTGCGTTGTCAGGATTGACGCCGCCGAGCGAGCAGCTCGCGAGCGCGCAGGCGAAGCACGAGAGCGCGGCGCGCGCCGCGGCTTTCCACGGCCGCATCAATCGACGTCGAGATCCAGGACGTGTTCGAGCGGTTCGCGCATCGCGATGAGACGCGCCCGGCCTTCGTTGACCATCACGATCGCGGGGCGCGGGAAGCGGTTGTAGTTGCTCGCCATCGAGTACGTGTATGCGCCGGTATCCGCCACCGCGAGCAGATCGCCCGCCCGTGGCGCGGGCAGCGGCACGCGCGCGACCAGTCGATCGGTCTCGCAGTGCCGGCCGAAAATCGTGTATTCGCCGTCGGGTTCGGCGTGCTCGCGGCCGACGATGCTGACGTCGTAGCGCGCACCGTAAAGGGCCGGCCGCGGATTGTCCGACATTCCGCCGTCCACGATCAGAGCCTCGCAGCCGTCTGGCAACCGCTTGCGGACGCCGATTCTGTACAGCGTCGTGCCGGCGCGAGCCACGAGCGCTCTGCCCGGTTCAACGTAGATCTGCGGGCGCGCGAGTTCGCCGCCCGCGAGTCCGCGCTCGAACGCGTTGAAGATCGCGTCCGCCCACAGTTCCGGCGTGAGCGTGGTGTCGCCGGTGGTATCGTCCAACCCGAGCCCGCCGCCGATGTCGATGACCGCGCACGTCGCGCCGCTGCGCCTGTGCAGCGCGCGCGCGAAGGCGAGCAGCTCCTCGATCTCACTCGCGTAGGATGCAAGCTCGGAAATCTGCGATCCGATGTGGCAGTGCAGACCTGCAAATCGTAAATGCGGATGCGCCACAACCGCGTCGACGGCGCCGAGCGCTTGACCATCCGCGATCGCAAAGCCGAACTTCGAATCCGGTGCGCCGGTGCGGACGAGCTCGTGCGTGTGCGCTGCGATGCCGGGATTGACGCGCACGAGGACCTCGACTATTGCGTCCGCCGACCGCGCGCGCGCGCCGAGGTCGTCGATCTCGTCGCGATGATCGACGACGACGTGGCGAACGCCGTGCGTGACGGCGGCGTTGAGTTCGTCCGCGGTCTTCAGGCAGCCGTGGACGATGCAGTCGGCGGCCGGAACGCCGGCGCGCAACGCGGTCTCGAATTCACCCAGCGAGCAGACGTCAAGCGCCAACCCCTCCTCGTGCGCGATGCGCGCGATCGCCCGAACGAGCAGCGCTTTACCGGCGTAGGTCACGGACGAAATCCAGCCGTCGCGTGTGAATGCCCTCGTAAAGCGGCGCATCGCGCCGCGAAGCGCTACCTCGTCGATGACAAGCAACGGCGTGCCGTAGGTCACACCGAGATCGAGCAGCGCGCTCGATGCGTGAGTCACCGGTGCGTCGACCACACGTTCGGAATTGTGAGGAACCATTGGTCCTACTATAATGAGACCTGTGCCGTTCGACAGATCGCCACGTGATGCGTGGCCGCGCAAGTATCGCTTGCGGATTGTCGGTCAGTGCCGCATCCTGTTGTTGGGCTGCTTCGGAGCGGCCGCAGCCAGCAGAGCGACTCGACCGATTGCGACGGGAACGTTCGCATTCCCCGCCTTCGGCTCTAACTAGCCGCTATTTATAAAGCCCGGCGCGTTTTATGTAGCGCGCGACTTCGTCAGGCACAAGCCCGCCAATGGATTTCCCGGATGCGACGCGCGCTCTGATCTCACTTGCGCTGATCTCGGGTACCGTGATGTCGATCGGCACGAATCGCTCGCGAAGCGGCGGTCCGAGTTCGCCGATCACCTTTTCGACGTCGGTCCACGAACTGCCGCGGCGCGACACCACATAAAAGCGCTCGACTGCCGCTGCGACTTCGTCAAGCCGGCGCCATTTGCTAAAGCCGAGCGAATCGGCGCCGGCGATGAAGAAGAGCGCGTCATCCGGGTACGCACGACGCGCAAGTATCAGTGTGTCGGCGGTGTACGCCGGTCCGGGTTGATCGAGCGCGGTCGCGTCGAACTGCAAGCGCGGATCCTCGCTTTCGAGCGCAAGGCGCACCATCTCGGCGCGATCTGCAGCAGGTGCGTGTGTCGCGCGATGTGCCGGCGCTCCGACGGGCATGAACAAGACGCGATCGAGTCGCGCTTCGTCGATCACGCCTCGGGCGATCGCGAGATGCCCGTTGTGCACCGGATCGAACGCGCCCCCGAGGATGCCGATGCGGCGAGTCGCGCGCATGCCGCTACGAGTACGTGTATTCGACGGCGCCGACGCGCACGGTGTCGCCGGGCTGCGCGCCGAGCTTCTCGAGTTTGCGCCGGGCGCCGCTGCGCTGCAGCACTTGCTCGAAATATGCGCGACCGTCTTCCGAGCCGAATTCGGTCATCGCTGCGAGGCGCTCGATCTTCGTGCCGACGATGCGAAACGCCGTGCCTTCCTTGAGCACATCGACGCCGGCCGTCGGCGCTTTCGCTTTGGGGTGCAGTACCGGCACAGCGTCGGCTTGCGCTTCACTTTCGTCGACCCGCGCGGTGAGGATGGCGTCGTACGCGGCCGCCATGAGCGCCTTGATGCCTTGGCCGCTCGCCGCGGAGATGCCGAAGACGTCGCCGCCGGACTTCTCGCGCACGGCGCGCAGTGTCTCTGCGGCGTCAGGGAGATCTTGCTTTGAGACTGCGACGATGCGCCGCTTGCGCAGCAACAGCGGACTCCAATCGCGCAGCTCATGCTCGATCATCGCCATCTGCGCGAGCGCTTCGTCAGCCGGGAGACCGCCGTCGATGAGATGGATGAGCACGCGCGTACGCTCGACGTGTCGTAGGAATTTGTCGCCAAGGCCGGCGCCGAGGCTTGCGCCTTCGATGAGACCAGGCACGTCGACCAGCACGAAATGCGCGTCGACATCGATCTGGACGACGCCGAGCTGCGGCTGCAACGTTGTGAACGGATAGTCGGCGATCTTCGGGCGCGCGGCAGAAACCGACGCGAGCAACGTGGATTTGCCGGCGTTCGGCGCGCCCACGATTCCAGCATCGGCCAGCAGCTTAAGCTGAAGATCGAGCTCGCGTTCTTCGCCCGGTTCGCCCTTTTGCGCAAAGCGGGGCGTTTGACGCGTCGGTGTCGCGAAATGTTGATTCCCGAGTCCGCCTCTGCCGCTGCTCGCGACGAGCGCGATCGCGCCCGGCTCACTCAGGTCGGCGATCAATTCACCGCCCGCGTAGATGAGCGTGCCGCACGGGACCTTGAGGATGATGTCGTCGGCATCTTTGCCGTGGCAATTATCGCTGCCGCCGTCTTCGCCGTTGGCAGCCGCGAATGAGCGCTTGTGCCGGAAATCGATAAGCGTCGTGCGTTGCGCATCGGCTTGGACGTACACCGAACCGCCGCGTCCGCCATCGCCGCCGGTCGGGCCGCCGCGCGAGGTGAATTTGTCGCGGCGAAACGCGACAATGCCGTTGCCGCCCTTGCCCGAGCGAACAGAGATGTGGACTTCGTCGACGAACATCTAGCGGGCGCGCCGGGCTGCGTCAGCCCGGGCGATGGTGATCAAACGTCGGCTGCGACCGCTACGACCTGCTGATCGCGGCCGCGGCGCGCGAACTTGACCGTGCCTGCAGCAAGCGCGAACAACGTGTTATCCTTACCCATGCCGACGTTCGCGCCGGGGTAGAATTTGGTGCCGCGCTGGCGCAAGATGATATTGCCGGCGCCGACTTTTTCGCCGCCGTATTTTTTCACGCCGAGGCGCTGCGAATTGGAGTCGCGACCATTGCGCGACGATCCAAGGCCCTTCTTGTGGGCAAATCGTTGAAGATCGATGAGGAACGACACAAGGCTCTCCGGTCTGTTATACGGGACGAATAGCAATTCAGTTTCTTACAAACGCCCCGGTAGTATACCAAAGCGGCCGGATGGGGTCAAACGTGGCGTCGATTTAAGCGCCGCCGCAACCGTGTTCCGTTTCGGAGCCATAGTACGCCGCACGGTGCCGGTAATCATAAATCCTGAATTGCCACCCCCGTCCGTCCTGATCCGGGTCGCACTGCACTGCCCCAGAACTCGGGTCCACAGTCGGGGTCGGGAATGACATGAGACAGACTTGGACTTTGTCGCCGACGCGTTCTCCTTCCATCAGACTATTGTCATAGTCATCCTGGTAGTGCGTGACTCCAGCGAGCGATCGAGGGACATTCAAAATGAAACTCGTTGTTCGGTTCAGTTTGATTTCCACTCTGACGCCCGATTGAACAAAGTCTGCATGCGTGAAGCGGGTTTGACCGGCGTCGGATAGGCGAGGTCCAACGAGTTTGACCACGCCATCGACACACGGAACCGAATGATAGTGCCACGGGCCGCCTCTCACGATCGAATCATGCTGCATCTTGGCGTCGGACGCCGAATCCGCCACGGCCGGAACTATCGTCGAGATTACGATGCTCGTGCAACTGATGATGCACAAAGGCCACGAACGTCTCATGTCGAGATACTCCTACGTGCTTTGAGATCAATGCGAATGGTCATTCGCCCGTCTCGATTCATCGCATTCTTCAGGGCCATTTCATGCTCCCCGCGTAACCTCGGATGAACAGGGGCGATTCTCCCATGGGAAGGAAGAGAGCATGGGTTTCAGATTCAGCAACAAGTGTGCGATTGCGATCGGATCGGCGGCGCTGCTGGCAGGGTGCGGCGGCACGGGCGCGATGACGTCGACAATCGCACAGCCTGCGCAAGCCGGCGGCGGACGATCGATCGTCCAGCAAAGCTTTACTCGCGACAGTCTTGGCCAAGCAGGTCCAAAGACGGTCATCTATCTCGGGAACATCGACGGACAGCCCGGACTCGGCAACGTCATGGTCTATCCGTCTGGATTGCAGCAACATAATCCGTCACCGCTGCGCACCATTGCCCAGGGCACGACACGGCCATCGGGTTTGTGGGTGGACACGGCCGGCACACTCTTCGTCGCAAATCTTCCGCAAGGCGCGCCGAGCATCGGCGTCACCGAGTTTCATCCCGGTGCGTCGCAGCCGTTCCGTACGCTGACCGATCAGCTCTCCGATCCCGAACAAGTGGCGGTCGCCAAGGACGGCACGGTCTACGTGAACCAGAACATCAACAACGAAGACTTCGTCACAGTGTTCGCGCCCGGAAGCACACATGCGCTGGCGACCGTCGACACGCACTTCGGCGGATACGCACTCGTGCCGGGCGAGATGGCGTTTGACTTGCACGGCAATCTGATCGTCTCCGTGGAGACTTTCAGGACTGGGTGCCACATCTTCAAGATCACGCCTGGTTCGCTGAAGGTCACAGAGTTGAAACTCAACGTGGGCGTCGATGGCGAGGGCCTTGCGATCGACGGCGCCGGCAACGTGTACGTCGCCGGATTCTTCAACGCTCCGGGTATCCAAGTGTTCGCGCCGGGATCGAAGAATCCGACCCGAGTCATCAATCACGGCGCGACCGCGCTGTCGGTGAAGCCAGACGGTACGCTGTACGCGATGACCGAAAGCGGCGTCTCCGAATACCTTCCGGGCGGCAGCGAGCCGGTGAACAGCTTCGGCGCACCCGTCCAGGGATTCGGCATCGCGCTCGGTCCGGTGCGCTAACGACGAATAACCCAAACGGCGAAGGGGCGAGCATTCATGCTAGCCCCTTTTGCGATTCCCCGGCGGGTCGCTTGATAAATGTGTATAATCGGACAGTAAATGCGCATCGCGGTCGTTTCCGACATTCACGGAAACCGCACGGCTTTCGAGGCGGTGCTGGCCGACCTACGACAAACTTCCCCGGACGTTGTCTTCCACGGCGGCGATCTCGCTGACTCAGGCTCAAGTCCCGTCGAGATCGTCGATCGCATTCGCGATCTCGGATGGCAAGGCGTGGCCGGCAACACCGATGAGATGTTGTGTTCGCCCGAAACGCTGGCCGCGTTCGCGAGCCAGACGCCGGCAATGCGACCGATTCTGAGCGCGATCGAGACGGCGGCTGCCGCGACGCGCGAAGCGCTCGGCGAAGAGCGCCTTGCTTGGCTGCGCACCTTACCGCACAAGCAGACGCACGGTATGATGGCGCTCGTGCACGCGAGCCCGGAGGGCCGTTGGCATGCGCCTGCGCCGGAAGCGACCGACGTCGAACTCGAATCGGTGTTCGCAGCGCTCAACAAACCTGTCGCAGTATATGCGCATATTCATCATGCGTTCATCCGCCGGCTGCCGGCGATGACGGTCGCGAATAGCGGCAGCGTCAGCCTTTCCTACGATGGCGATCGGCGCGCAGCGTATCTACTGCTTGATGATTCGACGCCGACCATTCGCCGTGTCGAGTACGACGTCGATCGTGAATGCCAAGCCCTCACAGAATGCGGTCTTCCCCATGCGGATTGGATAGCGAAGATCCTCAAAAGCGCCCGCCCGCAGCTGCCGTAGGGGACCAAAACGGCGCAGCCTCATATGGAATCGTCCTCGTGATTCGCATCACAGGATGGGTCTTTTAGGCATGGTAATGGGCCCAGGACGAATGTTACGATGACAACTCAATTTAGTGCTCGTCCAAACGGAGTCGCAATCGATTTCTATGAGAAAAGTTTTCATCGCATTCGCCGCAGGAGCGCTGCTCATCGCAGGCTGCGGCGGCAAGTCCGTCATCCCGGCCGGCAATTTCGCCGGATCTGCGTCAGGTCTGCATGGCCACGGCGTGCACATGGCCGCTATGACGATCACCGAAACACCGGTACCGCAAGCGAGTAGCGGTCCGACCGGCATCACGATGGGACCCGACGGCAATATTTGGTTTACCGAATATTTCAAGAACAGCATCGCTGTCTTCAACGTCACGACGAGCAAGATCAAGCGCTTCCACCTCGCGACGGCAAATGCGCGCCCGGCGGGCATCGTCACCGGACCCGACGGGAACCTCTGGTTCACCGAATCGATAGGCAACAAGATCGGCAAGATCACGCCGACCGGAGCGATCACCGAATATCCGATAAATATCGCGAAGTCAGATCCCATCGGCATCACGGTCGGCGCTGACGGCAATCTGTGGTTCACGGAGCTCGACGGCAATCGCATCGTGAGCATCAATCCGACGACCGGAAACCTTACCGGTTTTCTCGTGCCGACAGCGCACGCGCATCCGGCATTCATCACCCTCGGGCCGGACGGCGCGCTCTGGTTCACCGAAAATACCGCGGGTAAGATCGGACGGCTTTCGGTTCACGGCTTCGATGAATTCGCGCTCGCCGCTGGGGCCAATCCTGAAGGCATCGTGGCGGGCCCGGACGGGAATCTGTGGTTCACCGACGACGCGCTCAGCCAAGTCGACAAGATCACGACGAGCGGCGCGGTGACCGCGTATCCCACGTTGACTGCCGGCGCCGTGCCGAGCAGAATCACGGTCGGTCCTTCTGACCTCGGCGCTGCATCGCTCTGGTTCACGGAATTCAACGCGAACAACATCGGCGAAATAACGACCGCAGGCGTCGTGTCGGAATTCCCGGTGACCACACCCGCGAGCGGCCTCACCGGCATCGCGCTTGGGCCCAACAATACGGTGTGGTTCACCGAGCATCTCGCGAATAAGCTCGGGACGGTCTCGGGTATCTAACGCCCGGAGAACTCGTCCACGAACGTCAGCCGAACGAGCGATCACCTCTTTAGGAGGTGGTCGCTCGTTTTCGTCCACAAGGGTTCTTCATGCTGTGTCGGAACGGCGGCATGATGCCGAACGCGCGGATTCGTTTGGCCGCCACACCGATCATCATAAGCATCTGCGCACTGCTTGGTGGCTGCGCGCTGCACGGCGTGCCGGCGACCATCTCTAAGTTGGACCTTGCGCCGGCCGCCGCGATCACGGCAGCCTGTCTTGGGCGTGACGGACGCGTCTGGTTCGCGATTTCGCGAAATGGGCCCGGCCCGGCTATCGGTTACATCGACAACAGCGGCGATGTCGAAATAACGCAACTGGATCCGGTGTCCTACGGTCACTACATCGGCGGCCTCGCCGTCGATGCCGAACACGGCGTGTGGGCGACGATGCCATGTTCAAGGTTTGTTCCAGGCTGCACCGGCCCTGGATACGCGCGGTTCGGCGGCGACTATGGTCCACTGACCAAGATTCATCCTCTTGGATCTGCAGGCGCCATGCCGAATGGTGTTGCGCTCATGGCCGACGGAAGCGTGTGGATCGCCGACTGGAGGGCAAACGCGGTCGTCCATGTGACACCCGACGACAAAGAAATTGCCGTCACGTTGACCGACCGGGAGTTCAAACCGGTGGGCGCCGAGGCCGACGGTAACGGCGGTGCGTACTTCGACGGGCCAGAAGCCGGCAAGATCGTCGCGGTGGATCGCCGCGGCCGGATTCGCACGTACGTCTTGCCGACGCGGACCTCGCACACGTCGTCGGCAGTACCGGGACTCAACGGGACCATGTGGGATGCGGAATACGACGCCGACAAAATCGTCGCGTTCGACCGCAAGGGTGCGACGACCGAGTATTCGGTGCCGACGCCAAACGCCGGCCCGGCGACCGTCGTTGTTGACATTGCGGGCGCGGTGTGGTTCATCGAACGCGACGGTCAAAAAATCGGCCGCATCGATACGGACGGCACGGTGGAAGACGCCTACTTGCCCCTCGACGTCGGAACGCCGGCCTTTCTCGTGGCGGCTCCGAACGACACGCTCGTGGTCATCGGCTTTACGAAGGGGATATTCAACACATCGCTTACGTGGGCGCTCGCGCGCATCTCCGAATCCACACCGCTGAAGTGATCGGATGAGCGATCTCAGCGAAGGCGTCGCGATCGGCATCGATGCCGGCGGCACCAAGACCCTGGCGATTCTCGTCGACGCGCACGGCCGCGAAATCGCGCGGGCGTCGACGGGCGGAGCAAATCCATGGGATGTCGGACCGGATGCTGCGCGAGCCGCGCTCCACATCGTGCTCAATCAGTTGATGACCGGCGGCAACGTGAGCGTCGTGTGTTTGGGCGCCGCCGGTATCGACCGGGAGGCAGATCGCCTCGCCGCCGAGATGCGCTTGCGCGCGTTGCTTCCAAACCGCATCGCGACGATCGTCCGCAACGATGCTGCCGCCGTCCTTGGGCTCATCGGCGCCGACCGTCCTGCGATGGTGATCGTCGCGGATACCGGGAGCATCTCGTACGGCGAAGGCGCCGGCGGTGCCGTAACGCGGGCAGGCGGGTTGGGTGCGGTCCTGGGCGACTGCGCAAGCGCGCTGTCGCTCGGTATGGCGATCCTCAGACACGTCGCCGGTGTTCTGGACGGCTACGTACGCCGGGGGCCACTTGCCGGCGCCGCCATCGAACGTCTTGGCGTCCACAACGCAACCGAGATCGTCGCGCGCATACGTCACCCCGAACTCGACGAACCGTTGGTGGAATCGCTCGCAGCGCTGCTCACGGATGCGGTCAAGGCAGGCGACGCCGACGCGAAAGAGATCATAACGTCCGAAGCCACGGCGCTTGCGCGAAACGCCGGGCATGTCGCGCGCGCAATTCGCACCAGCGAGGTGCTACCTGTCCTCATCGTCGGCAAAGTCTTCGGATGGATTCCGGAAATCCGCGATCGCGTCATCGCCGCCGTGCGGAAGACGGGCAAGGTGTCATTCGTCGAAGCGGCCGAGGGCGTGCACGGTGCCGCGCGGCTCGCACTCGAACTCGCGCGCGAACGGGGACTGCCGCCGGAATAAATTCGGACTAGGTAATGAATCGCGCGAGGAGTAAGCTTCATGCATCCATGAAATCCACGAATTGGCCGATTCGCATCGGACTATGGATCGTCAACGTCGGCGTGCTCTTGGTCTTCGTCCCCGGCTCGTTCAGCTGGTCTGCCGTCGCGGTGATGTTCGCGCTTTGGTACATCACGGGCGGTATCGGCGTGTCGCTGTGCTATCACCGCACACTCACCCATCGCAGCCTCATCCTCGCGAAACCGGTCGAATACGCCACCGCGTTGTTCGCGTCGCTCGCGTTACAGGGCGGTCCGATCAGTTGGGTCGCGACCCATCGCATTCATCACGCACACTCCGACAAAGATGGCGATCCGCACGACGCGAGGCGCGGTCTCTTATGGACGCACGTCGAGTGGCTCTATCAGCCGAACGAAGCGCGGCCGTCGGTCGAGGAGAAACACCGCTACGCTCCCGACCTCTTGCAAGATCCGTTCATGCGGTTTCTCGAGGCCCAATCGCTGTGGCTGCAGGTTGCGCTCGGCATCGCCTTGTTCGCGGCCGGCGGCCTACCGTGGCTCGTGTGGGGTGTCTTTGTCCGGCTCGTCGCAGTCTACCATATCACATGGCTCGTGAACAGCGCGTCGCACCGTTTCGGCTATCGGACGTATGTGACGACGGATCGATCGACGAACTGCTGGTGGGTCGGGCTCCTCGCGTGGGGCGAAGGATGGCACAACAACCATCACGCGTTTCCGTTTTCGGCGCGCCACGGCATGCGCTGGTTCGAGTTCGACCAGACGTGGATCGTGATCCGGGTTTTGGCCGCCTTGCGTCTCGCATCGTCAGTGCGGCTGCCGACCGAGTCCATGAAGCGACGCCGGCTGCTCCGCGTGTAGCTGTAGTGCCGACCTTTACGGTCGGCCAAATTTTAGGGCGAGCATCGCTCGCCCCATCATTACGAGTCCCCTGACTTTAATGCAAGACCGCAACCGTCGGTTGACCCATCGGTAGTTTCGTCGTCATCGGATCCCAGATCAAGTAGACCTTTCCGTACGTCTCTTGCATCGATGCGAGGACCTTCGCCGCGTCGGCGGGTGACATCCCCGGCAGTTTGGCGTCGACCTTCGGAATCTCCACGCGGTGGTAATGCCACAACTTCTGCTCGGCGGGCGGGAACGTTTTCCATACTGCCGTGGGCACGACCATTTCGATTTCGACGAGGTGCGCTTTCGGCCCGTCGGAATCGTAGATCTGACATTCGTTCATGTCGCCGAGCGGTTTGCACCAGTGATGCGCGACTTCGCTCGGGTGATCGGGGAAGTGGCGAAGCGCGTCGATGTGCAACGTGAAGCCGGTCGCAGGCGACGCCACAGACGTCATCATCGAAGTCGAAGCGGCGCGCGCGCCATTCTCGGCCACGATCGTCGCGGACCCGATGCCGACCGCCGCAGCGGCCAATAGAAGAACAAACGCTTTCTTCATCAGTTACCTCCGAAGACAGCGGGCAAAGCTCGCCCGGCTGTGGCGACGACGTTAGGGCCGGCATCAGCGCCGACCTTCATGGTCTCTATCGATACGGGTGTAGTAAGGTGAGCAGTGCTCACCCTCGATTTTTTGGGCGAGCGTTGCTCGCCCTACTACAAAATGGGCGAGCGTTGTTCGCCCTACTACAGCGAAAGGTCGTCCCCACACACAAATAAAGAAGGGGCGTCGCGTTGCGACACCCCTCGTACTCTTCACGAGTGAAATAGCCGCAAGTGCGGTTATTTCTTCTTCTTTGCCGCCTTCTTCGCGGGCTTCTTTGCCTTCTTCTTTGTGGCCATGATGTGGTGGTCACCTCCCCCCTGGGTCTTCCGTCGCGTGCGGGGCGTTTCTGTACGCCTCTTGATTCTTGCGCTGTCGGCCTGCGGCTTCGGCGCTTATCGCCTCTGGACGGAGAGTGCGGAGACTAGTTTGGGTCCACATGCAGACGCTTCTTTCCGAGAAAACGTCCTCCCTCTCAACATCGGCAAGCGGTCGACGAACATTAGCGCGAGCAGTGAGCGAAATCATCATGGTCGCACTCGCGCGAAATCTGCACCGCCGATGAACGGCGTGCATCGGTGCAGGAACAGCGCGCGAGCGAGGCCGATTAATCCCAACGTATGCCTTCATCGAGACGCGTCGTCGTCACCGGGCTCGGCGCCGTCACCCCGCTCGGCAATACCGTACCTGAGTTTTGGGCAAACGTCGTGGCCGGCAAGAGCGGCGTCCGCGAGATCACCTTGTTCGACGCGAGCGCCATGCCGACGCGCATCGCCGGCGAAGTGCGCGGATTCGAACCCGGCGAGCTGATCGGGAAAAAAGAGGCCCGGCGCATGGACCGCTTCGCGCAATTCGCGTTTGTGGCGGCGCGCGAGGCGGTCGCCGATTCGAATCTCGTCATCACCGACGACAACCGCGACCGGATCGGCGTCATCTTCGCGTCGGGCATCGGCGGCATCCTCACCCTCGAGGATCAGCACAAATTACTGCTCGACCGGGGGCCCGACCGCGTTTCGCCGTTCTTCATCCCCATGCTCATGGGCAATAGCGCGCCGGGTCAGATCTCGATCGCGCTCAATGTCCATGGCCCGACCCAGACGACCGTCTCGGCGTGCGCATCGTCGAACAACGCGATCGGCGATGCCTATCGCATGATCGTGCACGACGATGCGGATGTCATCGTATCCGGCGGCTCGGAGGCCGCGATCACGCCGCTCGCCGTCGCGGGCTTTTGCGCGATGAAGGCGATGTCGACGCGCAACGACGATCCGGCCGGCGCGAGCCGTCCCTTCGACCGCGGCCGCGACGGCTTCGTCTTGGCAGAAGGCGGCGGCGCGCTCATCCTCGAGGAGCTCGGATTCGCCAAAGCGCGCGGTGCACGCATCTATGCCGAAGTCATCGGCTACGGCCAGTCATCGGATGCATATCACATCGTCACGCCCGACCCGTCCTCGCGGGGCGTGCGCTTGGCCATGCAACGTGCGCTTGCGGACGCGAAGGCGTCGCCCGATGATGTCGACTACATCAACGCCCACGCCACGTCGACCGGCCTCGGCGACCTCGCCGAAGTGCAGGCGTGTGCGGCCGTGTTCGGTGCGCGCGCGGCGACGCTGCCCATGAGCTCGAACAAGTCGATGTTCGGGCACGCGCTCGGCGCCGCCGGCGCGCTCGAAGGCATCTGCAGCGTCTTGACGCTGCGCGACGGGATACTGCCACCCACCATCAACTACACCGATCCCGATCCGCAATGCCCGGTGGATTGCGTGCCAAACGTGGCGCGGAAGGCAACGCCCGAGGTCGTGCTCTCGAGCTCGTTCGGCTTCGGCGGCCACAACGCCGTGCTCGCATTCCGGACGTTCTCCGGCTAGCGATATGTCGGAGTCGATCGGCCGGCGCCGTGCCCTACGCGCGTTCGGCGCACGGCTGCGGCTGAAAGTGGCGGCCGGCGATGACTGGCGCCTGCTCGACGAAGCGCTCACGCACGACTCGTACACGCACGAAAGCGGCCGCGCAAAGCCGGACGTCAGGCATCGGCCGGCCTCCAACGAGCGCCTTGAATTTCTCGGCGATGCGGTGGTGGGCGCTGCCGTCGCTGACTACTTGTTCCGACGGCATCCGTCCGAAACCGAAGGCGAACTTTCGCGCCGCCGGGCCGCACTCGTTTCCCGCGCGGCACTCGGTGCGACGGCGCTTCGATGGGAGCTGGGTCCGCTGCTCCTGCTCGGCAAGGGCGAAGCGGCGGCGCACGGCGAGCGCCGGCCGTCGATCCTTGCCGCCGCCGCGGAAGCGGTCATCGGTGCGGTCTTCCTTTCCGAAGGCTTCGCAGCGGCGGCCGAGTTCGTGGCGCGTGAACACCTCGCGCACGCCGACGAAGGTACCGATGCAGATCCGAAGACTGCGCTGCAAGAACTGTTACAAGGCCGCTTCAAGCGGGCACCGGCGTACGCCGTCAACGCCGAAACCGGGCCCGCGCATGCGCGGTCGTTCTCGATCTCCGTATTCTTGGGCAACGACTTGCTGGGAACGGGAGCGGGTCCGACGAAGAAACTGGCGGAGGCCGCAGCCGCCGCGGACGCGCTACGCGCTTTGCGTCGCTGACAAAGGAGCTTGTCTATCTATCTCAAGAGCATCGATATTTTTGGTTTTAAGACGTTTGCGGACCGCACGCGCCTGGTCTTCGAACCGGGCATCTCCGCAATCGTCGGCCCCAATGGCTCGGGCAAATCGAATTTCGTCGACGCGGTGCGTTGGGTGTTGGGCGAGCAGAGCGCGAAGCAGTTGCGCGGCGCCCGCATGGACGAGGTCATCTTCGCAGGCAACAGCCGTCGCCGGCCGCTCGGCATGGCCGAAGTCACGCTGACGTTCGACAATTCCGACGGCGCGCTCGCCACCCCGTTCACCGAAGTCGCCGTCACGCGACGCGCTTACCGAAGCGGCGACGGTGAGTACTTCCTTAATAAGACCCAAGTCCGGTTGCGCGACGTCATGGATCTGTTGATCGGCACGGGACTCGGACCAGACGCATCGGCGATCATCTCGCAAGGACAGATCGACGCGATTCTCTCTGCCAAACCTGAATCGCGACGTGAGATCTTCGAAGAAGCGGCCGGCACGAGTAAGTATCAAGCCCGCAAGCGCGAAGCGCAACGCCGGTTGGAACAGACCGACACCAATGCGGTGCGCATCAACGACGTGATCGTGGAATTGGCGCAGCAAGTCCCGGCATTGGAACAGGCCGTCCGGCGCGCAAAGCGCTACCGCAAAGTGACCGGCCGCTTGCGCGATCTCGAAATCGTCTCGTACGTGCGCAAGACCGTAGAGCGGCGCGAAGAACGGACCGGTCTCGCCGACGTGCTCGGCGTCGAAGAGACCGAGCGCGCCGAGGCGGATGCGAAAACGGCAGCGCTCCAAGCCGACGCATCGAAAGCCCGGTACGAAGAATACCAATCGACCATCGCGCTCGACGAGCGCAATGCCGCGCGCTCCGCCGCCGCGCAAGCGGTCCAAGACCTTGCGACGACGCAAGCCGGCGCGCAAGCGCGGGCAGAAGAGAACGAGCGGCGTTGCATCGCCTACGCGGAAGACGTCGACGCGGCCACGCGCGATCTCGCAGATGCCGAAGCGATGGTCGAGAAGCTTGGCGGTGAGCTGACCGCGGCGCGCGAGCAGCGCGATGCGGCGCTCCGCAGCGCAGAAGCGGCCGCGCTTGCCGAAGCGGAAGGCTCCGGACGTTGGGAAGCGGCGTATGCTGCCCTCCGCGCTGTCGAAGACCGGCGGGCTCGGGCAGCGGCCGCAGCTGCCGAAAGCGAAGCAGCGTCGACCGCGGCGCGGACCGAGCGCGAGCGGATTGCGCAAGCCGGCGCGCAAGTCGAGAGCGACCTGCAGGCCGCGATGGTGCTCGCCGATGCCGCGACCGAACGTGCTCGCAACCTCGCAGGCGCCGTTGCCGAACATGACGGTGCGATCGAGCGGCTGACAGCTGACGGCACCGCCGCCGCACGCGCCCGCGACGAAGCCGCGGAGAGACTGGAAACATCGCGCGGCGCCCTCGAGGCAGCGCGTGCGAACGTCGTCGCCATTACCGCGCGCTTGTCGGCTCTGCGCGAGATCGAAGAGCAGGGCATCGGCGTGCCCGCAGGCGTGAAAGCGGTCGTCGCCGGGCACAAGGCGGAACGTCTCAAAGGCGTGGTGGGCGTCGTTTCGGATCTCATCCAAGTCGATGGCCGTTTTGCGGCGGCGATCGATATCGCGCTCGGCGCGCGCGTGCACGACGTCGTCACGAACTCCGCCGCCGATGCGCAAGCCGCGATCGCGATGCTCGATGCGACCAAAGGCGGCCGCGCGACGTTTCTGCCGCTCGATTTGGCGCGCCAAGTCGCGCTGCCGCTGGTACGCGACGTGTCCGCCAGAAGCGGGTTTGTCGGCCGTGCGAGCGAGTTGGTCTCGTGCAGCGACGCCGTGCGCGGCGCGGTCGACCACTTGTTGCGCGACGTCGTTGTCGTGGACGCACTCGATACCGCTCTGAAAATGGCGCCGGACTTGCTGCCCGCCACGATCGTGACGCTTGGCGGCGAAGTCGTCCGCAATGCGTCAATAACGGGCGGCAAGGGAGATGCCGACACCGGCCCACTCGCCCGGCGCGCTGCGATCGCGGGGCTTTCGCGCGATGCAGGTGAGGCTGAATCAGCGGTTCGCAACGCCGGCGAGGAATTCGACACCGCTCGGGCTGCGGTCGCCGCTGCCGCGGCGGTCGTCGACGCGTCGGCAGCACGCCGGCTCGACGTCGAGCTGCGGCGTAGAGACGACTACGGCGCGCACGAACGGGCGCGTGCAGACGCCGCACAGTTCAAGGAGCGCATCGATGCGCTGACCGTTGAGCGCACAGCAGCGGAGTCGGACCTCAAAGCGGCGACCGCGGCCGCAGACCGATATGCCGCCGCAGCGGTCGAGAGCCACGACACCGCACGAACGCTCGAAGACGAGCGAGCCGCCGCCGCCAAGCACGCAGATGAATTGCAGCGCGCGCTCAGCGTGTTGCGCGACGCGCACCGCATCGCCGCTGCCGACGCGGCTGCGTTGGTCGAACGCGTCGCGCAGGCCGGCGACGACGTGGAAGCGGCGCGCGGCCGCGTGGTGTCGTCGCGCAAGACCCGCGAAGAGCGAATCGTTGCGCTCGCAGGCGCGCGCGAAGAGCGCGAGCACGGCCGGGAAGAACTTGTCGGCCTGACGGCGTCGCGCGGCGAAGCCGACGCCGCATTGAATGCAGTGCAAGCGGAAGCGGACGCGCTGCGGGCCAAACGCGATGAACTCAGCGCGCGGGCGCGATCGCTCGAGGAGCGTCTCAACGCCCAGACCGCGCAACGGCAAGCGCGTTCGTTGGAGTTAGAGCGGCATCGCATCCGGTTGGCCGAGATCGACGCGGAGATGGCGATGCTGTCCGCGTCCTTCGCGCAAAATCCGGCGACGCAAGCGGAGTGCGATGAGATCACCGCGCGCTACGCAGGGTTCGACGGCGACGCCGATACCGAGGTTCGCCGGCTCCGCGAAGAGCTCGCGCGTCTGGGGAACGTCAATCTCAACGCCTTGGAAGATCAAGCCTCGTTGCTGGAGCGGCGCGAATTCCTCCAGCAGCAGCTGGCCGACTTGGAGGCGGCGCGCGCCAGCGTGCTTGCCGTCATCGCCGACATCGATGCCGAATCGCTGCGGCAGTTCAACGCGACGTTCGAAAAAGTCGCGATCGAATTCGGCGAGACGTTCGTGCGGCTGTTCAACGGCGGCGTCGGCAAGATCTGGTTGTCCGAAGCGAGCGATCCGACACAGGCAGGCATCGAAATCGCGGCGCAACCGCCGGGGAAGAAGATGCAGAGCCTCAACTTGCTTTCCGGCGGCGAGCGCGCGATGACGGCCGTCGCTCTCATCTTCGCCATCTTGCGCGTGCGCCCGAGTCCGTTCTACATCTTCGATGAGATCGACGCCGCGCTCGATGAAGCCAACGTCGGACGATTCGGCGGCGCGCTCACCGACGTCGCGCGTTCCGCGCAGACGATCATCATCACGCACAACAAAGCGACGATGACGATGGCCGACCGTATCTACGGCATCACGATGGGTGAGCCGGGCGCATCGAGCGTCTTGTCGCTCGCGTTGGAGAAGGTCGGAGCCTAGGCGCATGGCCGGACCCTCGGCTCTGTTGTCCGTGTCGGACCGGACCGGACTTGTGTCGCTCGCCGCGAGTCTGCGCAGCCGCGGCTTTGTCTTGTATGGCACGTCGGGTACGGCGGCGGCGCTGCGCGAAGCCGGATTGCCGTGCGAGGAGGTCGGTGCGCTGACGGGTTTCCCGCCGCTGTGCGATGGGCGCGTCAAAACGCTCCATCCGAAGGTGTTCGCCGGCATCCTCGCCGACCGGGATCGTCCGCAGCATCTCGAGGATTTGGAGAAGTACGAGATTCCCACGTTCGATCTCGTCGTGGTGAATCTGTATCCATTCGAAAAGACCGTCGCCAAGGATGGCGTGTCCGAAGCCGACGTCATCGAGCAGATCGACATCGGCGGCGTGACGTTGCTGCGCGCTGCCGCAAAAAATCACGCGCACGTCGCGGTGCTCATCGATCCGTCGCAGTATCCCGAGTATGTCGCAGCGCTCGAACGCGGCGGTTCGAGCCTAAGCGAGCGCCGCGTCTGGGCCGCGGCGGCATTCGCGCGCTGCGAACGCTACGATTCGGCGATCGCCGCGCACTTCGCGGACGCCGCAGGTCCGGATGGACTGCCGGCGATGCTGCGCATGGATCTGCCGCGCGCTGCAAGTCTGCGCTACGGCGAGAATCCGCAGACGCGGGCCGCATTCTACGTCGCGCCGGGCGGCGTGCCGCAACCGACGCAGCTTTGGGGCAAGACGCTCTCGTACAATAACCTGCTCGACGTCGATGCCTGCTTGCGCCTCTTGGCGCCGATCGAAGAGCCGCTTGGATTTCCGGCGATGACCGGACGCCGCGCCGTCACCGCCGCGATCGTGAAGCACACCGTTCCGTGCGGCCTCGCGGCTCGCGATACTGCGCTCGATGCCGTCACCGCATCGCTCGGCGCGGATCCGATCTCTGCGTTCGGCGGCATCGTGGCCTGCAGCGCCGAGGTCGACGCGCAGACTGCAGACGTCCTCGCTTCGCGCTTCTTGGAGGTGGTCGCGGCGCCGGCGTATTCTGACGAAGCGCTCGATCGCTTGCGGCAACGGAAAAATTTGCGGGTGCTGCAGTTCGAGCCCGACGTGCCGGCCGCGCTGATGAACGCCGTCAAAGTGCGTTCGGCGCTCGGCGGGGTGCTGGTGGAGTATCCGGATCCGCAAGCGCTGCCGGACGCTTGGACGCTCATGTCAGATCGCTATCCGACACTTTCCGAATGGCGCGACTTGCTCTTCGGGTTCGGCGCGGTGCGTCAAGTCAAATCCAATGCGGCGGTTGTCGTGAAAGATGAAGTGACGCTTGGCGTGTGCGGTGGGCAGACCAATCGCGT
>DATBOZ010000144.1:0-3599 GCA_036561585.1 Candidatus Eremiobacteraceae bacterium | reverse complement strand
AGCGGTTGGCGCGGACGCGCTTATCGCAAAGGTCGCAGAAGTACGTCTGCTTGGCGTCGATGTCGAACACCGAGTGGCTCAAGTACATCGCACAGCGCGCGTTGTGGCAGTGCTTCAAGGCAAACGCGTGACCCAGCGCGTGTACGCATTCTTTCAGCGTTCGCTGGAAGAGGACGTCGTCGCTCGGCGGTTCTTTGGAGAACTCCGGGTTGAGGCGATACGTGGAGACGACCGCAACGCGATCGCTGTCGCTCGCATCGCCGAAGATGAACGGATGCGACGTCTTATACAGATCGCTCCCCAAGACGCCGAGCAGAAACCCATCGCGCGCGGGATACGCGTTGAGCATCCGGTTGAAAACGGTGTTGAGAAAGAACTGACCGCGCGTGAGGTTGGCGTGCGTGGGCGAGAGGGTGAGGGGCTTTTCGACTGCGAACTTATGGAAGAATCGCTCTTCCAAACAGGGCGCTAACCTTTCACAAAAACTCACCCCAACGCCGTTGATGGGGACCAGACTAATTTTTTCCAACACCGCTTCGGCCGAAACAACTCGGCCGCTCCAATCGCCTTCGGCGACGGCGAGACACGTCTCGCCGCTCCATGGCGCCGTCAGTTCGGGCGCTTTCTGGGTCAGTCCTCCGGCGCGGCGTGACGCGAGGAGTCTTGCAACGTGATCATCGGCATCGGCATCGACGTCGCCGAAGTGTCGCGCTACGCGTTCGATGAAACAAAGCTCGCGCGCTTTGCGAAGAAGGTTTTCACCGAGGCGGAGATGGCTCACGCGCTGAAGCATCGCCACTTCGCCGAGCGACTCGCCGGGGCGTTTGCGGCGAAGGAAGCCACGCGCAAGGCGTTTGGCCATGCGATTCCGTGGCGCTCGATGGGCGTGCGGCACGAACGCAGCGGCAAACCGTATATGGAACTCACCGGTCGTTCGTCCACTTTGCCCGCCCTGCGCGGCGTTCGGGGAATGCATTTGAGCATCACGCATACGAAGACCACTGCGGTGGCGGTCCTCATCCTCGAGGGCGACGAGCTCTCATCCGCCGCATCGTCGGAGGTCGCCGCTCGATGAACGCGCTCACTGCCGCCGAAATGCGTGCCGCCGATCTACGTACAGTCGACGATCTCGGGATCCCCGAAGCCATCCTCATGGAATCGGCAGGCCGCGCCGTCGCCGATCTCGCGCGCGATTTCGTAGACGATCTCGAAGGCGATCCCATCCGCATCGCGGTCGTCGCCGGCCCGGGCAACAATGGCGGCGACGCACTCGTTGCAGCCCGCCACCTTATGCAGCTCGGCTTCGAGCCGGACATCTACATGGCGGCGAAAGAAAAGGATTGCAACGAGTTGTGCCGCGTTCAGCTCGACATCATGGAAGGCCTCGGCGCTTCCATCAGTTACCTGCGCGATCAGTCGCCGGAATTTTTCCGCTCCGGCCTGCGCTCCGCGTCGCTCGTCATCGACGGATTGCTCGGCACCGGCTCGAACGGTGCGTTGCGCGAACCGTACAAGAGTTGGGTGAACGAGATCAACATCGCCGCGCATGAAGTGATCGCGGTCGACGCTCCGACCGGGGTCGATCCGTCGTCGGGCGGCGTGCCCGGGCCGGCGGTGACCGCCACCGCCACCGTCACGATGGCAGCGCCGAAAGTCGGACTGTTGCTCTATCCCGCCGCATCGTACGTCGGCGAGTTGTGGGTCGCCAATATCGGCATACCCGCGTCGGTGCTCGCCGAGTCCGGCGGCCGCTACCACGTCATGACCAAAGAACAGTTCTTCTACTGGCTGCCGCATCGCAGCCCACAGGCGGACAAGCGCACCGCAGGCGACGTCGTGATCATCGGCGGCAGCGCGCACTTCGTCGGCGCCCCCGTGCTTGCTGCGCGCGGCGCGTTGCGTGCCGGCGCCGGCTATGTGACGGTGGCGTGCCCCGCCGCTGCGGCGGATGCGATCAGCCATCACATGCTTGAACAGGTCATCGCGCCGTGGCCCGATACGAATGAAGTCGGCACCATCGTCGACGCGCTCTTGGAGACCACCCGGCACGCAGGCGCCGTGGTCATCGGACCTGGCCTCGGTCGCGACGACCGAACTCAGGAGATCGTGCGCCGCTATTTGGTCGCGACGACGCGACCGCTCGTGGTCGACGCGGACGCGCTCTTCGCGTTGGCCGGCCACACGGAGATCATCAAAGATAAAAAGGCCGTGCTCACGCCGCACGCCGGCGAATTCGCGCGCTTGTTGGGCGAGCGCGCGGATACGGCGATCACGAATCGCATGAAAGCCGCCGATGAGTTTGCTTCGTCACTCGATGCCGCGTTGCTGCTCAAGGGTCCGCGCTCCATCGTCGCGACGAAGGAAGCGTCGTACGTGAATCTTACCGGCAATGCGCTGCTCGCCACTGCGGGATCGGGCGACGTGCTCGCGGGCATGACGGGCGCGATGCTCGCCGCGGGTTGCTCCTCGCGACAGGCGGCCGCGATCGCCGCGTTCTGGCACGGCACCACCGCCGATTTCTTGGCATCGAAGAATGTTCATAGCATCGCGGCGGGCGATATTCCGGCTGCGCTGCAAGATGCGCTTCAGTGGCTCGACGAGCGCGAAGAGGAAGACGACGGGTATCTGACGCGGGTGGTGTGAAATGTAGTGCCGATGTTTATCATCGGCCGGCCGACCGTAAAGGTCGGCACTACAATCGAACGAGGGCGACCGTAAAGGTCGCCCGCTACATTATTTAACTGATTGGGTGGGTTCTTTTTTCCATGCGGCGGCGGCGGCGGGCGGCAGTTTGTCCATCTGCTTGAGGAACATGACGAGCTGCCAGAGCTGCGTGTCGGTCAGCGTCTTGCCGAACGACGGCATGCCGGTGAATCGGATGCCGTGCTGCACCTTCCAGTAGATCTCCCCATCCGGATCATCTTCAACGCCGTGCTCCCCGAGTTGCGGCGCCGGCTGATACAGACCGAGCGCGATGTTTGACGCCTTGCCGTCCGACGCGCCGTGACACGCCATGCAATTCGACGCATAGAGTTTGAGACCGGCGTTGAGATTGGCGTCGCTGAGCGGCAACGGATTCGGCGATGCACTCATCTCGCGATGGATCGTCGCATTGAGCGACGTCCGTGCCGCCCAGCGCTCGAGACCGCTCGCTCGAGCGTCGGAATTCGCCGGAACGAGACCAAACGTGATCGCCGCATATGCGGCGATCAAACCCAACACGATGAGCAGGCCGGCGCCGAGCGCCATCGATCGAAAATTCATCGGGCTCCTTCAGCAACGCGTTCGAGTGTGACTGCCACGCCGTGCTCGTCATTCGAGAGCGTGATCTCGTCCGCAGCGGCGAGCGTTTCCGGCGCTGCGTTAGCCATGGCCACACCGTGCCCAGCCCAGCGCAGCATGCCCGCGTCGAGCGCACCATCGCCGATCGCAAGGACGTCGCCTCGAGCGATGCCCCTCTCTTCGGCGAACCGCTCGAGCGCGAAGTGTTTCGACACACCTTTCCGCATCAGCGTCAGTTCAAACGTCTTGTCTAGCCAGTCGTCCACAAGTTGCGCCTCAAGATGGGAGAGGTCCACGCGAGCCTGTTCAAAATTATG
>DATBOZ010000143.1:0-40152 GCA_036561585.1 Candidatus Eremiobacteraceae bacterium | reverse complement strand
CGATGGATCATGTAGCCTTTGCCGGGCGTCACGTCGACCGGCATGATCTGCCCTGGAAGTTTTGTCGCGAAGGCGACCATTCCAGGGGCACCTTGCGCGGTGTATTCGGTCATGAACAGACCGCCGCCGCCTGCAGCCCGCATGATCGCGCCGAAAATACCCTTCGCGCCTGCGCCGGCGGTCGACGTCTTCAACTGAACGTTTCCGGAGATCCATGACAGCTCACCTGGTTCGGCGATGATCGTCTCACCCGGCTGAAGCATCATCTCCAAGACGGGCATGGTTGTGCCGAGGATCTTGTGGTCCATTTCTTCTCCTAATGCCGAGAGCGCCAACGGCGCGCGAGCGTTCGTTTATAGGCGTGCGTCCGCCCCTTCAGAATAAGTTCGAATTTCAACGCGGCGCTCTTGGTAGAAAAACGACGGACGTACGCGAGGACGACCGGCAGCTTCCCGCGCAAGATCTTCGCGCCTCGACCGGCGTTATGCACCGCTATCCGCGCCTTAGGGTCTGCCGCGTACCCGCAGTAAAACACCCCGTCGCGGGTCAACGCCAGATACACGTGATGGCCGCTCATCGCATGCACGACACGGGTGCGCAACTTTGAGCCGTCCGCCGATCGATACCTTCCGGACGGGTTACGTCCGGCCCGTCCATCTAGCGAATGCCTCGTTGGGCACGCCGAGCGCGTCGAGCGCCTTGCCCACCGAGTGGTTCACGATATCGTCGACGGACTGCGGGCGGCCATAAAAGCCCGGTATCGGCGGCACGATCGATGCGCCGATCATCGCAAGCCGGGCGAGCGTGCGCAAGTGACCGAGATGGAGCGGTGTCTCGCGCACCATGAGCACGAGCGGACGTCGTTCTTTTAAGGTGACGTCGGCGGCACGCACGAGGAGATTGTCGTTGAGCGAGTAGGCGATGGCCGCGGCGGTCTTCACCGAGCACGGCGCCACAAGCATGCCGTCGTGCCGGAATGACCCGCTCGAGATCGATGCGGCAAGGTTGCCCGGATCGTGGACCACGCTCGCGAGCTTCTCCACCTGCGCGGGCCGGAAGTCCGTTTCGATCTCCATGGTCCGCGCCGCCGATCGCGACATCACGAGGTGGATTTCGGCATCGCGAACGGTGGCTAATATCTCAAGGGCGCGCACGCCGTAGATCGATCCGCTCGCCCCGGTGATGCCGACCACGTATCGCTTCAATGGCTCAGACCTCGCGGATCCGCATCCGGAAACGATGGTCGTAGCGCGCGGGCGCGCACCGAGCGCACGACACCGGCACGGCCGGGCGCCGCCGCCGTACGAATTCGACGCCGCAAGCAGGGCACGCAAGCACGTACCGCCGCCGGCTTCGACGGATCGGCACCGGCATGCTGTGGTAGATGCTCGTCAGTCCGACGTCGCGCATCTTGCGTTTGAAGTGCGCTCCGTGTCCGCTCGGCAGCCCCCGGGCATGCAGCCATGCGTGCACCATTTCGTGCAGCATCGTGTTTTCAAGGTGACCGGGGTAGAGCGACAGCAACGGCACCGAGAGTTCGATGATGGCCGGCTTGTAGACGATCCGCCCCGCCACCGACGTCATGCGCGGATTATAGCGGATGTGGTACGCCGGCAATTCCGCACTGAAATGCGACGCATTGAGCCGCGCGAAGATCAATTGCAACTCGGGCAGAGCGGGCAGTGCGGCCTCGACGGCCACCGCGGTATTCCTCACGTGCGTCGCGCTTTTCGCATGACGTCGCGCGTTCCCTCGCGGAGCGCAAGGTGCGCCGCCGCGAACGCACAAGTCCCTCGCATGAAGCTCTACATCAGCGCAGATATGGAAGGCGTCGCCGGAATCACCGCGGAGGAGCAGACAAATCCGGTCGGTCAACCGGAATACGCCAACTCGTGCAGACTCATGACCGGTGAAGTCCGTGCCGCGTGCGAGGGTGCGAAGCACGCGGGCGCCGACGAAATTCTCGTCAACGATTCGCATTGGAACATGCGCAACATCATCCATGAAGACCTACCGCCCGACGTCGTCCTCATCCGCGGCGCCTTGAAGCCGCTCTCGATGAATCAAGGTCTCGATGCGACGTTCGACGCCGCCGGATTCGTCGGGTACCATGCGGCCGGCGGCACTCGCGATGCCGTGCTCGACCACACGTACACCGACGCCACGATCTACGAAGTGCGGATCAACGGTCAGCAATGCAGTGAAGCTCACCTCAACGCCGCCGTCGCCGGCGCGTTCGGCGTGCCGGTCGTGTTCCTCTCGGGCGATCAGCACGCGTGCCAAGATGCGCGCGGTTTTTTGCCGTGGGCGGAATTGGTCGAGGTCAAACAGGCCATCGGGCGCTACGCTGCCGCTTCGCTTTCACCCGCGCAATCGCAGGCGGCGATCAAAGCGGGCGTTGAACGAGGAATCCGTGAGGCTGCGGCGCGCGGCGCGAAACCGTATCGCTTCGAACCGCCGATCGCCCTCGAAGTGACCTTTACGTATACCTCAAAATGCGATATCGCCGCGCTCATGCCGGGCTGCGAACGGACCGGCGCGCGGACGTTGCGGTTCGTGCACGACGATTACTTGACGGTCTTTCGCGCATTTCGCGCGTTGATGTGCCTGGGCGGCTCCGTGTCGTAGCGCACAGCGCGCTCGTGCGGCCGGCTGCGTGTAACAACGGTCTCGCCCGCAGCGTCTACATGAATGAGCCGGACGGCGTCAGCGATCCCCAACGCCAGGGCGTCCGGTGTACCTGCCCCCGGAAAAAGAAAAACGCGCTCCGCATGCTCACGCGGAACGCGTTTTTCGCGTATCAGCTGGCCGCGGGTTCTTGCTCGGTGGAAGCCGGTTCTTCGGCGGGCGCGGACTGCTCTTCGGCAGGCGCATCCATCGCAGCCGTCTCGACCGAAGCCGTTTCTACGGCCGTAGCGTCCGCCGCCGGTTCCGCGTGCGTTTCCGCCGCCGGCGCACTCGATGACGGCGCTTCGGCCGGCTCTGCGTCCTCTTTGCCCGGCTGCCAATCGTAGTCCGCGCCGTTGAGTCCATACTTGGCGAGATCCGCGTTCAAACCGTGCAGCCAATCGAGTGCGATGTGGTAGTGCCGTTTCGTCCGGTACGCCATCCACCGGCGCCGCATCGCGTCGTCTTCGTCGACCGTCTCGCGGAATCGCTTGAACGCGCCTTTGCCGGAAATCGCCGTGCGCAGACGTCCGGCGAAGTTGATGTCCTCGACCGAGCCGATGAAGTCCGACATGATCGAGTAGCGGACGTCCGTGGTCACCGGTGCGATCTTCACCAGATCGGCGTTGGCATCGGCCTCTGCGATGCGCGCATTTTCTTGGTCGCCGAGATTATGCATGAAGTGCTCGACCGCGCCGGTCTTCGAATTGAAGTACGAGACGCCGTCGACGTCGCCGCCCGTGAGCGCCGTGCCGAGCTCGTCGAGAAGCGCGCTGCGTTTGACCGGTCCAGGCTTGACCGCGCG
Source organism: Candidatus Eremiobacteraceae bacterium (assembly GCA_036561585.1). GTDB lineage: Bacteria > Vulcanimicrobiota > Vulcanimicrobiia > Eremiobacterales > Eremiobacteraceae > JABCYQ01. Next base: position 36,680 of record DATBOZ010000143.1, on the reverse strand, counting down.
CCCTTGATGCGGCCGGGACTGGCGGTGGTGATGCGACCCCGCCGGGGCTGCGGGCGCTTCGAGACCGAGCGCCTTTCGGATATCGACCGGATTCACCGACGGCAACCCGAGGTTGCTCAATCGGACGTAGTGTCCGGCCAGCTCCACGAGCAGGTCGTCGAGCTTCTTGCGCCCATCGCCGTTTCCGACTGCGTCGGTCGGCGAGAGACCGCCGAGATCATCGAGGGGGCGGCGTATCCATTCCGCGGTGATGTGGGTATGGTTCGTCGTCATGTCGCTCATGCTAGATCCTATCGTTCAAGTGTTGGCGGTCGTCGTCGGCCTGCCGGTGGTCCCTATACCTTCGGCGATGCGCAGCACGTCATCCTCGGTCAAGCCGAGCCTATTCATATTCACATAGTACCGGTCCACGAGCTCGGCCGCATAGCCGCTTCGCGCGCGTTCTTCACGGACTCGTTTGATCTCATCGAGCACGCGAGCGGCCAAGCCGGCGTCGACCGTGATGCCACGGGCCTTGAGCGCGGCTTCGTTCTTGCGTAAGGCCGCTTCAACGACGGAGAGACCGCTATGCTTGCCGTAGATGAAGCGCATCTCCGCCCCGACGAGATCGGCCGGCACGGCTTCGTACATCCGGCGGTCGATGAGCATAGCGTGCGTATGGATGCCCGATTCGTGCGAGAAGACGTTCGCGCCGATGATCGGTTCGTGCGCCTGGATGGGGTACCCTGAGACGCGCTCCATGAAACGCGCCAAGTCCTGGAGCTTCTCATACTTGAAACCTGGGATCTCGACACCGTAGAGCACGCGCAACGCGGTCACGACCTGATGTAGCGGCACGTTGCCCGCGCGCTCGCCATAGCCGTTTGCCGTCACCGTGAACGCTTTGAAGCCGCACGACAACGATGTGATGCAATTGATGGTTCCCAATCCGTAGTCGTTGTGGAAATGATTGAGCAACGTGATGCCGGGCGGCATGGCGTCGACGATCCGCGTGGAGAACCAGCGCGTCGCTTCGGGCGTCAGGCACCCGACCGTGTCGGGCCACGACGGCCGCGTTGCACCCGCCTCGATTCCCGCACGGAATAATTCGATGAAGTAATCCACGTCGCCGCGGCTGCCGTCTTCCCCGCCGAACTCCACGCGCTCGACGCCTTTCGAACGGGCGTAGCGGATAGCGTCGCATTGCATCCGGATGTTTGCTTGCCGGTAGAACGACAGCGGTTGATCGAGCCATTCGGACTCGGGTCTGCCTTCGCGCGCGAGCAATGCCTTGCCGATCTTGTACTTCATGTGCAGATCGCTGCCCGAGGTGAAGACGAAGAACGTGACTTCGCGTGGCGCGACGTTGATTTCCGCGAGCGCTTCCAAGGTCGCGTCGATATCTTTCGTGTTCGACCTGCACATGACGACGACGTCGAGATCCTGACGGATCTCGCCCGCGCGCTTGCCCTGCATGATCAGCTGCAGCGACCGGCGTTCGTCGGCCGATACGGCCGGAAATCCGACATCCATGATGTGCACGCCGATGTCAGACAGGCGTTTGCAGATCTCGTACTTCGTTTCCGGCGTGTATGCGACGCCGCACATCTGCTCGCCGTCGCGCAAGCTCGTGTCGTAGATGCGCAATTCGCGTGCGTCCGGAAACGAGACGTCCTTTGTGAATTCACGGGGGTCACGGATCAACTGGGCGATGGGTTCGCGAAACTCCACGGCGCTCTCTCCAGAATGTAGACTAAGGGTCGACGACGATCTCGCCGCGCATGCCCGCGCTGTAATCGTAGAAGCAGCCGTACAGATATCTGCCGGCCTTTTTCACCGCGATCGGCTTTGACGATGCGCCTGGCTTCAATTCTCCTGTCGTCCATGAACCAGAACCGATGGCACCGGACGGGCGAAGTACGTCGTCGGTCCAATGCGGGTCATCCGGGAATGTACTGCTCTCTGGGAGCGACGTCACAGTATGCGATTTGACGTCGTCGTTCGCGAAGACGATCTCGTCGCCGACATGGACGTGTACCACGCCCGGCGAAACGCCCACGAAGTCGCCGGCCTGGCCGTGCTTGACGGTATCGTACTTGGCCAAGCTGAGCGATACGGTCACTGTTTGGGCCCGAACCGGCAAGGCGCTCGCCCACAGAACGCACGCGATCGCGAGGAGAGCGGCGCCGGGTGCCTTCGGACGTCCCTCAAGATAAAACATTTAGATGCCTTCCGCGTCAGAAACAGGTTCCCTTGCGAGGGGGAACGACGGGGCTCACAGACCTAGAACGAGATGTAACGCGGCACTCGTTTCGAGGTCCAATGGTCGAGGGGCAGACCATGACTAAGGACGACGGAATACCACCCGAACGCGGCGTCGGCAAACGGCAGTTTGGCCGGCCCGTTTCTCGTGGCGACGTTCTTACCGTATTGCCGCTTCGTCCCGGCTCAGCCCTCAACCATGGCGGCGCCCTCAAACCCGTTCGCGTCGTCCCCGCCCTTCTTGTCGCCGGCGCCGCCGGATCGTTCGCGTGGTCGGTCACGCAGCTCGGCCATAGCCCCATTGGCCTTGCTGCGCTGATCGCGGCCGCTCTGTTCCTCGATCTCCTTGCCGCTGACGTTGTGCGGGCCGGACGCCGCGTCGTCGGACCGGCGCTCGTGATCTGTGTCGCCGCGTTCGTGCTCTACGGAGTCCCTGCCGCCGTGATGATAGGCGCCGTCCGCGGACTCTACCGCGCCTTCGCGCCCGGCGCGCTGACGCGCACCGAAGCATCGTGCGTCGGCGCGATGGCCGTTCTCGGGCCGACGCTCGCCGGTGCGACCGCGATCGCGATCTCGCTGGTCGTTCCGTGGCACTGGATCGGAGCCGCGACGTTCGTCGTGTGCGCGTTCGTGATCGAAGTCTGCGCCGAGTCGCTCGTGCTCGGCAAGCTTTCGCGGCCGTCCATCATGCACGCGCTCGAGCGCAACCTCGGATGGTCGCTCGTCCACTACCTCGTCTTGGGTGTGCTCGGTGCCTGGCTCGGCGCGGATCTCGCGGCCGGTCACTGGATCACATTGTTCTATTTCGCGGTACCGCTCGCGGTCGTACGTCACGGCTTTGACGTCTTCGGCGGCGAGGAGCAATACGTCGGTACGATCGAGCACGAGAATTCCGTGCTGTTCGACCGCATCGGCCAATTGGACCGCATGAACGGCGACCTGATCGAAGCGCTCGCGATGGCGATCGACGCACGCAACCCCTCGCAATCCGGCCACAGCAATCGCGTAGCACAGATATCAACCGCGATCGGTATGACGCTGGGCATCGGCGGCGTCCGCCTCGAGACCTTGCGCCGTGCCGCGCTCCTGCACGATGTCGGCACGCTTGCGATCTCAAATCATGTGACCGAAAAAGCAGGGCCGCTCACGCCGCAGGAGCGCCGATACGTGCAGATGCACAGCGAACTCGGCGCGCGTTTTGTTTCGAAGTGGCGCGACTGCAGGAGCATGGCGCAGATCATCGAGCAGCATCACGAACGGCTGGACGGCAGCGGGTACCCGCGCGGTTTGTCCGGCGAAGAGATCTGCCTCGAAGCGCGCATCGTCGCCGTCGCCGAGACCTATGTCGCCCTGACCTCCAATCGCGCGCATCGCGAGGCGCTCGCGCACGCCGACGCACTCGAGGAGATCAAGGCCGGCGCGGACTTGCAGTTCGACGCGCAAGTCATCGACGCGCTCTCCAAGGTGGCAGACGCGCATACCGCCGACGTCTTGCCCATCTCGCGATTGAACGAACGCCGCCGCCGCGACGACCCAGCTTGATGGAGGGCGAGCGTCGCTCGCCCGAACAATGTAGTACGAGGGCAAGCAACGCTTGCCCGATTTTTTTTGCTTACACCACCATGTCGCGCGCGGATCCTTCGCGCGCGATCCGGCCGCCTTCGAGCACATACGCGTAGTCGGCGAGCGCGAGCGCGAACGGCGCGGGGCGCTCTGCCAAAAGCACCGGCATGTCCTCGGCGCAGACTTGCTTGATGACGCGCAAGACGCCCGTGATCTCCTCCGGGTCGAGTTCGGCCGAAGGCTCGTCCAACAGCAACAGTTGCGGCTTGCTCATCAGGCCGCGCGCGATCGCGAGGATCTGCCCTTCGCCTGCACGCAGGGTCGCGGCCGGACGGTCGGCGGCGCGGCCGAGAGCCGGAAAACGTTCGAAAAACGCGTCTACTTCCGGCGCGATCGACCAACGATCGCGGCGCGTCCATCCTCCGAGCTCGAGATTCTCGCGAACGGTCAACCCGGCGAAAATCGCGCGCCCTTGCGGCACGAGGACGATGCCGCGACGTACCGCCTCGGAGGTGGGAATGCGACGTGCGGTGCGATTCGCGAACGTGATCGTGCCTTGGTGAGGGCGCAGCGCGCCGGCGAGCGCAAGCAGCACGGCCGATTTCCCGGAACCGGCGGGACCCATGATGGTGACGACGGTGCCGGCGTATACACGCAGACTGATACCGGCGACGACATCGGCGCTTCCGTAGCCCGCATGAAGATCGCGCACTTCGAGCACAGGCGTGAGGCGATCAGGAAGCGCCATCAGCCGAACCTTTCGACGCGCGCGTGAGCGCACGCGCGGCTGCGGCAATCGAGGCCCATGCGCCGCCGGGAAGATATACGAGGGCGAGCAGCAGCACGACGCCGTCGACGATCACGCGCTGATCGGTCAGCGGTTCGGCCAGACGCGTGATCCACGCGAGGAGCACCGCGCTCAATAACGGCGCAAGCGGGCTGCCGGCGCCGCCGACCAAAGCCACTGCCACCATCATGCCCAGGCGATCCACTCCGAACGCACTCGGAACGAGCGCGCCGCCGCTGGACCAATACAGCACACCCGCGAGGCCGGCCGCCGCCGCACCGGCAGCGAAGCGAAAGCGGTCGCTCGCCCAGGTCAGTGCGGCGGTGCCCGCCGCCAGGCAGACGATCGCGGTGAGCACATTGCCGGCCGGATGCGATGGCCCGCGCGCGAGGTGCGGTGCGAGCATCAAGATCGGCGCGGCAATCCCGAAGGAAAGCGTCGCGATCACGTACGAGGTCGGCGTCAAGCCGCGCACGCTTCGCTCGACGAGCACGCCCAGAAGCAAGCTGACCAGGCCGCTCGCAATGGCGCATAGCCACAACGATGCGCCGACATGTGGTGCGACGAGTGACGCGGTGAACGCGCCGCACGCCATGAATCCTGGTCCGGCGAGCGATTGCCGTCCGCTGCGGAGCGTCGCCCACAGCGACAACGCGAGCAGTGTGTCGATCGCGATCGATTGAACCGGCACCTACGTTTCGACCGCCGCCGTCACCGGCGCGCGCATCTGCCTCCATGCGAGACCGGCCGCGATCAACGCGAGCAGTATGCACGGCGTCACGAACGCCGGAAGTGATGGGAAGTGTGCATTCAAAAGTGCGTTCGCGATCGTCAGCGCGTATGCGACCGCGCACGCGCCGGCGATGGAACCGACGGGCGCGATGGCCACGGCCGCAAGCGCGAAGAGGACGAAGAGCGACGGTATGCCGACGCTCATCGTCCCCGCGTGCGCTGTGTAGAATGCGCCAGCGACTGACGCTAACGCGCTGGTCAACGCCATCGCCGCCGCCGGTACGAGATCGATACGCATGCCCATCAGCTGTGCAGCGAGCGGATTTTCGCACGCGGCGCGCACGCCATTGCCGAAGCGCGTTTTGCGCACCGCCAGATCGAGCAGTGCACAGCAAACGATCGTCGCGATCACCGCGAATGCTTGGAGTTCGGTGAACGTGACCGACCCAATGGTCGCGACGCGCGAGAGGTCGACCGCGTGCGGCATTCTGGCGACGCCTTGTGAGAACGCGGCCCGCGCCAAACCAAAGACGATCAACGTCGCGGCTATGCTCGCCGGCAACATGGCGGCCGAACGGCCGCGGCGGCGCAGCGGATCGAGCGCGAGACGGTCGATCGCAACACCGCCGACAAGTCCGACGAGCGCGCCGGCCCCGATCCACTGCCACTCCGGCGCGGCGGCCGCGGCAAATGCAAACGCCGCACTCGATCCCATTACGAACGAGGCGGCGACGGCGACATTGAAAAATCCGAAGAGGTCCAAGACGACGGTCGCCGCGGTAGCGACAAGCGCGATCACACTGCCGTTGAACAGAGCTTCGGCGGCCCGCACATCCATCGCGCGTCGACTACGCCCCGATTGCGGATTCGCCCTCCCCTATAAAACGTCGTCGCAGAGCCAGACGGCATTTCGCTCCCCGCGGTCGAACCCGAGCCCGCATGTTGGAGTTCAACCGCCTGACCATCGGGGCTGTCCTCAACCGGCAATCCGAGCGCTACGGCGACAGAGATGCGGTTGTGTACGCCGATCGCGACGTGCACTGGTCGTATCGGGAGTTTCGCCGCAAAGTGGATCAGATCGCCAACGGGCTGATGACGCTCGGCGTGCGGAAAGCCGAACATGTCGCGGTCTGGGCGCCCAACGTCCCCGAGTGGCTGCTGCTGCAGTATGCGACCGCGAAGATCGGCGCGATACTCGTGCCGGTGAGCACGTCGAGCAAGCCCGCCGAGCTGGACCGGCTCCTCAAGCATAGCGAAGCTACGACCCTGTTCATGACGCCCGGGTTTCGCGGACTCGATTTCGTGGCGGCGTTGCGCGAACTCGTGCCTGAGCTGGACGCCGCGCCCGTCGGCCATGCGGCGTTCGAGTACTACCCTCGGCTGCGGCGGTTGTTCGTCATCGGGAAGCAACGGCTCCCCGCCATGCTCCGTTTCGATGACCTCTACGATCTTTCGGCGCAAGCGCAAGACGGTGACCTGCGGCGGCGCGAGTCGGCGCTCGACAATTTCGACGTCATCAATCTGCAATACACGAGCGGCTCGACCGGCCGGCCAAAGGGCGTCATGCTCACACACCGCAGCATGCTGCAGAACGCGTTCGCGATCACGCTCTGCCAGAATCTGACGCACGACGACCGGCTCTGCTTTCCAGTGCCGCTGTTCCATTGCTTCGGCTCCAGCGCCGCAAGTCTCGGCTCGGTCGTCCGCGCCGCGTGCATGGTGCCCGTCGAATCGTTCGAACCAGGCGCGGTGATGGCGGCGGTGATGAACGAGAAGTGCACCGCGCTCTACGGCACGCCGACCATGTTCGCGTCCATCTTCGCACACCCACAATTCGCGGACTTCGACCTGTCGACGCTGCGGACCGGCATCATGGCCGGCGCTCCCTGTCCGGTCGATCTGATCGCCGCAGTTTTCGACCGTCTCGGCGCCGCCGATTTCACGGTCGCGTACGGCTTGACAGAATCATCGCCCGGCGTCACGCAAACGCGTGTCGACGATCCGCCCGAAAAGCGCAGGACGACTGTTGGACGGCCGCTGCCCGGCATGCAGGTGCAGATCCGCAATCTCATCACCGATACGGAAAGCGAGCGCGGCGTACCGGGTGAATTGCTGTCGCGCGGACATAGCACGATGAAGGGCTATCTCAAGGATCCGGCCGCGACGGCGCAAGCGATCGATGAGGAGAGCTGGCTGCACACCGGTGACCTCGCGACGATGGATGCGGAGGGCTACGTCAAGATCGTCGGGCGCATCAAGGATACGATCATCCGCGGCGGCGAGAACGTCTATCCGGTCGAAGTCGAGACGCTCATCCGCACGCATCCGCGCGTCGCCGATGTCGCGGTCATCGCCGTGCCCAGTATGATGTACGGCGAAGAAGTCTGCGCGGCGGTCGTGCTCAAACCCGGCGAGACGCTCACGCAAGAGGAACTCGCTGCGTACTGCGAGAGCAGCCTTTCACGAGAGAAGATCCCATCGCTCATGATGACCGTTGATGCGCTGCCGGTCGGCGCGACGGGGAAAGTGGCTAAATCCGATCTGCGCATCATGGCGATCGCATGCTTCAACCGGCAAGCCGACGCGGACATCACGACCGCCTGATGGAGGGCGAGCTTTTGCTCGCCCAATCATTGCTGCACGAGGGCAAGCAACGCTTGCCCGGTTTTTTTGGGCGAGCGATGCTCGCTCTACTACGTGATCGAGGGCGCTACAACAATAACGATTCGCGGATGGCGCGGATCGTGGCGTCGATGTCGTCCGCGGTGTGCGCGGCGGTCACGAACATCACTTCCATCGGCGAGGGTGCGAGGTGGATGCCGCGTTCCAGCATCGCCCAGTAGTAGCGCGCGTAGGCGGATGTGTCCGACTCGCACGCCTCCGCGAAGTTCCGCGGCGGCGCGCAGTTGCGAAACGTGAAGTCGACGATCGATCCGACCTGTACCACAGGATAGCGATTGCCCGCCTCTGCGATCGCCGCGCGCGCGCCATCGGCCAGCCGCTCCGCAAGCGCTTCAAGCCTGGCGTAGATAAGGGGATCCGACTCGAGCGCGTCCAGCAGTGCGTGCGCAGCTGCGACGCAGAGCGGATTGCCGGAGAAGGTGCCGCCTTGGAACACCGCTCCTTCCGGCGCGAGCGTCGCCATGATCGCTTTACTGCCGCCGAATGCAGCGATGGGTAGTCCGCCACCCAACACTTTGCCGATGCACGTGAGGTCGGACCGCACACCGTACAGCGCTTGCGCGCCACCCAAACCGAGCCGCAGTCCGGTGATGACTTCGTCGAAGATCAACAGCGCGCCGGCTCGCGTCGCGAGGTCGCGCAGCGTCTGCAAGTAGCCGTCGCCGGGCAACACGAGCCCCATGTTCCCCACGACCGGCTCCAACATCACCGCCGCGACCTGTCCGCGATTGCGCTCGAGCGCGCCGGCGACGGCGCCAACATCGTTATAGGGCAAGACGATCGTATCGTCAATCACGCTCTGCGTCACGCCGGCGGTCAGCCCCGTAGTAGAATTTGTCGATGCTCCGGCGGAAAAGACCATCTCGTTGCTGTGGCCGTGATAGTTTCCGGCAAACCGGATGAATTTCGGCCGTCGTGTATATGCCCTCGCCACGCGCAGGGCGCTCGCACACGCCTCCGTGCCGGTGGACACAAATCTGACGCGCTCCATCGACGGTATCGCAGCCGCAAGCCGTTCTGCGAGCCGGACTTCCTCGCCATGTGTGGACCCGAACACCGCACCTGCGGCGGCCGCGCGATGCACGGCTTCGGTTATCGCAGGAAACGCGTGGCCAAGCAGCACCGGTCCGTACGCGCACTGGTAATCGAGATACGCGCGGCCGTTTGTATCGACGACACGCGCGCCCGCGGCCGATGCGATCATCGGCGGAAAGCCGCCGACCGGTGTGCCTGCGCGCACGGGGGAACTCACCCCGCCGGCGACCGCACGCTGGGCACGCGCATAACGAACGTCTTGTGCTTCGCGCGGCGCGATCGACGTATCTACCACATACATCTCCCTGGGGGAGCCCAAGGTTTCCGGGGTCGGCGGAGCTTTCCTGGCATCGCGATGCGCCGCACGGAAATGCGAAGGCCGCGCCCTTTCGAGCGCGGCCTTCGCCTGCATCGGAGCCCTTGGGATTTATTTGTATTGGAGCGCGATGATCTGGTACTTGTTGGTCGTCGGGCTAAAGGGCGGCGGTCTGGATCCGAGACGCTGGTCGTAGGTCATCTGGCGGCAGAAGCCGGTCGCGCACGACGATTGTCCGACGACGGCCGTACCGAGCTTGCCGCGGATGTTCTCGACCAAGCTGCCGAGGATGTTGAGGGTCCGGCCGGCGCCGCCGCCGCACGAAGCAGCCGTGCACGACTTGTTGTAGAGCGTTCCGTCGTTGCACTGCGCGATCGTGCACTCGCCATAGTAGCCGGTCAAGATCAAGGCGTCGACGTCCACCGAAGGATCGCCGTTGTTGTTCAGTTTGATGTCATTCGCCCACAGCGCGAGCACGTCGTTCGACGAGGCGCTGCTGTCGAGATCGGTGATCGATTTATTGAGCGTGATCGAATCGGCATGGTTCGTGATGTAGTCGGGAACGCCGATCGTGTACGAGCCGTGCACGGTGGCGCCGATCGTGGTCTTCCCGATCAAGCCGGTGGCGTCGGTGCCGCCCGCGATGGTGACGTTGCCGTTGACGAAGATCGACCCGTTGCCGCCGGTGCCGCCCGAAGGCTGGCCCGACGCGACGCCCGAGTAGATGGTGGTCTTGTTGCCGGGGCTGATGACGGTGGTCGATCCGATGCCGCCGTTCGCGTTGAAGTCGATGGCGACATCATAGGTGGACCCGCCGACTTGGAAGATGTAGAACTGCTTATTGGTGGCAGCGTTCACGCCTTGCGCGTAGATCGTCACGTCGCCCTGGATGTACAGGCCGGTCGTGAGCGGTCCGCCGTTGGTGCCGTTCGGTATGGCTTGATTGACGTACAGACCGTTTACTCCGGGGCTCGGCGGATTTTGCGTGTTGTGGGTCGCGTCGCCGTAGTACGCTTCGCTCGCCACGAGCAGGTTATCTAAGAAGGTCGGCAGCGCTTTCGGCGACCCGCCGATGTTCATCTGGCTGCAGGCCTGCGTTCCGTCGATTGAGCTGCAATCCGCCGGCTGGCCGCCTTTAAAGCTCGGGTCGACGTAGTTCGGAGCGACCGCGGTGTCGACGCCGGCTCCGAAGATCGCTGCATCGCCGGTCTTGTACATCACGTTCATCGGGCCGCCCGAGTAGACGGCGCCGTCGTAGTGCTGTGCATTCGTGTAGTACACGGTGCCGCCGAAGTTGTTGACTTCGCTGATGCTGTACATCTCGTACGATGAGAACGGCTGCGTGCGCACGAGCGCGTCGACCGTTCTGACCGGCTCTAGCGCGCCGCCGAGCGGTAGCCCTGCGGTGCCCTTCGACTCGATCAGGAAATATTGGAAGTTGGCACTCGGCGACCACTGTTTGGTCACGCTAACCGAGTACTGGGAGGCGTAGACGCCGTCACCGTTCATGGTCGTGGTGAACGGATTCGGAACGCCGACGTTCGTACCCGACGTGTTCTCCTCCAGCTTGAGCACCATGTCGTCGAGTCCGGCGTATGCCGCGTTCAACGCTTGGTTGCTGACGCCGTTCGCGCCGATGCCCTGCGCTTCGCTTATCGTCGAGTCGAGCAGCGCGCCTGCGAGGATGAGCATCACCACCACCATCAAGATGACGGTGATGAGCGCGACGCCGCGTTTGTTGCGGCTTAGTTCGATGAGCTTGTTCATGACTATTGGAACCCCGCGTACGTCGTGAAATAGACGGTATTGCTGGTGTTAGCGACGGTCGCTTGCCGGCCGCCTTGCGCCGGACCGACGCTTTGGATGTTCACCTGGAAGCCGGAACAAAAGCCTTTGCCGGCATCCCAATTCAGTGCCGTGACTTGGAATTGTTGGACATTGCGAGCGATCACCGACGTGGAAGTCGCCGCGCCGCCGAGAAACCACTGCTTGTAGCTGGTGCGCGTCTCGACGATCTCTTGCAGCACGTTGTCGAATTTCAGCTCGACGACTTGATAGTCGGGCTCCGGCACCTGTGCGATTGTTTGCATGCCCGGCGCGAGCTGCCCTGAATTGTCGGCCGGATCGGTTGTGGTGGCGACGATCGCGACGTCGCTGATCGGGCCGGGCCAATTAGGGTCGGCCTTATTGGCCACGACCATGCAGTGCGTCGCACATGCCACGGGGACGTCGGCCGGATTGTGATCCGACGACGCGAGTTGGAGGACGTCGTTGACTTTCGCCATCGCCACGCGGCCTGCCATCTCGGCGTCCATGTGGGTCTGCGCGAAGCTGAAGTGGCCGAATGCCGTGATGAACTCGGCGAGCGTCAGCGAGAGGACGAGCCCGAGGATGCCCATCGCGAACATCAGCTCGACGAGCGAGAACCCCCGGCGTCCGTTTCTCATTCTGAAGGTAGGCATGTTCGACTACTGTCCGATCGTCGGCTGCGGTGTGGGTGTCGGCGACGGCTTGGGTGTCGGCGACGGCTTGACCGTGGGCGACGGCGTCGGCGTGGGAGACGGCTTGACGGTAGGTGACGGTGTCGGCGTGGGCGGCGCCGGCGTCGGCGTCGGAAGCGTCGGCGCGGTGGCCTGGACGAGCGGCTGCGGATCGTCTTTCTTCATGCTATGCACTTCGTAGACGCCTTTGCCCGTGTTGACCCATACGGTGATGTCGGCTGCGTGCGTATCCGTGCCGCGGACGCTCGCGGACCACATGTACGGCAGACTATTCGTGGAGCCGAGGCATTGGATCGAGTTATCGCCTGCATGCCATCCGTTGCCGTCGGTCGCACCGGGTGCCGGCTTCACGTAGCTGTCCGCGTACGCCGGCATCGGCGTTCCGCAGCTATTCATGCTGGTGCCTGGCGTCATGCTCGGCGCAGGATTGACCTCGCTCCAAAAATTTGAATCGTTCTGCATCTGCGAGAGCAAGTAATTGCCTTCGCCGACGGCGATGGTGCTGGAGGTCGCATCGCTTTGCGCAACGCTGGTCGCGATCATGTCTTGCGACACGAGCAGGAACACCAACGTGAGGAGCGTGACCGCCACGAGAACTTCCAAGAGCGTCGTACCGCGCTGTCGCATTTAGACTACCTACCTCGATCAGATGTTAGGAACTACGGGCTTTGTATATCCCTGTGACCCGGCTAACAGGCCACCTGTTACACCGCATGGTCATTATATCGTCGCACCGACGGCGCGCAAAGGCCTTGAGGACTAGTGTGCCGCCGGTCACGCGGTGCGTTTTCGAGCCCGCTAAAAGTCGCATCGGAGGTCCCAACCGGCCCAACGCCACGGCGGAATATACTGTCCGGCCGCGCTCTCGCCGATGGATTTAGTATGACCTGTGGTAAGAGCCGCGGCCGGACTGTGTTCCGCGGCACACCATATGATGACGAGCGAAGAGGCGACGATGTATCCATTTAGTCTTGGCGAGCTGATGATGAAGATGTACGAGGAGAGCGCTTCCGACTTGCATGTCGTCGTCGGCTGCGCTCCGTCGGTGCGCCGAAGCGGACAGTTGGAGCCGCTCGTCGATCAGGTGCTCACCGGCGAGGACACGCATCAACTCGTCACGTCGATCTTGACCGAGGATCAACTCGACGCGCTCGAGTCGAAACGGCAACTCGACTTCGCATATTCGATGATCGATCTCGCGCGCTTTCGCGTCAATATCGCGTACGAGCGCGACGCGCTCGCCGGCGTCTTCCGCTTGATACCGACCGACCCGCCGCATCTTGAGGAGACGAACTTTCCCGATATCTTGGCGGAAGTGACGTCGCGGCCGCGCGGTCTCGTGCTCGTCACCGGGCCGACCGGTTCCGGCAAGTCGACAACGCTTGCGGCCATGCTCGACTTCATCAACCGCCACCGCAAATCGAAGATCGTGACGATCGAAGATCCGATCGAATTCGTGCATAAGAGCGCGAAGTCGATCATCACGCAGCGCGAGATCGGCCGCGATGCACTGACGACCGCCGATGCGTTGCGCGCGATGTTGCGCCAGGATCCGGACGTCGTGCTGATCGGCGAGATGCGCGATCTCGAGACGATCGCGCTCGCGCTCACCGCCGCCGAGACCGGACACCTCGTCTTCGCGACGCTGCATACGACGAGCGCGCCCGAAGCGGTCACGCGCATCATCGATGTCTTCCCGCCCGAACAACAGGAACAGATCCGCGTCATGCTCTCCACGGTGCTCGAGGCGGTGTTCAGCCAAACGCTCGTCGCGCGCGCGGACGGCAATGGCCGCATCGCCGCGCTTGAGATACTGATCGGCACGCCGGGCGTGCGCAACCTCATCCGGGAGAACAAGATCCCGCAGATGATGAGCGCCATGCAGACCGGTCAGAACCTCGGGATGCAAACCCTGGAAAAAGACCTCGCCAACCTCGTGAAAAACGGTTTGGTGACGCTCGAGGCGGCCATGGGCAAAGCATCGCATCCGGATGAGGTCAAGCGCGCCGTCACCGCCGGAGGCCGCTAAGCCGGTCTAGGCGGAGCCTGTTTGTTCGACGCGTGCCACATGGCGCGCCAGATCCTCGCGCCGGACGATGCCCGCGTAGGTCCCGTTTTCGTCGACGATGACTGCTTCGGGCCGGTTGGCCGCGAGCGCGGGCAACAGCTGCAGGGCGTCGTCGTCCGGCGCGAGCGACGCCAGATCGGACATCCTCGTCATCAGCGAACCGACGCTCGTGCCGGCGGCCTGGTCATCGGGCACCGAAGAGACATCGGCTTCGCCGATGCAGCCCGCCGCACGCTCTCCGAAGAGAACCGGCAGCGAACGCGCGGGCGACGCTGCGCCGAATGTCGCGGCTGCCTGTTCGATGGTGGCCGTCGTCTGCAACGTGGGGACGTTCTGCGCGTAGAGGTCGCGCACGCGCAAGCCGTCGAGTGCGACGCGCACGATGGTGCTCTTGTACTGTCCGTCGGCCATGCCGGCGAGAAACCACGCGGTCGCGCCAGCCCATACGCCGATCGTGACATCGTATTGCACGGCGACCCAACAGCCGGTCGCGCCGAGCACGACCGCGATGACTTTGCCTGCTCCCGCCGCCGCGCGAGTGGCTTTGACCGGATTGCCCCACATGCGCCAGAGGACCCCGCGCACGATCTGACCGCCGTCCATCGGATAGCCCGGTAGCCAATTGAACGCGGCGAGCAGCGCATTGCCGTATGCCAGGATCCACACGATCGACGCGGCCGAACTGCTAGGACCTTCGAGCGCGATCGCGATGCCGCCGAAGAGCAGCGCCAAGACCGTGCTCACGATGGGACCGGCGAGGCCGACCGCAATCTCATCCGCCGGGCGCTCGTGATCGTGCGCGATGTGCGCCGTCGCGCTCAAGAGATACAGCGTCACGCCGGCGACGCACTTGCCGCGCCGGCGAGCGACCAGCGCGTGACCGAATTCGTGCGCGAGGACCGAAGCGAACACGAGCAGCGCGAAGAGCGCGCCGACGGCGATGCGTTGCTCCGGCGGCGCCGCCGGCGTGACGGTAGGCAAATGCCCGAATGCGACGACGTACGTGATCGCGCCGAAGACGAAGAGCGCCGTATAGTGTGCGCGCGTTTCTATGCCGAAAATCGATCCGAGCCTGATCGTATGATCGTTCACGACGCGACTTCCCGCATCGCGAACCGTTCCGCGCGGACGGCCGCCGCTTTGACCGCTGTTTGTGCCGCGTCGAACAACTCGAGGAAGGTGAGCGCGCGGCAATCGCTCGCGCAGCCGAGGCCGACGTGGATGTCGACGCCGAGCGCACCAGTCTGCGCGACCAGATCCGCGGCGATGGCAACCGCGATCTCTCGAGCACGCTGCGGCGGGCAACCGTCCAGCGATGCCGCGCACGCATACGGCGCGAGCATCGCCGCTTCGTCGGATCGCCGTAAATGCGCGCGGACGATTCCGGCGATGAAAAGCGCGGTGCTCCGGGCTCGTTCCGTCGCAAATGTCTGCAGCGGCGGCACGGTCGCGACGAGCAGCAGCGACATCGGGCGCTCGTTCTTGCCTGCCGTGGCCACGGCGGCGGCAAGAATCGCGTCGAAGTCGAGCGCGGGCTCGCTGCGGCGCGCGACGACGGCGTCGACGCGCGCGCGCAGCTCTGCGATCTCAAAGGGTTTCCGGAGGAATTCTATCTCGGCGCCGCTCTCCGACAAACGGATGTCCGCCGCGTCGTTCGCGGAGACGAAGATGACCGGCGTTCCCGCGGTCTCGTCGCGCTCCTGCAGCCGCTGGACGAGCGCGTAGCCGTCCAATCCGGCCATGCGCACATCGGAGATGATCGCGTCGACCGGCCGGTCTTCGCGCAGATATGCCAACGCTTCCGACGAGTCCGAGAACCCGACGACCGCTCGTCCGGGCCGCGCGAGCGCAAGCTCCATGAGCGTGCGGATCTCGTCCTCATCGTCGATGATCACGATGGTCTGTTCGATTACGGTATCCACGGCTTCGCTAGTGATTCAGGGCGCGGTGTGGCACCGACCTTTATCGCACGGTGTCGCGTGTGCACCGCGTCACACCCGCGCGGCGCGACGATCGATGCAGTCCGCGCCGTAACAACCGCTTGATGCGGTGCGTCGAATATGAAGGAGGGAGACGCTCACTCTTCCTCCACAAACCCCGGGTTCCGGCGCTCTCCTGCCCTCCCAGGCCGTGGACTCGGAACGTGGCTCTTCGCCCGAGCCGCCTGCGGCCGGCCGTTCCAGTGACGGCCGGCCGCGGATTTACTCCATCGACCACTCCCACGAATTCCAGTACGCAGACGTGGCCGGCGACGCTTTGAAGCCTTTCAAATTGACCGAATAAACGTCGGCGCGCCGCTCCGCGTAAAGGATGATGGTCGGCACTTGCGTCGCGAGTTCCGTCTGGATGACCGCGTAATCTGCCTTGCGGCGCGCGACGTCGAACGTGCTGAGCGCATCCTTCTCCGCCGCATCCACTTTCAGATCGCACCAATGCAAGCTGTTCTGTCCGGCCGGCGGGAATTGATCGCAGCCGTACAGCGATGAGTCATCCGGGTCGACGCCGGCCACCCATCCGAAGTAGGCGAGCTGATATTTATACGAATTGAGGATGCCGCCGTTCTGTTGCGCACCGAAGAACAGCGGGGCGGGATACGTCTTTTGCGTGAGGTCGATGCCCACGGCTCGGAGTTCTTGTTGCAAGATGTTGCCGACCGCCGCACCGATCACGTTGCCGGAGATATATGAGAATTGCAGTTCGAAGCGCTGACCGTTCTTCATCAGGACACCATCGGCGCCGGGTGTCCAGCCGGCTTGCGCGAGCAGCGCTTTCGCCCTATTCGGGTCAAAACCGATATGCGGCACGTTCGGATCGTACGCCCAGTTGAAGAGCGCCTGGTCGCTGTCTGACGGCGACCAGACATCGTGAGTCGCGTCATGGACGATACGCTTGCGGTCCATCGCCCACTCGATCGCTTGGCGAACGCGGACGTCTTGCCAGGGCGTGCCCTGCTCCTTGAGATTGAAATCGAGATGCCCGAATAGGTTCTGTTGCGAGATCGTCACGGTGACGCCGGGGATTTTGGAATACGTCGGATACAATGACGGATCGGCGCGGAACCACGCGTCGGTCTCGCCGGTCTTCAATTGGGTGACGATAGTGTTGTTGTCCGCGACGATCTTGAACACGATCTCCTTCAATTTGGGCGCACCGCGCCAATACAGCGGATTGGCTTCCATCGTGATGTGATCGCCATGCACCCATTGCGTGACCCGGAACGGGCCCGAGCCGATCGGCATGTTGTTGTACGGAATATGGTTGACATCCGGATATTTGGCGAGCAGGTGCTCCGGCATGATCGCATAGTTGCCCTGAATGCACATGAAATAGGCGACGATCGGTGCGAAAAACTTCTTCATGTGGACCACGACGGTGAGCGGATCGGGCGCGGTGACGCTACCGATATGATCGTAGCCGGTGGTCACCTGCACGTTGTTCTTCGGATTCATGATCGCGTGAAAGGTGAAGATGATGTCTGCCGCCGTGAGTGGAGCGCCGTCTTGCCACTTGAGCCCGGGCCGCAAATGATACGTCAGCGTCATCCCGTCTTTGGAGATGCCGCCGTTCTGCAACGTCGGCAACGCCGTCGCCACTTCCGGCACCATGTTGTCGTGGTCGTCGACATTGAAAAAGAACTGATAGACGAAGTAGGCCATGTCGATGGTCGTGGCTTGCGTCGACACGAGCGGATTTAGACTGTCGGGTTCTTGGATGTCGGCGTAGCGAAGCACGCCGGGTTCGGACGGCGGACGGCCACCGTTGCCGCCGGCACCCGTGCTCTGCGAGACGCTCGTGCACGCGACCAATGTCGCGGCGGACAATGCGCAAAGCGCCGCGCAGAACGCGGCGCGCAGGTTCGTCATAGCGAGAGCTCCCTTGACGTCTTTGGTTGGCCGCGATGCGATGATTGCGCTCACGGGCCCGTGGGGGCGGCCGGCACGACGGTGATCTGGCCGGCCATGGTAGGTTGAATCGAACTGTGATAGGAGAACGTGCCGGCTATCGACGCCACCCACACCCAGCGTCCGCCGTTAGGCGCGATCACGCCCGAGTCGAACGCACCCGGCGCGGTGGCGCTGTGCGGCTGCGAATCTTGATTGAGGAAGATGACCAGCGTCCCAACGGCAACGGTAAGGTCGGCCGGCGAATACGCGCCGCCGCCCGCGCCGGTCATGGTGATCGTGACCTGCCCGGATTGCGCCTTCGGCTGACACGCGACGCACGCCAAAACGGTCAGCGCCACGAGCAACGCGCGCGCTGCCGCAAGGGTGCTATTTCGCCCGCTCATCTTTTCGCGCTTCTTGTGCTCGCGCGGCAAACCCTACCGCACGGATCGGCGCGCGGCTTCGCGGGCCCCAATCGGCGTCACGGCTTGCCGATCGTACCTTCGGCCAGCAAGAGCGCTTGCTGCGCGACTTTGAACGCGTAGAGCGCCGTGATCTGGTCCGTTTGCGCGGTCGTCAACCCGACTTGGGCGTTGAGCAGCAGCGGCAGCGTCGTCACGCCCGACTTGTATTGCGCATTCGTCACGTCGAGGACAGTCCGGGCATTCGCGAGCTCGGCATTCGCGGCGGTCACGCTCGCGCGCGCGGTCTCGAGATTGAGAAACGCTTGCTGGACACTCAATGAAACGCCCAGTTCGGCAGTCTTGAGGTTCGCCGATGCGATGCTCGCCTGCGCCTGTGCCTGAACGGTCTGCGCGTGGATCGCGCCGCCGTCGTACAACGGGAACGTCAGTCCAAGACCGTACGAATAATTATTCCCGTTCCGGCCGCCAAGGTTGGGCGCCGTTCCCGACGCACCGTCGCTGGCAGTGGCGGAGATCAATGGAAAGCGCGCGAGCGAGGCCGCACGCAGGGCGAGGTCGGCCGATTTCGATGAAGCCTGCGCTGACAGCAAATCGGGTCTTGATATCGATGCGACGGCGAGCACTTGATCGACCGTGGCCGGCGCTGCACCCGACGTGGATGTGTCGTCGGCCAGCAGCACGCTTTGCGTCGCGGGCAGTCCCATGGCGTTGAGCAACGTCGCAAGCGCGAGCTGCTCGCCATACTGCGTCTGCGCGACTTTGAGCGCCGCTTGGGCCATCGGGAACTGCGCGGTCAGCACGTCTGCTTTTGCTGCAAGGCCGGCTCGATATTGCGCGTTAACCAGTTGTTCTTGGACTTGCGCGAGATGGAAGGCGTCGTTCGCCGCGATCAGCGCGTGGCGCGCCTGCAATGCGGCGAAATAGTCTTGCGCTATGGAGAAGAACACGGTCTGCACGGTGCGCTGCAGAGTGTAGCGTGCGGCATCCTCGCCGTATCGAGCAGCACTCACCTGCGACCAAACGCGGCCACCGTCGAAGATCAGTTGACGGACGTTGACGCTCGCGTTGTTCGACGTCAGCTGCCCGCTTGCGTTTCCTTGGCCTTGGTTGCCCGTCGTGTTGCTCACTTTGGAGCGGGTGCTGTCCGCGGACACGCCGATGTTGGGCAGTTCACCGCTTTGCGCAAGGCCCTTGGCGGCGCCGGCTGAGAGCAGCTCTGCGCGCGCGATCGCCAGCAGCGGCGACTGCGCGAGCGCGACATTTTCCGCGTCGACAAGCGTCAAGGTCACAGGCGACGGGGAAGAAGGCGACGACGAAGTGGATGCTGGCGGGGCGGTTTGTTGCATGATCGGACTAGGCGCCGGCGCCGGCGACGGCTGTGCAGCCTCCGCCTTCGCAACGCCGGCGATGAGGACTGCCGACGCGGCAGCGATCGCGAGACTCAACTTCATACTGAATCCTTTTCTTGTTTCGCGCTGGCCATTGGGCAACGGTCAGGGGGAACTTGGCGCAGAGGACGGATTAGCGCCTGCAAGCGCGGTCACGACCTGCACGGGTGATCCATCTTGCAGCGAATCGGGCCGTTGCGTGATCACCGTCTTGCCCGCTGCGATGCCGGCGCCGCTGATCTCGGCCTGATCTTGCGTCTGCAGTCCTACCGTGACGGCGACGAGTTTCGCCTTACCTTTCTCGACGAAGTAGACCGCCGATCCGTCTTGGGTTGCGGCAATCGCACTGCGCGGTACGATCAGTGCGCGGTTGTGCCGCGCCGCGACGAATGCGACGTCTGCGACCATACCCGCTTTGAGCGCGAGCAGCGGATTCGGGATCGCGATGCGCGCGAGGTACGAGAGCGTGCCGGCGTTGGTCGCGGCATTGAGATTGGCCACGGACCCGGTCCATGTTTTGCCCGGCAGCGACGAAAGGGTGATGGTGGCCGACGTCCCGGCCTTCACAGAACCAAGATCCGAATCGGGGATGCCGACTGCGACGAAGGCCGGATCCATGGCGGAAACCTGCAAGAGCGGCGTGCCCGGCGATGCGAGCGAACCCGGATCCACGCTGCGCTGCGTGACGACGCCGTCGAAAGGCGCGGTGACCGCGGCCTGCGAGATCTGCGTCAAGGTGAACTGCACGGCGGCGGCATCTTGCGCTTGCGCCGCACGCAGGCCTGCGATGTCCGCTTGCGCCGAGCTCGCGCTGCCGTTGCTCATGTTCGCATTCTGCGCTGCGACTTGCGCCGATCGCAGTGCCGATTGCGCGGCCGCGAATTGACTCGACGCCTGGTCGATGGCCGACTGCGAGACGAACCCTTGACGGAAGAGTGACTGCGTGCGCTTCAGGTTCGCCGACGCCGTGTCGTACGCCACCTGCGCGGATGCGAGTCCGGCTTGCGTGGTGGAAGCGGTGCCGGTGTTGTTGGCGACCGACGAACGCAGCCGAGCCTCCGACGCGGCGAGCGCGGCCTCGTTTTGCGCGAGCGTTGCCCGCAGCGAGGCGTCGTCGATCTGCACGAGCAGATCGCCCTTGCTCACGCGATCGCCGATCTGCGCGTTCACGGCGCGCACTTGGCCGGAGATCACGGACGAGAGATTCGCTTGTTGGCCGGCGATGATCGTCCCCGTCAACGTGTACGTGGATTCGATCGCGCCTTGGCGGATCGGCGCGGCCGAGACTGGGACCGGCGGCGGTCCTGCGTCGGCCGGGGAAGAGGCCGATTTACCACCGCAGGCGGTGATGCTTGCGATTGCGGCAGCGCCGAGCAATGATAGCGCGAAGCGTTTGATATGCGAAGTGTTGGCAATCATGTCGGTGCTACTCATGTCTCCCGGCGTTTGTTTCGCTCGGCCCTCGAAATATCGACGGCATCGAGCTTGCGAAGCCCCAGCAACAGCGTTGCGCGGTCCGGGGCGGGCAGTTTGCGCAGCGCAAAGGTCAATAGGCCCGGTTCGAGCGCCGGCGGCAGACCTCGGGCGATCTTCTTTCCGACCGGCGTGAGCTCGAGTTCGACGCGCCGTTCGTCACCCGCGCAACGGCGACGCATGACCAACCCTCGCGCATGCTCGCGCTTTGCCAGCGCCGACACCGTGCTGCTGGACAATCGCATCGCCGCCGCTGCATCCTTGATGCCGGCGCCCTTCAGCCGCTCGAGCGTCTTGAGGAAATGAAGCGTGCGGAGCGTCAACTCGCCGCCTTCGACGGGTCTGCTCAACCGCGCGTGGTATTTCTTGTAGATGCTGGGAAAAAGCTGGTTGATCTCCTCAACCGTTTCGCGGACGTCCGCCAGATGCGCCATGAAGACCGCTTCGCACTCGATACCGGCCGATTCCTTCGGGACTAAATCATTCGTATCAAAGCATTAGACGCAGTATTCGCGGTCCAAGGACGCGAACCCGCGCAGGATGAGCACCGCGCCCCGAGCGCCTGTGGCAGCGTGGATCATCCCCATCGTCCTCTTCGCTATCGCCGGGGTGATCTTCGTGACCTCGTTTCAAAAGGAAGCCGCCGTCCCGCTCACCGGCGACCAATCGACCGGCAGCGCTCACGTGGGTTCGGCCGCGCCCGACGTGGATCTCCTCGGATTGGACGGCAAGCGTCTCACCTTGGCGAAGTATCGCGGCAAGCCGGTTTGGGTGAATTTCTTCGCAACGTGGTGCCCGCCGTGCAAGGACGAACTGCCCGAGATCGAGCGGCGCTATCAGAACGGCCGTATGCGCGACCTCGTCGTGCTCGGTGTCGACCAGCAGGAGAGAACTGCGCAGATCAAACCATTTATCGCACGTTTCGGTTTGCGATATCCGGTCGTCGTCGACGCGAGTGGGCAGGGTGCGATCACGTACGATCTCATCGCGCTGCCGACATCCGTCTTCATCGATCGCACCGGTGTCGTGCGCTTCATCCAGATCGGTGAGATGTCGCCGCCGCTTATGGATGCCGCGTTGAAGAAGATATTGTGACGAGCTTGTGCCGTATGTGGCGCCGGCGACTAGTCGGAGCTGGGTTGCGCTTTTTCTTTCTCCCGACCGGCAAGCCAACGCTTCGCCTCCTCCGCTTTGCGGAGATCCGATTTGACGACGGTGATATAACGCGGACATTCCGGCCCGTTCGTCTCGTTGCAATAACCGCGCACGCACGTGGCGCCCGCGTCTTTGAACAGCACCGGATCCTCGCGCTTCAACGCGCGCAACACCTGGAATGACATCTCTCGGATCTCCCATTGCGCCATATTGCACGTGCGCAACGTGAGGAACTCGTACCACGCGCGGGCATTGCCGGACACGACGAGTTGACTCGCCGCTGCGTTGGGCAGCACGAAACGGGCGTCTTCGCCCGGAATCCCTGCGTCGAGCAGCGCTTTGTAGGTCTCGCCGATCTCCGCCATCAACGATTCGAACTTCGCCGACAATTCCGGCAGCGACGCGATCCGCCGTGGTTTCACAAACGCGAATTCTGCGTTCTTGAACGCGAGATAGCGCTGGCTCTGCTGATCGAACTGAAGGTGGCGATGGCGCACCAACTGGTGCGTCGCGGCGCGTGACAGCCCGGTGACGCCGAAGATGTAGATGTTGTGTTCGAGCGTCGAATGGTGGCCGGCCGCGCGGACGCGGTCCACCGTCTTGAGCATGTCGTCGGGCCGGTCAGCCCAGCGTTTGACGATCACGTCTGGCGCGTTTGCGGAATAACAGGTGCGTGCGGCGGTGGCGGTCATCGCTGTCGGATTGGGTGATTTCTCAAGCAGCGTGACACGAACAGACGTTTCGGGCATGGTGAAAGGCCCGGTTCGCGCGTACCCCAAAAGCCCCTACTGTAGCCCCCGGGTCAGGAGGGTAAAGCAAGCCTGCTCCGAACAAGTCGAGGTTGGCGGGCCGCGAACAGGTGGTCGATGCTGATTGCGGGACGCCCGGCGAAACGGTCGCTGCCTGCGGCATGCGCCCGAGACGCAACAAAAGTTTCCTTACCAACGTTACCGGGACGACCTTGTCTCCTCGCGCTTCATCGCATCGGGCCTACCGGGACCTGTTTACGAGCCGGAGAGCAGGGAACATTGTAAGGCAGCGACCCTGCCAAGCGATTGAGGAAATGCCGGTCGACCGCAAGCTCCCACCGAGCACACGGTATCAATAGCAAGAACAATCTGAAGAGACAGTCCTTTAGGAGGGCATAGATTTGAAGAAACTCCACATCGCGGCCTTCGTGGCAACGCTCGTCGTTGCCGCAGGTATCGCGCCGAGCTACGCTGCGTCCGGATCGGGAACTTCGGCAACGTCCGGTACTCAAGTGGCTGCAGCAGCGATGAGCTCGATGAATTTCGGCAACCCGCCGTCAGGCGAAGTGCCGATTCTGTTCAACGATCACCACGTCTACGCAAATCCTGACACACTTCGTCAGGGTCGCGTTCTCGCGGCGTTGGTCAAGGGCGGCACGATTCTCGTTCCGCTGGCCAGCATGTTCGAGCAGATGGGCGGCACCGCTTCGTACGATGCGGCATCCAAGTCCGTCACTGCCAAGAAAGATGGCGCGGAAGTCCAGGTCACCCTGGGCAAGAACGAAGTCATCATCAACGGCGAATCGCGTCCGCTCGACGTTCCTCCGATGATGTACAAGGGCAACTTGCTCGTGCCCGTGCGCGTCATCTCGGAAGCGCTCGGCGCGTACGTCGAGTGGGTACCCTCGCAGCACGTCTGCGTGGTTCGTTATCTCCCGCCGACTCCTGTTCCGACACCGGAACCGTCAGTGGCGACGCCGGTACCCACGCCTTCCCCAACGCCCACGCCGATGCCCACAGTGAAGCCGGTCGCCGGATTCTTGCAGGGCGGCGTGACCAGCGGTAAGGTCGCCAACGAATTCGCCGCAAACGAGCGCGACACAACTGGTCCGACCAACTCGAGCAACGGCTTGAACGGATCGTACGTCGCCGCTGGCGGCTACTTCTTCGACCCGTTCCTCGTGAAGGTCGATTGGCGTCAGGATTCCTACCCGACCACCAACAACGCAACGCTCAATGGCGGACCTGCCACGCAATTCAACACGGTCGACGGCGGTTCGGTCATCGTGCCGCAGTTCCACGCGAAGCAGTCCACGATTGACGGCCGCCTCGAGTACAAGATCGCCAACCCGAACCTGTACATCGGCGTCGGCTTCATCCAAGCGTCCAACAACTACGGTATCCCGCCGCTGCGCGGTATCGGCGTCGGCGCGGAAAAGATACCCGACTTCAACGCCACTTGGGACTACTACGGTTCGGTGTTCTACTATCCGAACGCCAACGGAACGCTGACGGAGCTGACGGCGAACGCCGCAACAGCGACAGCGTTCAAGATGGAATACAACATCATCAAATACGACGTCGGCGTCAACGTCAACCTCGGATCATCGCCGTTCTATCTCTACGGCGGATTCGGCGGAGACCGGTATCAAGCGAAGCAATTCGCGCCGATCAGCCAGACGCACGCTGGCCCGTACATCGGCTTGGGCATCCACTTCTAGGAGCGGATCCTAAAGCGACACGGGAAGGGCGCCTCAGATGAGGCGCCCTTCCTTTTTATGTTCTTCAATGTGGGGCCGACCATAAAGGTCGGCCCCTGGATGTGTGTTACTGGCTCGGTATCCCCCGACCGAGGTTGAGGACGTCCGGATCGAACGGGCCGTAGAGGCGAAATGGGGACGGAACGGCAGCTGGGTCAACACCGATGACCGGCACGTGCGCGGCGGCCAACGCCGCGTACCACTTGCCGCTGCGCGTGGTCGCAAACCGGTCGTTCAGGTACGCGATGAGATCCGCGGCAAGAAGCGCCGATCCGGCATCGTTCTTGCGTTCCAAGAAGCGTACGAATGACGAGGTGGTCCCCGGCAACCATTTGTCACGCGGGTAGCGATTGGCCCAATCCGCGAGCGAACCGGCGACCTCGTGGATCCGGCCTTGCTGCAATGGG
Organism: Candidatus Eremiobacteraceae bacterium; assembly: GCA_036561585.1. Taxonomy (GTDB): domain Bacteria; phylum Vulcanimicrobiota; class Vulcanimicrobiia; order Eremiobacterales; family Eremiobacteraceae; genus JABCYQ01. The sequence goes on along the minus strand of DATBOZ010000143.1, from coordinate 11,514 downwards.
AGCGCAAGCGGCGAATCACCCTCGATGTTCATGTCGTGGATGATGTTGCGAATGCCGAGAAAGCTCAGTTTGTAGCGGCCGAAATATTCATCGGCTGGCGCAGGCGCTTTCGCGATCGGACGTGCCGCGACGAAAAACGTGTGCCAAACTTTGTCATCGAACGCCGTCTGGCCGGGCGCGGCCGGAGCGGCCGCGGCGTGCGCCGGACCGCTCTGCGTCGAAATGATGATCGCGGCAAACGCCGCGGCTTGGAGTGTGCGCATGCCTTCTGCTTATCGCAGACGGCGCGCGCTGCCTGCCGGTTAGGAGTGGGGCGTGACCGGGGCCGGCGTCGGCTGGGTCTTGCCCACCGGCGGAGCGGCCACAGGGTTGACGATCGTAGCGGACGTGCCGCCGGAAGCAGTGCCGCCGCTCGCGGCCGACGTGGTACTTGCGATGGCGGTCGTGGCCTTCGGCTCGAACATCGAAGCGATTTCACCGCGCGCGCGCAGCGAATAACGCGACGCCGCAAACCGGCTCAGCAGTAATGCGCGGCAGCGCTCGGCGGCGCGGTCGCCATCCGGTGTGTTCATCGCCCAGAATTCGTGCGACATGTAGTACGCCTTGCCGGGCAACCAGGTGTCTTGCGGATACTTCGCGGCCCAGTCCTCGAGCGCGTCTTCGGCGGAGGCGAGCTTGTTATAATTGTCGGCCGCGTGCGCCGGATCGTACGCTTCGCGCAGTTTTGCGTCGTGCATGATATTCCCGATGCCAAGGATACTCAGCTTCATGCGTCCGAAGTACTCGTCGGCGGGGGCGACGACCGGTTTCGCGGCCGCTGACTGAGCGAACGCCGCGAGAAGGATCGTACAGAGCACGAGTGATTTTGCACGCACGGCGAACTCCTCAATACTGCGAGACGGCGTAGCCAGACGGCCTTTTCGGCCGTTCGCTCTTCGCCTGAGAACATTATAGAAATCATCAGATGCCAAATCGAGTGTCGCTCGTCACGGTCCGCGTCGCCTGCGCGCAATTGAGGGCTCGCGAAATCGAGGCTGCAACGTCGAGCCTCGAGGACGTTGCCGGTGCGATCGCGGCTGCGGGCGCGTTGGGCGCCGACATCGTCGTGCTGCCCGAGTGCGCCTACCCCTGCTACGTCCTGCTCGATGCCGATCCGTACGCGCGCGGCGCGATTCCACCGCCTTCGGAAGCGCTACGGCGCATCGGCGAAGCTGCGCGGCGCGCGCGCATCAACGCCGCCGTCGGAATCGCGAACCTTACGCCGGACGGACGCGTGCGTAACGAGGCGGTGCTCTTCGATCGTAGCGGCGCGCTCATCGGGCGATACGCCAAAGCGCATCTCTGGAATTTCGATCGCAGCTGGTTTGCGCCCGGGCGCGAGTATCCGGTGTTCGACATCGACATCGGCCGCGTCGGCATGATGATCTGCGCGGATGGTCGAGTTCCGGAGATCGCGCGCACGCTGACGCACCGCGGCGCCTGGCTCATCCTCGACCCCACCGCGTGGGTCGGTGTCGGTCCGACCTACGCCGCCATGCCAAACCCGCAAGTCGATTTTGCATTACGCGTCCGCGCCGCCGAAAACGGCGTGTGGATCGCCGCAGCCGACAAGTGCGGATCGGAGACCGGCGCCGTCCACTACGTCGGCCGGAGCATGGTGGTCTCTCCGACCGGCGAAATCGTCGCGAGCGCACCGCCGGACGCGACGGCGCTGATCGTCGCCGAGATCGCGCGGACGCGCGTGAAGCCGTTCATCGCCGTGCTCACACCATCCGAGCGCAAGACGTTGCGCGCGCGACCGCGCTTGTCGAAGGCGATGGCCGGCACTCCCGGTCCGGTCCGCCTCGGCGTCTACCAAGGAAAGACGAGCGGAGCGCTTCGCGACCGGGCGCTGCAGTCGCTCGACGCGCAAGGCGCCGCGGCGATCGTCGAAACCGCCGCGAACGCGGCGGCGATCGCTACAGCCCTGCGCAAACTCCGGCGTCTCCGAAGCGCGATCGTCGAAGGCCCGCGGATGCTCGCGCCCGAACCCGCTCGCGCTGCCGCCCTTTCCGGCGCGGATCTTTTGGTTTGGACAAAGCCGCCGTCCGGCATACCGGTCGCCGCCTTTGCCCGGACGAGGGCTATGGAGAACCGCGCTTACGTCTTGTTCTGCGCGCGGGCCGAAGGCGACGAGCCGTCGTGCCTGATCGGACCGGATGGCGCCGTGTGCGGATCGGCCCTTACGGGCGTTGCAAGCGGGTTCATCGCGACGATCGACGTCCGCTCCGCGCGCGACAAATCGGTCGTCGTGGGAACGGACGCGTTTGCTGACCGGACGCCGGAAGCTTACGAGCTGTATCTATGAAGCGCTGGGGCGGACGACTGGTTCGGAAACGGTGAGATGAGCGAACGCTACACGTCGGGCGAAGCGATGGAACACGTCGAGAAAGCCCACGAGTTCCTCGAGAAGAGCGAGCACGCGGCGTTGCGTCACGTTCCGCTGGTCGCCGCGGCGCTCGCAGTCCTCGCCGGACTTTCGAGTCTCTTGGGCGCGCGCACCGGCGAAGCGATGTTGGTGGCGCGTACGGAGGCCGTCTTGTCGCAAGCTCGTGCGACGGATCTGTGGAACGAATATCAGGCCGACAGCCTCAAGGCACATCTTGGTGAGTCGCTGGCGGTGATCGCGGCCACCGCGCCGCTGCGCGGGGAGCTCGCGACCGCCGCGAAAGAATATCGCAGCCGGCAGGGGCCGCTCAAGAAGACGGCGCTCGACAGCGAACGGCAGCGCGATGACGATCTTGCTCGATCCACCGCGTTCGAAGAGCAAAAGCAGCGCTTCGACATGGCGGTCGCATTGTTCGAAGTCGCGATCGTCCTTACGTCGGTGGCGGCGATGATCAAGAAGCCGGCATTATTCCTGTTCGCCGCGTTCGTCGCGCTGGGCGCGATCGCAGCCGATATCGCGGGATTCTTCCATTGAATAAGATCTTTGCGGCCGCAGGCTTCGCGGCCATCCTCGCGTCGGTCGGATCCACCCCGCCGGCTGCCCCAGCCGCGCCTCCGCAAGCATCAAATGCGGCGGGGGCGCCCGCTGCGACACCGCGGATCGACGTACTGCCCGCCGCCGGCGCAGTGTTCGCCGGCGACGCTATGCGCTTTCACGTGCGCATCGTCGGCGGAGCGGGCGCGCCGGAGGACGTCCGTTGGCAGGCGTTCGGTGCAGGCTCGATCGACGCAAGCGGCCTCTTTCGCGCTCCGGCCACGACCGGCGGCGCGGTGTCGATCGTCGCGACGATCGGCGGGAACGTGGGCGGTGCGCGCGTGAACGTCGTCGGCCCTCCGCCTGAGGGCGCCGTCCGGGCGGTGGTTGCATGTTTTGCAGACGGTTCGCTCGATGTGCGAGGCGCTCACGACCAGCCCGCGTTTGGCCGGCTCGCGATCGATGACTCGGCCGGAGACGCCGCGATCGACGATCGAGCGACATTCGTAGTCGCGACGAGCGGCGAACGCTTGGTCGCGATCGATCTCGCGACGATGACGACGCGCGCATCGGCGCCGCTGACCGGGTCGCGACTCGGCGAAGTCGTGCTGCTCGACGGCGGTGCATACGCGGCCGCCACGAACGAAAACGCGAGCGCTAAAGGCGCGGGCATCGCCGTGTACCGTGTCCGGCGAGATTCGGCGCCGCAGCTCGTCTCGACCGCTCCCGCAGGCGAGACGCCCGAAGGCATCGCCGTCGCGCAAGACGGCCGCACGATGTATGTCACCGCCGTAAATAGCAACAGCGTCACGAGACTTGTACTGAGCGACGATGGCAAGACGCACAAGGCAGGCTCGACGCATACGAATACCCGGCCGTTCGGCGTTGCGGTGGACGCACGCGACCATTTGCTGCTCGTCGCCGACAACGACACGCCGACCCTGAGCGGTGCAGCCTCGCGGCCGGGCCTCGAGGCATTTTCGCTCCCGTCGTTGCGCCGATCCGGCGTGCCGCGGTCGACCGGGTCGCCCGACGCGCTGCCGCTGGGCGTTGCCGTCGACGCGAGCGCCGCAAAACTGTTCGTCACCAACGAAGGCGACGATGACGTCGCCGTATTCGCGTTGCCATCGCTCCATCGCGAGGCCACGTTGCGCGTCGGTCGAACGCCGTGGCTGCCGTCGGTAGATGTGCGCCGGCACTTGCTCTACATCCCCAACGCGCGCGACAATTCGCTCGACGTCTTCGATACGCACACGCTCGCGCGCGTGGCGGGCGGCGTGCCGACGTGCGCGTATCCTGTCGGCGTCGCGGTGAGCGCTGCGCCACCATCCACCTGAACATCGCCTAGGAGGTTTCATGCGCGCGGTCTTCGCAACGCAGCTCGGCGGCGACAATCCGCTCGAGAATCTGGAGGTCGGCGAGCGGCCGGAACCTGCGCTCGGGCCGGGCGACGTGCGCATTCGCGTGCGGGCGGCCACGCTCAATCACCACGATCTCTTCACGCTGCGCGGGATCGTGGGTTATCCGGTCACTGTGCCGCGCATCCTCGGCACCGATGCTGCCGGCACCGTGTTGGAGTACGGACCCGGCCGGCCTGCGGATTCACCCGATCCCGGAACCGACGTCACCGTCTACCCGGTCGTCTTCTGCGGGTCATGCGCCGCCTGTCGCGGCGCCGATCCGATGTTGTGCAAGCGCTTCGTGCTGCTCAGCGATGGAGACCGCGAAGGATCCTTCGCCGAGCAGCTCGTGGTCCCGGCGCACTGCGTCTTCAAAAAACCGGCGGCGTTCTCGTTCGCGCAAGCAGCGAGTCTTGGCACGACCTACCTCACCGCATATCGCATGCTCTTCATCAAGGCGGCGCTTGCGCCCGGAGCGGCGGTCTTGATCCAAGGCGCGAGCGGAGGGCTGGCGACCGCGGCGATCCAGCTCGCTCGCGCGGCCGGGATCACGGTCATCGCGTCATCGCGTACGCAGGCGAAGCTTGACGCGGCGGCAGCGGCCGGCGCGCATCACGGCGTGATCGCGGGGCGTGACGCGGCGAAGTCGGTGCATGCGATCTGCCCCGGCGGCGTCGACGCGGTCATCGAATCCGTCGGCGAACCGACCTGGGCCACGAGCTTGCGCGCGCTACGCGAAGGCGGCGCGATCGTCGTCGCGGGTGCGACGGCCGGGCCGAATCCGTCAGCAGATCTCGCTCGCGTCTTCTGGCGTCAACTGCGCGTCTTCGGATCCACCATGGGAACGCCGTCTGAATTCGCAGCGCTTCTGCGATTCGTCGACCGAGCGGCCATCGCGCCGATCGTCGATACCGTTTATCCCGCCGGCGAAGCACGCGCTGCGTTCGCGCGTCTGACCGCCGGCGATTTCAATGGCAAGCTCGCGCTCTCGTTCGAGTAGGCGGCTTCAGATCTCCCATTCGTAGGAATTCCAAAAATCGCTGATCGCCGGCGCGGGTTTGAAGTTGCGAAGCCGGTCGGTGACGGCGTTGACGTTCGCGCGCCAGACGATCGTGTAGATCGGCACCTCGTCGTGGATGCGGCGTTGGATCATCGCGTAGTATCGTTCGCGGGTGGAAACATCGTAGGACGTCCTGGCGTCGCGCTGCCATTCGCCCAAGCGTGCGTCGACGTAGAACGCGTAGTTGACGCCGTTCGGCGGCAGCGATCCCGGACCGAGCGTCGAGGTGTCGTCCGGATCGGGCACCGTATAGCTCCAGCCATAAAGCGCCAGATCGAACTTACCGCTCGCGAGGATGCCATTTGCTCCGAGCGGCGCGAACAAGAGGTTTGCAGGATAGTTGTGCACGAGCACCTCGACGCCGACGCCGCGCAGATCTGATTGGATCAGCGCCTCGACGGCAGCCCGCGTCGAAACGCCGGTGACCGAAGCGATCGTCACCGAGAAACGCGTGCCGTTCTTGGTCCGCACGCCGTCCGGACCGGAAACCCACCCGGCTTGGTCGAGCAGGGCGCGCGCCTGTGCCGGATCGTGCGGATAGTCGTGGATCGAAGGGTCGTACGCCCACGAGAGCGGCGAAATATCCGTCATCCCGGGATGGCCGATGCCGTGATATGCGCTGTGCTGCAGCCGCCGCCAATCGATGGCGAACGCCATCGCGCGCCGCACGCGCCGGTCGTCGAACGGTGGCCGCGCGCAGTTGAAGGCGATGTGTTCGTAGTTCATGTTCGCGACCGCGGTCACGTGATAACCGGGAGCCTGCGCAAGCGCCGCTGCTTGCGACTCGGGTGCCTGGAAGTAGAGGTCGATGCCGCCGCTGCGTACGAGCGTCAAGAGCGTGTTCTGGTTCGGGATGATCTCGAACTGGATCTCGCGCAGCCGCGGCGGTCCACGCCAATAGCGCGGATTGGCGACAAGATCGAGCACCGATCCCGGCTGCCACGACTTCACGATGAACGGACCGCTGCCGACCGGATGATTGTTGAACGCGGCGTGATTGAGATCGGCAAGCGATCCGAGCAGATGCTTCGGCACGATCGCGCCGACGATGCCGTTGTGCATGAATGTTCCGACGAACGGCGCCGACGGCTCTTTGAGATGCACGATCACTGTGTATGGATCGGGCGTATCGATCGCGGTCACGTCATCATATGGCTGCCGGTAGGGAACGTTGTTGCGCATGTTCATGATCTGGTCGTACGTGAATTTCACGTCGGCCGACGTCAGCGGCACGCCGTCCGAGAACAGGACGCCGCGCCGCAGATGATAGGTGATGCGCCGTCCGTCGCGGCTGATCAGCCCGTTGGCCTGCGTCGGCACCGCGAGCGCGACGTCTGGGACCGGCAGTCCGCGATCATCGTAATCGATGAGACCGGAGTAGACGAATTGGCAGACGCCGGTCACGAACAGCTCGTCCGACAACACCGGATTCAACGAGTCAAGATCTTCGAACGAACCGATGCGCAGGACGCCATGGGCGGATGTCTGCGGCGGCGCCGCACTTTCGGTGATCTTCGCGCACCCGATCACCGTACCGCATAACGCTGCACATGCGAGCAATTGGCGAGCGGCGGCTAAAGATTTCGCCGCATTCGCCGATATACGATAGTGGAGTCGACCGATCATGTTTGCATCGCTCGCGAGCCGACGATCGACTCCAAAACAGACAAGACCGGGGCCAAGGCCTCGGCCTTTTCTCGTTCAGGCATCGTCGTGAAGTGCGATCGCGCGACCCCGCGCGAAGACCATCCGAACGCGCTCCAAGGCACGCACGTCGGAACGTGGGTCGCCATCGACCAAGACGATATCTGCGGAGCGGCCGGGCGAAAGCGTGCCGCATTCCTTGTCGAGACCCAGCGCCGCGGCGGCGCGCGACGTGGCCGACAGCAACACATCGTCCGCGCTCATCCCTAGTTCGTTCATCAAGCGAAGTTCGTGCGCGAAGTGGTCGTGATGATTGAACGGCGTGCCCGCGTCCGTCCCTGCGGCGATCCGCACGCCGGCTTTCAGTGCGGCGGCGAAACTTTCGCGGTGCGCCTCATACACCGCGTCCGTCTTGCGAGCGGCGTAGGCGGGCAGCTCTGCGCGATGCTCGCGAAGCCAGTACGGCGCCGACAGCGTCGGCACGTACACCGCATTGGTGCTCAAGAACAATGCGATCGCCTCCGCGTCGAGATAGCAGCCATGTTCGACCGTATCGACGCCCGCGCGCAGCGCGTTCTTCACACCGTCAGCACCGATCGCGTGCGCGGCGACTCGCCGGCCGGCGCGGTGCGCTTCACCGACCGCCACGACGAGCTCGTCAAGTTCCAGTTGCGAGTGCTCCACCTCGACACCCGGCGAAAGCACGCCGCCGGTCGCGATCACCTTGATGCAGTCGGCGCCCGCTTTGAGATTTTCGCGGACCGCCTTGCGTATCTCGTGAGGTCCGTCCGCCTCGATGCCGATGTACCAGCCGTGGCCTCCAGTCATGCAGATCAATTTGCCGGCCGCGAGAATGCGCGGCCCGCGCGCAAGACCGCGTTCGACCGCGTCGCGCACCGCGAGCGCCACACCGAACGGATTGCCGAGATCGCGCACCGTTGTAACACCGGAGCGGAGGGTGAGCCACGCGTTGTGCGCGGCTGCAAGCGCGGACGTCCCTTCCGTCGCAAGGCGCGCCGCGATTGCGAAATCCGGCCCGCACATGGAATCGAGGTGCGCATGCATGTTGATCATGCCGGGCACTGCGGTGAGCGATCCGCCGTCGATTATGGTCGCTTCGCTCGCGCGGCCGCCACGTGAGCCGTCGCGTTCTATCGCCGCGATGCGACCGTCCTCGATCACGATGGCGACATCGGATCGCGCGGCGGATCCCGTGCCGTCGAGCATCGATCGCGCGGTGATGATGGTGCGGGCTTTGATCATGCCGCGCTTCTCACGGCGTCTTCCCGCCACGCCGTGACGGCGTAACCGGCGACGCCAACGATCACAAGTGCGGCGCCCAATTCGAACAGCCAAAGCGGCGCGGCGCCGGTCATGATCACCGACGGATATGTGCCCAATGCAAAGGTCAGAACGACGCCGGCTTTCGCGAGCGGCCGGCCGTCGACTGCCACGCCGTCGTACAGCTTTGCGCCATTGGCCTCGCGGATCTCCAAAGCAAGAAACGGCACGTCGATGCCGCGTTCGGGAAGACCCTGGAAATATTTCACGCCGACGTCGCGGTGCAGGGGCGGCACGCTGAAATAATCGACCTGCCGGCCATCCGTGTCGACGTTGGGAAAGGTGAGATACGGCGACAGAAATGCCGCACCGTTGGGTTGCGTGGTCGTGACCGGCCGGCCCGCGGTGTCGCGTGCACGAACAAGCGCGATCGGCCAGATCACCGCGGTGAACGCGAACGCATTCGCGCGCACGATATCGCCCGGTGCGAGGGTCAGCGTCTTGTCACCGTCGCGCAATTGGGCGGTCTGCGGCCATTGGGTGACATCACGCCGGACGCCGGGCAAATCCGGGAAGAGCACCGCGACGCCCGGCGCGTGCGGTGCGGCGAAGGCTTGGCCGGGTGCAGCCGGCACCCGGACGGGCGGGCCGGCGACGATGTCGACGTAGATCAGAGTTCCCGCCAGCAGCGCGCCGCCAAACGCACCGAGGGATGCGAACCTTTCCTTCGCGAGGACCGCACCCACTCCGCACACGGTGCTGAAGATCAGGAATGCCGCGCAAAGCCCCACCGGCAAGTCGACGAGATAGCCGTGAAAATATGCGGCGAAAGGGCGCAGCTCGGCGGCGCCCGCTAAGCCGGCGACAACGATAGCCACGCTCAATGCCGCTGCCCCAGGGCGCATCGCACTCCAAGCCTACGAACGGGCGTTCGCAGTTGACGCTCGCCGCTTCTTTCCGGACAGGCAAGTAACATTCTCGCGCAAAGCGCGTCATATGTTTCGGATGGGGCAATCCTTACCGCCACCGGAGGCACCACACGCGTTCATGTCGACCTGTGCATTCTGCGGCACGCAATCGCTGCTCGGCTCACACTATTTGGCGCACCGGATCTCGACCTTGCGCACGCGCACCGTCAAAGTCTGCGAGCATTGTTCCGATGAAGCGCGCGATGCCGGTTACCGCGTCGCAGAGCGAGAACCGTCGACGACGAGCGCTATCGTCAGCGCCGCGCCCGAATACCGTTACGCGAGCTAAGCGTTCGGGGCGATCACCAGTAGCGTTCCTCTTTCCAGGGATCACCGTTGTTGTGATACCCGCGCACTTCCCAAAAGCCAGGCTGATCCACCGCGCTGAACTCGACGCCATGGCACCACTTCGTGCTCTTCCAAAAGTATCGTTTCGGGACGAACATGCGAAGCGGACCGCCGTGGATCGGCTCGAGCGGCTTCCCATCGTACGTATGCGCGAACAGCACGTCGTCGTCGAGCGCGACGCGTAGCGGCAGGTTCGCTGAATAACCGTTTGCGCCGTGCGTCACGACGAAGCCGGCGCTCGGTTTCACCTCGGCAAGACGAGCGATCGCGGCGAACGGAACGCCCTCCCACTTCGTGTCGAATTTCGTCCAGCGCGTCACGCAGTGGATGTCGGTTCTCACCTTTTTTGTCGGCAATGCACTGAATTGCTGCCAGGTCAATTCTTGCGGATGAACCACGTCGCCCGAAATCGTAAAGCGCCACGTTTTCGGGTCGAACGGCGGCACCGAGCCGACGTGCAAGACCGGAAAATCGCGCGCCGCGTATTGGCCCGGCGGCAGCCGGCCGGTGAGGTCGTCGGTGAGTGGTTGCTGCGTCATCGTCCTCTGGGTTCGCGCCGTTATCGCGCGGCTCCGCCGGCCGTCTTTCCATCATGGAGTGCCGAAGTTTATCACAGGCCGGCCGACCATAGAGGTCGGCACTACACCAACGGTATGCGGGACAGGGTTGTGCGGTGGACCAATCGTCCTGCGCCTCCGCGTGCCACGACCGATAGTAAGGTAAGCTAACGTTGTGACCCGGAGGGACTTTCCACATCCCGATGCCGACTCTCCAACACGGCGACCCGCGTGTGCCTCTCCGCGTGCTCGTGATCGAAGATCGTCAGACCGACGCCGATCGTATCGTGGCGGAACTTGAACGCGCCGGATTCGACTTGCAGCACGGGCGCGTGGACGACGAGCCGTCACTGCGACGCGCGCTCGGCGACGAACAGTGGGATGTCGTGGTGTGCGCCCGAGAACTGTCGCGCCTCGCCGCGCTGAATGCGTGTGGGATCGTGCGCTCGTGCGGCTCCGATGCGCCGATTGTGATCGTCTCTTCCGCACGCGATGATGAGGCGATGGCGATGCTCGCCAAGGCCGGCGCGTGCGATCTCATCCTCAGAACCCACTTAAGCCCGCTCGGTTCGTGCATCGACCGGGAGTTAGAGCGCCGGAAGCAACAAGCCGAGCTTGAGGCGTCGCGCAGCCGGCTCGACTTGCTCACCAAAGTGATCGCCAATTGGGATGCCGGCGTCATCGTCTACGACGCGATCATCCACGAAGACGGTTTCAACCGCATCGTCTACGCAAACGATGCGATCAACCGGTACACCGGATTCGCCGCCCACGAATTGATCGGCAAAAGTCCGAGCTTGTTCTATAGCAGCGAAGAGAACTTCGCCGCCCGCGACCGGATCCAAAATGCGGTTCGTGCGAGCGTCGCGTGTTCGATCATGCTCAAGCACACCAGAGACGATGGCACCGCGATGTGGGTCGAGATGATGACGCACCCGATCCGCAGTGCGGACGGAACTATCGTCAATTGGATGGCCGTCCGGCGCGATGTCACCGACCTCAAGCGCAGCGAAGAAGCGCGCGTCGCGACCGAGAGCCGGCTGGCACTATTGATGGCGCAGCTCCCCGTCGCCGTACTGACCTACGATCGTGACTTACGCGTCACGTCGGCGTCCGGCGCACAGCTGCCGGTTTTCCGCGGAAGCCTTGCGTCGTTCGTCGGCCGCAGTCTGCGCGAAATCCTCGCGCCGGATAATCCGTTCACCGAAGCGATCGTCAGCATGCACGAACGAGCGCATGACGGCGAATCGTCGTCGATCATCAAAGACGAACCGGCCGGCTCCGTCGAGACGTT
>DATBOZ010000142.1:0-28110 GCA_036561585.1 Candidatus Eremiobacteraceae bacterium | reverse complement strand
CGCGCAGATGCGATCGACGCGCGCTACGCGATGGCCGGGTACGATCCGTCTCGCCGGGCTGTCGAGTACTCCGGCGGCACGCAGCAAAAACTCATCGTCGGACGCGAAATGACCGATGACGCGCGCGCGCTGATCTGCGTCGCGCCGACACGCGGGGTCGACGTCGGTGCGGCGGCTACGATTCACCGCAGGCTTCGCGATGTCCGCGATCGTGGCGCGAGCATCGTCCTCGTGTCCTACGACCTGGACGAGATCCGCGCGCTTTCGGATCGCATCGTCGTCTTCAGCGAAGGCCGCATCAGCGGAACAGTGACGCCTGCCGAAGCAGACGACGTCACGATGGGCAACCTCATGGCCGGCGTGACCGCGCATGTCTGACGCGCTGCGCAAGGTGGGCGGCCCGGTGATCGCGCTCGCGGCCGCGCTTGCGCTCTCGTCGCTGATCATGCTTTCGTTTCACGCGAGTCCGATGCGCGCGCTCGAGGCGTTGTTCCAAGGCGCGCTCGGGTCAGAACAAGGCGTTGCGGAAACGCTTGTGCAGACGAGCGCACTGCTCTTCGCCGGTCTGGGCGTCGCGATCGCGTTTCGCGCCGGTTTGTTCAATATCGGCGCCGAGGGCCAATTGACCGTCGGGGGATTGTGCACGGCGCTCGTGGGCGCGTCGCTGCACCTGCCGGCTCCGATCGAGATTCCGCTGTGTCTGCTGGCAGGTGCGGCCGGCGGCGCGATCTGGGGCGGCATCGCGGGCTTCTTGCGCGCGCGCTTCGGCGCGAGCGAAGTGATCACGACCATCATGCTCAATTACGTCGCGTTCTTGGGTGCGGGATATTTGGTGAGCGGCCCACTGCGCGGCGATGCGAACGCGCCGGAGACCGCGCCGATCGCGGCGACCGCGGTGCTGCCGCCGCTGCTCGCGGACACGCGGCTTACCGCCGCGCTGCCGCTCGCCATCGCACTTGCATTCGCGCTCGCGTGGTGGCTGCGCCGCTCCGTCGCCGGTTACGAGCTACGCGCCGTCGGCAGCGCCGAACGTGCAGCGCGCTACGCCGGTGTCGACGCCGGGCGCGTCATCATGCAGGCCATGGCGATGAGCGGCGCGCTCGCGGGTTTGGCCGGCGCGACCGAAGTGCTCGGACTGTTGCACCGGTTCAACGCCGGCCTTTCCCCCGGATACGGGTTCACGTCGATCGCGGTCGCGCTGCTCGGCGGCTCCGACCCCATCGGCGTCATCTTCAGCGCATTCTTCTTCGGCGCGCTGCAGAATGGAGCGCTCGCCATGCAGGCGCTGGCCGGCGTGCCGAAAGACCTCGTCTCAATCGTCGAAGGTTTGATCATCCTCTTCATGGCAGCTCGCCGGTTCTCGAAAGGACCGCTTTTCCTGCGGCGGCCGGCTGCAACGGCGGACGTACCGTGACGTCGACGTGGATGCTCGTCACGGCGATCGCGAAGGTGCTGCCGAAGAAGGCGACGCCGCTGATCTTCGCTTCGCTCGGCGGCGTGCTCTCCGAAAATGCGGGCGTGGTGAACATCGCGCTCGAGGGCATCATGGCGGGCGGGGCGTTCGCGGCCGTCGTGACGTCATACTATACGCACAGCGTGGCGCTTTCGCTGGCCGTCGCGCTGCTGACGGGCGCAGCGCTAGCGCTCGTGCTCGCGTACTTCGCCATCGCGCAGCGCGCCAACCAGATCATCGTCGGCATGGCCATCAATATCTTCGCGCTTGGGGCAGCCGCCTATCTCGTGTCCGCGATTTTCGGCCAACCCGGTGCATCGCCCCAAGTCGCAGGGCTCCGCGACGAATCGCTCTTGACGTGGGTCGCGGCGGCGATCGTGGTCGCGCTGCACATCTTCCTTTACCGCACGCGCGTCGGCACGCACCTGCGCGCCGTCGGTGAGGAGCCGCGTGCCGCGGCGACGGCGGGCATCAACGTCGTCGCCTACCGTTACGCCGCGACGATGGCCGGCGGAGCGCTTGCCGCATTGGGCGGCGCCTATCTTTCGGTCGGCGAAACCGACATCTATTCCGACGGCATGGTCGCCGGCCGCGGCTTCATCGCCCTCGCCGCGGTCATCTTCGGCAAATGGACGCCGTTTGGCGCAGCCGGTGCGTGTGTCTTCTTCGCGTTCTTCTCAAGCCTGCAGATCGTGTTGCAAGGCGCCAATGTGCCTGCCCAACTGCTTGAGATGCTGCCGTATCTGCTCACGATCGTGGCGATCGCCGGCTTCATCGGAAGAGCGCGCCCGCCGGCGTCGGATGGCATAGCATACGAGCCGTGACCATGAAAACGTACGGAGACGTCGCGAAGCCGTCGATACTAAAGGTATGAGAGCTCGCCAGATCTTCAGTGCGGCGACGATGTTCGTCGTCTTGACGCTGTCCGGAGTCCAGCGCGCGGCACCAGCAACACTGCCTGCGGATGCCACCGATCCGACGCTGGCCGCGTTGGCGCCGAAGCTCGAACGGCTCGCGTCGCGCACGCCCGGCATCGTCGCGCTCTCGATCGCCGATCTGAGCGGCGGACATGCGCTGGCGATCAACGGCGACGCCAACCTGCCCGCGGCGAGCACCATCAAAGTCCCCGTCATGGTCGAGGTCTTTCGCCAGATCGCGCAGGGCCGGATGACGCAGACGACGCGCGTCGCGCTGACCGACGGCGATCGCGATTGCGGCTACGGCAGTCTGTGCGACGCGCCGTGGGGCACGCGCTACACCGTCGCCACACTGCTGCAGCTGATGATCACGCGCAGCGACAACACCGCGGCCAACATGCTCATCCGGGCGGTTGGAAGACAGAACGTGAACGCGACCATGGCGGGATTCGGTTTGGTCCAGACGCGTCTCGGCGATAGCATACGCTCGGACGGCGACATCCGCGAACTGCGCACGAGCACGAACGAAATGATGGATCTGCTCATCATGATCGCGCGCCACGAAATCGTCACCGACCAAGCATGCGAAGCGATGGTCGCAATCCTCGTCGGCCAGCGTCACAACACGCTGTTGCCGAAGGATCTGCCGAAAGGTTTGGCGATCGCGCACAAGACCGGCACCCTCCACGATACGCTCAACGACGTCGGCATCGTCTATCTCAACGGCGCGCCCTATGTCTTCTGCGCGTTCACCACACATCTGGCGGATCTCGACGACGGCGAGCGCTTTATCCGCGCCGCCTCGAAGCTGACCTACCAAGCGTTTGCTTCAGAACTATCAGCCGAGGGCCGTTGACGGCGATTCTGCACGTGCGTCGAACGCGTGTGTGTGATGGCCGTCACGACCACCTGGTATACGCCACGGTGTGCTGCCCTGCAATGTCTAACTACACGATATTCATTCTATAGGACCTCCGTGCGGATGGTCACGTGGGCGCCGTGACGACGCACATCGCGATGGTACGACGCCAGTTGAGCACTAACGTGGCCGCAGTCGGTCAACAAGAAACAGCACAACCCGAGCAATGGCGTCTCGTCGCACGGCGAACGTTTCACGTC
Organism: Candidatus Eremiobacteraceae bacterium; assembly: GCA_036561585.1. GTDB lineage: Bacteria > Vulcanimicrobiota > Vulcanimicrobiia > Eremiobacterales > Eremiobacteraceae > JABCYQ01. The sequence continues at coordinate 24,621 of DATBOZ010000142.1, read as the reverse complement.
TTCTTGGCATTGACCGGCATCGCGCTCGTCGTCGCATTTCCGCCGGCATTCGATCTGCGCGCGGGCACCATCGTCGCGGTCGTGATCGTCGCCGCGTTCCTCGTGTTCGTCGAGCGATCGCAGACCGCGGCCGGATCGACCGTCGCGCCGTTGACGGCGATCATGACCGCGTGTGCGGTGACGTTCGGTTCGTGGGCGCTCTTCATCGGGCTCGTCGCAGCCGTGACGATCCAGGTCCACCGGCTCCGCATCCGCGAGATCACCGGCCACATCGCACCTTTCGCGATCGCGTGCCAAGCGGGAGCCGCCACCATCAGCACGTATGCGATGTTGGCGACGTGGGCAGCCCTGCACGACCTCATCGCGCGCTGGCCGGTGGGAACGCCGTTGCTGTTGTTCGTCGGGATCATCGCGGTGGGATTCGTCTGGCAGACGTCGTTCAATCTTATGGTCGCCTTCGACGCGAAGATCGGGAACTCGTCGTTCCCGGTGCTCGCGCTCGTGCGGCCGGGGCTGGTCGCATCGCTCTACGCGTACATGCTCGTGGCGATGTACAATTTCGGCGGCATCTTCGCCGCGGCGCTCTTCTACATCGTCGTCGCGCAGTTCAATATCATCGAGCAGACGATCGGCACAACGGTGCGGCTGCTCAAGCTCGACCGTGCGCAAGACCAAGCAACGGCGCTCGCGCGCGACCTCTCCCACTTGCTCGACGCGGAGAGCGTCGAGTTCGGCAGCGAAGTGCAGAACATCGCGCAGATGATCGCGCGCAACCTCGGTATGAGCCGTCGCGAGGTCGCGCTGGTCGGACTCGCTGCTGAACTACATGAAATAGGGAAGTGCCGGCTGCCCGTTCGGGTGAGGACCAATCGGGGGCTCAATCAGGCCGAACTCGCGCAATACCTATCGTATCCGCGCCTCGGTGCGGTCATGATCCGCAGCTCCGATGCGCTGCTGCCGCGAGAGATCGCCGACTGGATCGAATTCCATCGCGAACATTTCGATGGCAACGGCGGCCCGCGCGGTCTTCGAGGAGATGCTATTCCGGTCGCGTCGCGGATCATCGCGATCGCGCGCCACTACGTCTCGATGCTCACCGGCTACGACGGCGTCGAGATGACGTCAAAAGAAACAGCGCTCGCGCGCCTTGCGGAAGGCGGCGGAGCGCTGTACGACCCCGATCTTGTAGGGTTACTCGAACAAAGGCTACTTAGTTCCGGGAAACACTCCAGTGTCAAGCGTGTGCATGAAGTGGCCGATGTTGGCTAGGACGCCGCCCAGACTATGGATGACGTTGAACAGAACGCCACCGAGTTCGTGAAGATGCATGTCAGAAATCCTTTTTCCAGTGAGTCGCTCGCGAGCTCAGGACGCGTTGACATCCGCTTCTGGGAGAGCGCACGAGACTGCCGGCCCACGGTAATCTCGATAACTGCCCACGGACCCGGATTTTCACAGAATCCGCCCCGCTTTTTCAAACGGTGCGATTTCTTGCGCTAGCGAAAATCCAGCTCAACGATCCTCAGAAATACTATCGATGGACGAGTCATACTGTTTTGATCAGTGCGCCCGAGCCGTACATCGATGTGGCCGGGGCCCAAAACAAGTGACCCCCGTCACATCTAGTATTATACGCGTACTCAAGCAGGAATGCAATATTAAGTAATATGGACTAGTTAGTTTCCAGACTTTGGAAACACCGAGGGTCGGTTATAGCCGACCCGCCACGAGGGCTGGATAGCAGGGCGTGACCCATTTGCGATACTTCGCGAGCTTGCCGAGCGATGCATCGCGGTACGCCTCGGACAACGCGGCGGCGATCCGGCCGATGGATCCGTCCGCGATGGGCCGCCGGTCCACTTCGACGACCGGTCCGACGCCGACGGCCGTTCCCGAGAAGAAGATCTCGTCGGCCGCGTACAGCTCGCTGCGATCGATGCTGCGTTCCACCACTTCGATGCCGAGCTCGCTGCGGCACAGCTCGATCAATGTATCGCGGGTGATGCCTTCGAGGATGCTGTCCGTGACCGGCGGTGTGAACACGGTGCCGTTGCGGACCACGAATATATTCTCAGCGCTGCCCTCGGAGACGTGGCCATCGCCCGAGAGAAGAATGGCCTCATCGAAGCCGTTCATCACCGCTTCGGTTTTTGCGAGCGCGGAACTCACGTAGACGCCGGTCAGCTTCGCGCGAGCCGGCGCGCTGTTATCGTCGATGCGCCGCCACGATGCGACGCAGACCTTCAGACCTTGCGTCGAATCGAAATAGGCCGTGTGCGGGACCGCGATGATCGCGAAATCATCCTTGACGTTGTGGAGACGAACGCCGATCTCTTCGGCCGCCTTGAACGCGATCGGCCGCACGTAGACATCTTGGCGGTAATCGTTGAGGCGCGCGAGCTCCACGGTGTGCTCGCACAGCGCCTTCGTGGTGGCGGGCAAAGTGATGAGCAAAAGATTTGCGGAGGCGCGCATACGATCGAAATGTTCGGCCAGCCGGAAGAAGAACAGCTGCTTTTCGTCGGCGTTCCAGTAGCCGCGAATGCCTTCGAAGCAACCGGTTCCGTAGTTGAGACCGTGGGTGAGCAAGCCGACCTTCGCGTCGCGATAGGCCTTGTATTTGCCCCCGTGATAGATCCGGACATCACCGAGGTCCATGTGATCTCGTGCTCCCCTCGTCTTCTTATGTCTTGATGAATCGATTGACCGTGGCGATCAATTCGTCCACGCGTGCTTGCCCCGTGTCGGGGTTCAGCGAATCGCGGACGCAGCCTTCGATATGCTCCTGGAGGAGCACCATACCCAAACTCTCCAGCGCAGAACGCGCCGAAGCGATCTGCGTGAGGATGTCGATGCAGTACTCGTCGGACTCGACCATGCGCGCGAGTCCGCGGACCTGGCCTTCGATCTTGTGCAGACGAGAGACGAGCGCGGTCTTGTCTTTGAGGTACGGGTGCGCCATGCGCTCTTTGCTCCTGGGCGGTTGGGGTATACCCCTTTGGATCCGCAGCTCCATGGTAGCGTCGCGGCCCCGGTATGTAAAGAGAAGTTGACCTTCCAAGGGTCCCGACGCGATATGGGGGTACGGGGTATATTTCCGTCCAAAGGTCGAGCGTCCTTCACGCGACCGCGCACAGGGAATGTTGCTTTGTCATGCAAAGTAACTCGCCATGGAAGTCGAACGTGCGTTAGCCGATCTCGCTGAAGTGCGCGACCGGTTGGCGTCGGTCCAGCAGTTCAGAGGATATTCCGGCCCTGCGGCTGCGTTCAGCGGCATCGGCGCCATCGTCGCCGGCGTCGTGCAGTTGATGGTCGCACCGAGGCCGGTCACCGATGCGCAGATCCAAGCATATTTTCTGATCTGGTCCGTCTGCCTGGGCATCGCCCTTGCCGCAAATTACGGCGCCCTGGTGATTTGGTACGTCCACACCGCCGGCATGCAGGCGCGAAGCCAGACGCGTACGGCGGGCCTGAGCATCTTGCCTGCGGTCGTTCTCGGTGCGATCATGAGCGCGGCGCTCTATCTGCATGGTATGTACTGGATGCTGCCCGGCGTTTGGTACTCGTGTTACGCGGTCGGGTTGTTCGCGTCGCGCGCGATGGTGCCGAGACAGGTCGCGGCCGCCGGCATCTTGTTCGCGTTCGCCGGTGCCGTGCTGCTGCTCGTGCCGGATCCCGCGCTGCCGCTATCCTGGTGGGTCATGCCGATCGGGTTCGGCGTCGCACAGACGTATATCGGATGGGCTTTGGCCCGCGAAGAGGAGTCGCACGTCACCGCATGAGCGTCAAGAAACCGCAAAAGAAATCGGGTGCATCGCAAACCGCCGAGGCGCCGTTCGCATACGCGGGTCTCGAGCGGATCTTCCACGAGCGTGGGCGCCTCGCGGTGTGCACGTGCCTCATCGCACATCCGGAAGGCATGAGTTTCACCGAGCTGCAAGTCGCATGCGGTTTGACCGACGGCAATCTCAGCCGACATTTGCGGGCGCTCGCAGACATGGACATCGTCTCGATCGCGCGCCTCACCGGTCCCGGCAGGCCGACAAGCGTCTGCCGCATCACAAAGAGCGGGCGCGCGCGATTCCTCGCCTACGTCGACGAGCTGGAATCGGTCGTGCGCGACGTCCACGACCGCGCAGAAGACGCGCAGCGCGACTCGCGCGGACGAGCGTTGCCGCGGCTCGCGACCACCTGATATGATCATCCGCAAAACAGTCACCGCGGCGCCGGAAACGGCGGCCGCGACGTCGCCCCGGCATATCGCGATCATCATGGACGGCAATCGCCGCTGGGCGCGCGAACGCGGCTTCCCACTCATCGAGGGGTACCGGCGCGGGATCATCTCGCTGCGGGAGGTGACGCGCGCTTGCAGCGATCTCGGCATACCGTACCTCACCGTGTACGGATTTTCGACGGAGAATTGGAAGCGCGACGATGCCGAGCTCTCCGTGCTCTTCGAACTCTGCTGCGCGTTCGCGCGCAACGAGCTGGCCGGACTGATCCGCGAGAACGTGCGCGTGCAGATCATCGGTCACCCGGAAGAATTGCCGCCGGCGGCGCAGCGCGCGCTGGCCGATCTCGTCGAGAAGACGCGCGCGAACACCGGCACGGTGTTGAATCTTGCGGTGAACTACAGCGCGCGGGCTGAATTGGCTGACGCGGCGCGCGCGCTTGCCGCAGACGTCGCGTCGGGAGCAGTCGTGCCGGCCGCGGTCGACGAGGACACGATCGGCCGCTACTTGCACACGCGCGGGCTGCCCGATCCCGATCTGCTCATCCGGCCCGGCGGGGAAGCGCGCCTCTCCAATTTTCTGCTCTACCAAATGGCATACACCGAGCTCTGGATGACCGATGTGTATTGGCCGGACTTCACGCGCGAGACCCTTTCGCTGGCCATCGCCGATTTCGCGCGCCGCGCCCGCCGCTACGGCGGCGCATAGCGTGGCTCGCCGATTCTGTGGGGCCGACCTTTATGGTCGGCCTCTACATACAATGTGGGGCCGACCTTTATGGTCGGCCAGCCGATGATAAACATCGGCAATACACCTTGATCGCAGATCTCCACCTCCATAGTAACCACAGCGACGGCGAGCTACCGCCGTCGGCGCTTGTCGATGCCATCGCAGATGCGGGCGTGGCGATCATGGCGCTGACCGATCACGATACGACCGCGGGTCACGAAGAAGCGCACGCGCGGTGCGAGCGGCGCGGCATCCGTTTGGTGCGCGGTATTGAGCTGACGACGTACGCTATGGGCAGGGTCATCCACGTCCTGGGGCTCGGTGTACGTAGTGGCGACGCCGGTCTCTTACGGACGGGCGAGACGGCGCGCGCGAACTTCGCGCAGAACCAGCAGCAATGGGTCGAAGATCTTGCGGCGCACGGCGCGGCGGTGTCCTGGCGGCGCGACTTTCCCGAAGGCGCTGCTCGCCTGCCGGTGCTCATCGAGCGGCTTTGCGTGCAGGGCATCGAAGGAGGCGATCCGCAGCGCGTTCACGCCGCGTTTCGCGCCTACTTTCGGGCGTTACCGGCAGAATCGTACGCGACGCTGCCGTCGCCGCGTGCGGCCGCCGATGTGATCCATGGCGCCGGTGGGCTCGCAATCCTCGCGCATCCATGCCGGATCGCAGACGACGAGTCGTGGCATGCGCTGCTCGATGGCATGGACGGCATCGAAGCGATGTACGCCGCCTACAAGCCGGTTGAGCGCGACGGGTTGCTTTCGGTCGCACGCGCCAGAAAATTGCTCACCTCATGCGGCAGCGATTATCACGGCTACTTCTTCGGCAAGTACGTGAATCCGGGATTCGACGCATCACCGGACCTGCTTGCGCGGCTAGGTGCCGCGTAAAGTAGTGCCGGCAGCGTTTGTAGTAGGGTGAGCAACGCTCACCCATTTTTTCGGGCGAGCGATGCTCGCCCTACAACAAGAGGAACGAGGCCGACCATAAAGGTCGGCACTAAAACGTTTTCCGCGGCCGACCATAAAGGTCGGCACTACGGAGTCGGTCGGCACTACATGCGAGTTCGTTTGGCGGCGACGAATTCGAGCACGGCGGCGAGCGGGCGAGTGTTGAGCACGTCTTCGCGTGTCAGACCGGCCTTGCGCGCGGTGCCGACGCCGAAGTGCATGTGGTCGAGCATCTCGATGCTATGTGCGTCGGTATCGATCGAGATCGTGCATCCAAGCTCCTTCGCGCGCCGCGCCATCGCGGCGTTGAGATCGAGCCGCTTCGGGTTCGCGTTGATCTCCATCGCGGTGCCCGTTTCCGCAGCCGCGCGAAAGACCGCCTCCTGATCGAATTCGTAACCCGCGCGCTTTTCGATGAGCGCGCCGGTCGGATGCCCGATGATATTGACGAACGGGTTACGGATCGCGCGGATCAGGCGTTCCGTCTGCTGTTCCTTCGTACGCGTGAAGGCCGAGTGGATGGACGCGACGACGATATCCAGTTCGGCGAGGATCTCGTCAGGCCAATCGAGCGACCCGTCGGAGCGGATGTCGACTTCGGACGAGCAGAGCAAGTGCACGCCGTATTTCTTGCGCGCCTGCTTGATCTCGTCGATCTGCAGGTGAAGGCGAATTTCGTTGAGGCCGTTCGCCACCGCACGGCCGGGCGAGTGATCCGAGATGGATAGGTACTCGCGTTTTCGCTCGGCCGCCGCGCGCGCCATCTGCTCGATGCTTCGCGTGCCGTCGCTCCATGTGGTGTGGTCGTGGAGATCGCCGCGGATGTCGGCCAATTCGACCAGCCGGGGCAGCGCGTTCTTCCGCGCGAGATCGATCTCATCGAGACCGACACGCAATTCAGGCGGGATGTACTGCAAGCCCAACGCGGCGTAGACGTCCTCTTCGCTCGTCATCGTCTGGACTTTGCCGGTGGCGATCTCCTCGATGCCGTACTCGCTCACTTTGAGTCCGCGCGCCCTCGCGAATTCGCGCAATTGGACGTTATGTTCTTTGTTGCCGGTGAAATGTTGCAGAAGGTTGCCGAAGCACTCGTGCGCCACCACGCGGCAATCGATCGATATGCCCGGTTTGGCCCACACGGTCGCCTTTGTCTCTCCTTGCCCCGCGATGCGCTCGACGAACGGCAACGCGGCGAAGAATTCGAGCAGCTCCTTGGGCGTCGAACTCGTGCAGATGACATCGAGATCGCCGACGGTGGGCTCCATTCGCCGCAGCGAACCGGCCGCGGTGACGTTCTTTGCAAGTCCGCTTCCGGAAAGCGCCGCAACCACCGCCTCCGCGATCGGCCAAGCCTCACCGAGACGCATGCGTTTGGTGCGTTGCGCCAGCTGCGAAAGCGCGGTGCGCAGATTTTCGATACCCTTGGCTCCAAGACGAGGCAGTTTCGCGATCGATCCGTCTTCGACGATGCGGCGCAGGTCGGCCACGCTCAGCACGCCGAGTTCTTTGAACAGAGCGACGGCGGTCTTCGTTCCCACGCCGGGAACGGAGAGCAGCTCCAGCACCGTCGTCGGAAACTTACCGCGCAATTCATCGAGGTACGGGCAGCTACCGGTGCGGTCGATCTCGTCGATTTTTATCGCGATGGCTTTGCCGACGCCGGGAAGATCATGCAGTGTGTGCGCCTCGATCATCGATCGCGCGGATGATTCCGCATCTTCAAGGCTCCGTTTTGCGCGTTCGTACGCTTTGATCTTGAAGAACGGCTCGCCGTCGAACTCCATGAGCGCGGCGATCTCGCCCAGACGGGCAGCGATTTCGACGTTGGTCATCGTACGGGCGTTCGCGCCGCACAGGCCGCCGCCCCGCGTCGCAAGAACGGGCGGCGGCAATGACCATCGCACCTGCGCGGCGCCGCCTTGACCCCGCGATCTTCAATCTGCCCACGGACAAAATGCGCGCGGGGTACTATTCCGACGCCTATTTCAACCGCGTCAAAGAGATCCTCGAACGTGACGGACGGCATCCGCGCGTGCTGATGCAGGTCTTCAACAAGAAGGATGCGGTGCTGTGCGGCATCGACGAAGCGATCGCCATATTGAAATTGTGCAGCGGCCGCGCGACCCAAGGCGGCCAGTGGCAAGAAGGCTGGAGTGCGCTCGACGTTCGCGCCCTTTACGACGGCGATCGCATCGGCCCATACGAGACGGTCATGACGGTCGAGGGCGACTATTCGCTCTTCACCCATCTCGAAACCGACTACCTGGGCGTGCTCGCGCGCCGCACGCGCGTGGCGACGAACACGAGCGCGGTGGTGGCCGCGGCGAGCGGCAAGAACGTCCTCTTCTTTCCGGCGCGGTTCGACCACCATCTCGTGCAGACGGGCGACGGCTACGCCGCATACATCAGCGGTGCGCTCGGCGTGAGCACCGACGCGCAAGCCGAATGGTGGGGCAGCCGCGGGTTCGGCACCGTACCTCATGGACTGATCGCCGCCTACGGCGGCGACACGGTGCTCGCGGTCAAGAAGTTCGCCCAGCACACCGACCCATCGATCAACGTCATCGCGCTGGTCGATTTCGACAACGATAGCGTGCGGACGGCGAAGGCCTGCGCCGCGGCGTTGGGCACGCGGCTCTGGGGCGTGCGGTTGGACACCTCGGCGACGCTCGTGGACAAGAGCCTTTTCGACCAGATGGGCACGTTCGATCCGACGGGCGTGAACGCGCAGCTTGTGCTCAACGTGCGCCGCGGTTTGGACGAAGCGGGATTCGAGTGGGTGAAGATCATCGTATCGGGCGGATTCAACGTCGAGAAGATCCGCGCGTTCGAATCCGCGAAGATCCCGGTCGATGCGTACGCCGTCGGCTCGGTGCTCTTTGAAGGCACCTTCGATTTCACCGCCGACATCGCGCTCGCGGAAAAGGACGGGGTCATGGCCGATTGTCACAAAGCCGGCCGGCCGTACCGGCCGAATCCGCGCCTTGAAAAAGTGGTCTGAACCGGGTTCTAGGGCTGCGTCGCGTTCTCGCCGGCGAAAAGGCCGTCCACATTCGGCGCCCACGCCCATACTAAAAGCGCGCGAGTTTGCGGATGCACGAACGCGAACAGCAACGTGCCGTCGGCAGGCATGAGTCCGCGGCGGATGAGCTCGGCAGCAGTCGGCGCAGCATCGTCATCCCACGCAGCTTGCGCGTAATACTGCTTATCCCCGACCGATATGTTGTAATGGAGATGGCGCGGGATATCGTACCAAGCCTCCGGCGGCACGGTTGCGAAGTCGGCGCCTGGCGGCGCAGTCTTGGCGAACTGATAGCCGCACGCGACGAGCTGGCCGGCTTCGTTGTAGACCAAAACCGTCGGGTGGGCCAGATCGACCGGGTTGAAATCATCGTGATCGGTGTACATGGTGCCGATGCCGGCGACGGATTGCGTGGATTGGATGTAGCCATCGGCACGCGCCCAGACAACGAGCCGATACTGCTCGGTCGCGGCGCGCACGCTGCGCGCGAATGCGGAATCGTAGCCGTCGTCGGCACGCGCGGCTTGCGTCGTTGCCGAGAGCGCGAGCATCGCTGCGAACAGTGCGGGCATTCCCCATCGAGCGTGCATGGCGAGGGTTTAGGCTCGCTTCGGGTCAAACCTGCACTAGCGATTGACCAGCGCGAAGCCAGCGGAGAATACGAGATGAAGAGATTGATCGCGCACGCGACCGTCGCATGCGTGGCCCTCGCCGCAGCGTTGTTCGCGCTCGACGACGGACACGCGCTCGCCGCAGCGCGATCGATCGCGCCCGGTGATGTTCTCACGTACGATGTAACCCTCGACGTCCAGCTACACGCGCTCGGCTCGAAATCGAGTCCATCCATGGACAGCGTCCGCAGCGGAGCCGGCACGGAAACGCTCGCCGTCGACCGCGTCTTGTCCGACGGCACCGCATTTGCGGCATTCACGCTCGTCTATCGCGGCACGCGCGACGGCAAGCCGGTCCAAGTACACCAGTCATGGCGCGCCGAGCTCGCGCCCGACGGTGAGATCCATGCCATCGGCTCCCGCGCTTCGGTCGGCGACGACCTCGAACAAGCGCTCTCGTACATCAACGGATTGGCAAAGGGTCTGCCCACGCGAACGCTTGCGACGGGCACGACGTGGACGGCCAAAGAGCCGCTCGGGACTTCGTCAGGATCGATGGTCGTCACGAGCAAAGTCGTCGGCGTGCAATCGTATCAGGGGTACCGTGGCTACGTCATCCAGCAGAACGGCGCGGGTGCGTTCACGCAGTCGGTCAACGGCTCGCCAGGGGTCGGAAGCATCGCGATCGGCGGTACGCTCTACTACGACAGAGCAGACCAGATTCTGCTCGGCGCGGCCGGCCGGGGCGAAACCGAGATGGCGCTCACGCATGCGGACATCGCGCACATCAGCGCGACGACCACCATCGACGTGCGGCTGCGGTCGTGGCACCACGCACCGGGAGCGGCCGTAGCGCCCTCGCCAACCACCGTCGAAGCGAGCGGCGCGCCGTCGGCCGAGCCCAACGCCGTGCAGAGCGGCGCGCCGGCTGCGACGCCGACACCCGCGTACACGCCGGCGGCGTCGACGTCGTCGACGCCGAGCCCCATCTCGACGGGCTCGTAGCCGATGCGTCCATCGACGCTCGCATTCATCGCAGCGGGATTCGGGCTGGCGTGCGTCGCCGCCGCGCCGCCCGGACCGGTATTCTTTCCCGGCCGTCAATACGGCTTGGGTGAACGCCAGACGTATCTGATCGACCGCGACGCCCGGTTGACGGTCCGTTTGGCGCGATCAAACGGCGCGATCATCTCGAAGACCACGGATTCTGTCGACGAGAGCAGCGTCGCGTTCACGGTCGAGGGCTACACCGATGCCGGCATGCCGGTGCTCGGTGTCGCGACTGCCGACCGAAACGATCGCGGCACCTCGAGCGGAGAATCGGCTGCTACGGCGAGCCCCGTCATCGAGAATGACGGCAGCGTACCGAGCGAGGTGTTCGCCGGATTCGCGCCGGCGGCGGCGCTGTTGAATGGACTCGATCCGCAAGCGCTCGATATCGGCACGATCTGGACCGGGCGCGGTGATCTGCCGCTGCCGTTTGCACGCGCGGCGCTTCGGCTCAAGGGGCAGGTGAACTTCAAATCGGGCGACGTCCACGCGACGCTGCTGCAAGCACTCATCACCGGAACCGCGAGCGTCGCCGGCCATCCGAGCGTCGCGCCGTTCGGCGCGCTTCGCCTCGCGGGTGGCGGCACAGTGGCGGGCAGCGCATTCATCTCTCCGGAGCGGCGTCTCTTGCTCGGCATGGACATGACGTTGACGAGCAACGGCAATCTGTCCGATGCGCACGGCCGGCGCGGTGCGTACGCTCTCCAAACGCACTGGTCGATCAAACTCGCCAGCTATGCGTCCGGCGTCCTTCCCGGCCCCGGCATCTCGCCGGGCATCGGGATTCCGGTCACGCAGATGGGCGCCCCGGCGCCGGGCGCGACGAACGTCTATTCACAGGGATCCCCGGCCGACGTGTTTTCGCCGGCGTCGGTCAATCCGGACGTCATCGACAGGTCCAACGCAAGTGTGCCGCCGACGGCGGCCCCGTCGCCCGACGAATCGCTGCCGCCGATACCGGTATCGATGCCGAGCGATCAGCCCGTCGCCTCGCCGCCACCCGGACCGTCGCCCACGCCGTCGTAATCTTGGGCGAGCGATGCTCGCCCTACTACAGATCCTTTGTCCGGATCATTTCCGCCAGCTGCTATCGCCGATCAGACCTTTGACGACCTGGATCATCGAGTCGAGATCTCGCATATCGATCACTTCCATCGAATGTGAATAGCGGATGGGAATGCCGAAGGGGATCACGAGCGTCGACTCGCTCCAGAAGTTCTCGCCGTCGTTGCCGCCGCCCGTCGCGCCGATCTGCAGCGCGATACCCTTTGCCTTCGCCCACGAAAGTATGCGGCGATTCCAATCGATCGGGCTGAGATTGGAATTGTCGAGTGCGCGCATGACCGTCCCTTGTCCGATCGGCGCATACGCCTCTTGCGTCGTTTCGAGCGGTGTATCCGACGTCACGAACATGTCCACCGGGAAGACGAAATCCGGTTTGTATGACTTCGCGACCGCGGCGGCGCCGCGCGTGCCGAGCTCTTCTTGCACCGACCAGACGAAGATCACGCTGCCGGTGACTTTGGCAGGATCGAGCGCCCGCACGGCTTGGACAAGCGTCGTACAGCCGAAGCGGTCGTCCATCGAGCGCGCGGTGTACCGGTCGCCGGCGAGCTTTGTGAGATCTTTGCGAATGGTGATGGTGTCGAGCAGTTTGATGCCGAGCGCCTCTACTTCTGCGCGCGATGATGCTCCCACGTCGATGAAGAGCGATGAATTCGTGACGGGCGGTGCGTCGCCGGCGGTGAGGTGGATGGATTTGGTCGCGACCACGCCCGGCACGTCGCCTTTATCGGTATGGATGAGCACCAGCCGGCCTTGAAATGTGCCGGGCCAGAATCCGCCGGCAGGTTCGACGCGCAGATATCCATCGGGCGTGATGTCGGTGACGTAGTAGCCGATCTCGTCCATGTGCGCGATGAACAACATTGATGGTGAACCTTGACCGACTGCGAGCACAAGATTACCCATGGCATCGGTTTTCGGGTGCGCCCATGCCGGCAACATGCTCTCGATCTCGCGTCGCACGGGTCCTTCGGCGCCGCTCACGCCGTACGCGCTGACGAGGCGGCGCAGCACGTCCACCGTCGACGACGAATCGGCGCGCGCGGGCGCAACCCAGAAGAGGCACAGTGCGAAGGCCAACGGTGCGACGAACAACGGCGAAATGCGCTTCATCAAAGGATGTCCTTTCGGCGAGCGAGGCACGATGCCGCACGAGTACGAGGTTATCGATAATTAACGATTTTCAGAGAGGGACGGCGAAGCGATGCGGGGTAGGTCGCTGACGTGGATCCTTCCGACACCCTCCTCGCAGGGCACGGCACGACGGCGGGCATCGTCGCGGTCGAGCCAAATCTGCACACCGGCATCGCGACGACCTACGTCCGCGAAGGCAGCGTTGTCCGCGCGATCGAGGCGCCACTGCGGACGTGGCTGCTCGGCCGGCGCCAACTCGCCGGCACGGTCGAGCTTTCCGGACGGCACCCGATGCGCCATCTGCTCGCCACCGGCGAGGCAGCCCGCATCGCAGGTCTCGCGAAGGAGATGGCCGCCGACCAACGGCTGGTGTACGTCGATCCGATCACATCGCATCTTGTCGCAACCGGCGAGACTTATTTCAAAGGACTGCAATTCTCCGACCTCCGGCGGTTGCAATTCGACCTCGAGACGCTCGACGTCGTTCCCCAGCGCGACGGCGCCGAGATCTGCCTCATCGGCGTCCGAGACACCACCGGCTTCGAGCGCGTTCTCGCGCTGGATGCATTTGAGAACGAAGGCGCGCTGATCGCCGAGTTCGCGCGCATCGTGCGCGAGCGCGACCCCGATATCATCGAAGGGCACAACGTCTTCAACTTCGATCTGTGGTACTTGGACGAGCGCGCCCGTCGCGCTGGCGTGCCGCTCGTCATGGGGCGCGACGGCCGGACGCCGATGTGGCGCGACGACTCGATCCGCCGCACCGGCATCAACGGCATGACGGTCAAGTATTACCGCATCGAAGGCCGTCAACTCGTGGACACATTTTTCGGCGCGCTGCGTTGGGACGTCGGACGAAGACTGCCGAACTACAAACTGAAGACAATCGTCAGCCACCTCGGCATCGGCGACGTCGACCGCGCGATGGTCGATGCGTCGCAGATGCGCCGGCTCTGGGCGGATCCGGACGCACGCGCGAAATTGAAGGCATACTGTTTGGATGACGCGCGCGATGCCGATCGTCTCTCCAATCTCGTCACGCCGAACGAGTTCTATCAAGCGCAATTCGTGCCGGAGTCGATGCAGGGCCTCGCGTGCGTCGGCATGGGAAGCCGCATCGAACGGTTGATGGTCCGCGCATATTTGCGCGCCGGCGTCGCCATCCCGCGGCCGCGCCCCATCGGTCCCACCGCGGGCGGGTACACGGTGGCGTTTGAAACCGGCGTCTTCCGCGACGTGATCAAGTGCGACGTCGAAAGTCTCTACCCGTCGCTCATGATCTCGCGGCAGATCAAACCGCAAGACGACGATCTCGATGTCTTCATCCCGATGTTGACCACGTTGCGCGAGCGGCGGATGGAAGCGAAGCGAGCGGCGGAGCTCGCTCGCGCCGAAGGCCGCGCACGCGATCTTCTCTCAGGCGATGCGCTGCAGGGCGCGTTCAAGGTCCTCATCAATTCGTTCTACGGGTTTCTCGGCACGAATGGACTGCACTTCAACGATGCGACGGCGGCAGGGACGGTCACCGAAGCCGGCCGGGCCGTGCTCGAGCGCATCGTCCAAGAATTGCGCGCGCAGGATTGCCGCGTGATCGAAGCCGACACCGATGGCGCGTATTTCGTCGCACCGCCGGGTGCCGATCCCGCGCTCATCATCCAGCGCGCGAATGATGCCATCGGCGAAGGCCTCCACTTGGTCTGCGAAGAGCGCTATCCGGCGATGCTCTCGGTGAAGGCGAAGAACTATGCGCTCAGGCGCGCCGACGGCGAGATCGTGTTGCGCGGGTCCGCGCTCAAGTCCAATCGCGAGGAACCGTTTGGTTCGGCGCTGTTGCGCGCGGTCGCCACGGCGCTCATCGACGGCCGCCCCGGCGACGTCGCGCAGATCGTGCGCGAACTGGTCGAGCGCGTGCGCGACGGGCGCCTCATGCCGATCGAATTCGCGCGCCGCGAATCGGTGACGCACAAGACGTTCAACACGCCCGGGAACCGGCGCCTCGCTCAGGCGCTCTTCGACAAAGGCGTCGTGGTCGGCGACAAAGTCAACATCTACCGGCGGCAAGGCGGCGAGCTTGCGCTTTTGGAGGAATACGCGGGCGACGAGGATCGCGGCCACTACCTCAAGCGGATCGGCGATTTCGTCGCCCGCTTCGGCGACTTGATCAACGCTGAAGCACGCCGCGTCTCCGTCGAGGACCCGGATCAACTCACGCTGCTATGAGAGCAGAGGAACAATGCCTGAACAGATTCGCGTAGCCGTCATCGGCACGGGGTTTGGCGCACGCTGCCAGATGCCCGCATTCGCGGCGCACCCGGAGACAAAGCTCGTCGCCGTGGCGTCGCACTCGCTCGAACGCGCGCGCATCGCCGCGCAAACGCACGGCGTGCCGTTCTACAGCGACGACTACCGCGTCGTCGTCGCGCGCGAAGACGTGGATCTGGTGAGCATCGTCGCGCCGCCGCACTTGCACCTGCCCATCACGCTCGCCGCGCTCAAGGCGGGCAAGCACGTGCTGTGCGAAAAGCCGATGGCGCTGAACGAGCGCGAGGCGATGCGCATGGTCAACGCGGCGCGCAAGGCACGGCGCGTGGGGCTGATCGATCACGAATTTCGTTACTTGCCCGAACGCGCCCGCCTGCGAGACTTGGTGAGCGACGGCTGGCTTGGGGATGTCCAACGCATCGCTTGGATCGAAACGCTGTCGTGGATGGCAGCCGGTAGCGAATACCGCTTCGGTTGGCAATCGCAAGCCAAATGCGGCGGCGGCGTCTTCGGCGCGCTCGGTTCGCATGCGATCGATTATTGCCGCATCGTCGCCGGTGAGGTCAGCGACGTCGACGCTGCGCTTGCGACGAAGGTCAAACGACAGCCGCGCGCCGACGGCGGCATGGCCGACGTCGACGCCGACGACAACGCGAGCGTGCGGCTGGTCCATGCGAGCGGCGCGATCTCGTCGATCGAGATCTGCGCCACGGCAGCGGCGAGCGTCTCGACGATCGTCGTGAGCGGCACGAAAGGCATCTTGCGGATCGACGGCGATCAACTCTTCGGCGTGCGAGGCGGGCAGGGCGCCGTCCCGGTGACCGCGCCCGCGCGCACGCGCAAGAAGTTCCCGCCCGGTTCGCATCGTTTGCTGCCGGCGTTCTATACGTTCGTGGGCGAAGCCGTCGCCGCGATCCGCAACGAATCGACCACCGCTCCCACCTTCGCCGACGGGGTGCGGGTGCAGCGTGTGCTCGACGGTGCGCGCCGGTCGTCGCGCTCGGGCCGGGTCGTGCGGCTCGCGGCCCGCAAAGGAAAGGGCGTATGAGCGAGTCGATCCGCGATGCGTGTCACGATCTCAACAACATGCTCGGCACGATCCTGGTGAGCGCCGACGTCGGCGAAAAGCGGTCGGCGCTTGGTGCGGATCGTGAGGCGTTCCACTCGATCGCCGCAAGCGCGCGCAAGGCCGGTGAGCTGGTCGCGCAGATGGCGAAACGCCCTGAAACCGGCTCCGGCCCCGACTTGGCGGAACGCGATATCGAGTACTTGGCCGCTTCGCATCCGTCTCCGCCGCCGGTGATCGTCGACCTTGAAGAGCACTGCAAGCGCGACAATATCCCGCTGATGGATCGTGCCGGCGTGCGGCTGCTCGCCGCGCTTGTGTCGGCCGCGCGCGCGGATACCATTCTCGAACTCGGCACCGCGTACGGCTACTCCGCGATCTGGATGGCGCTCGCACAGAGCCCGGCCGGGCGCATCTGGACCATCGATCCCGACATCGAACGCACGTCGATCGCGAAATCGTATTTCGAACGCGCGGGCGTTGGGGGGCGCATCGAGGTCATCAACCGTCCGGCGCTCGAAGCGATCGCGGCGTTGCAACACCCGACGTACGATCTGGTCTTCATCGACGCGCTGAAGGCGGAGTACGCCGGCTATCTCGAAGCCGTGTTGCCGCACGTGCGGACGTCCGGCGTCATCGTGGTCGACAACCTTTTGTGGAGCCATCGGGTGTCAGGTCCGTTTGCGCCCGGAGAAGAAGCGAACACGCAAGCCATTCGCGACTTCAACCGGACGTTTCTGTCGCATCCGGCGCTGCGCGCCACCATCGTGCCGGTCGGCGACGGGACCGGTATCGGCGTGAAGATCGCATAGGAGAACGAACATGCGGCGCACTCACATCTACTTCGCAGGCGCTGTGTGCGCCATGGCCTTCGCGGCGCGCGCCGCATCGGCCGACCCGACGCCCGCACCGCTCCTCGCAAAGCCGGCGATCACCGTGCCGAGAGCGCCGGGTTCGTTCGATTACTTGAATGTCGATGTGGACAGGCGCTACTTGCTGGTCGCCCACGCGGGAAGCCGCACGCTCGACGTTTTCAAACTCGACACTGGTGAGCTGCTCAAACAGATCCTCGTCGGCATGTCGCGCGGCGTGGTGGTCGATGTGAAGGATCGCAAGTTCTTCGTCAGCACGAACGACGGCATCCTCGCGGTCGTCGACCGCGACAACTTGGTGCTCAACGACAAGGTCACGATGCCCGGTCCCGGAGACGCGCTTGCGTTTGATCCGAAAAACAGCACGGTGTATATCGACGAGGGCGGCGGCACGCATATCTTCACGGTGAACGCAAAGACGAACAAGCCGGGTCCGGTCGTGACGATCCCCGCGGATCCGGAATTCATCAACTACGATCCCACCACGGACAGAATCTATCAGAACATCGTCAGCACGAATTCCGTCGTGGTGGTCGATCCGGCGACGAACTCGGTGACCGCCACGTGGTCCACGTTGCCGGCAACGGCTCCTCACGGCCAAGCCATCGATTCGCAGACGGGCCGCGTTTTTGCGGTCGGTACCAATGGCATTCTGGTGGCGCTCGACATGAAGACGGGCGCGCTCGTCGGGCAAGCGCCGGTGGCGCCGCGCGTCGATCAGATCGTGTTCGATCCCACAAGCATGCGCGTCTATTGCGCGAGCGGCACCGGCATCGTGTCGGTGGTTCAGGAGACCACCACCGGACTGACGTCGTTAGGCGATGTCGTCGTCCCCGAACACGCGCACACGCTCACCGTGGATCCCAAGCTGCACAACGTATGGATCGCGTACGGCGGCACGCACGACGACTACATCATGCAACTCACCCCGCCGTGATCTGTCGTGCCGATCTTTACGGTCGGCTGAATACCCAGAAAAAATCGTGCCGACCGTAAAGGTCGGCACTACAGAGTAGGCCAGCGAACGCGTTAGTCCTCGCCGAGGTAGGCCTTGCGCACGTCGTCGTCGTTGAGCAACGCTTCGGCGCTTCCCGATTTCACGATCGCGCCCGTCTCCAGCACGTAGCCGCGCGACGCCACTTGCAGCGCTTTGCGCGCATTTTGCTCGATGAGGAGGATGGTGACGCCGCGCTTATTGATGTCGCGGATGACGGAAAAGATGGTGTCGACGAAGATCGGCGACAAGCCCATGGACGGTTCGTCGAGGAGCAAGATCTTCGGCGCCGACATCAGCGCGCGCGCGATCGCCAGCATCTGCTGCTCGCCCCCGGAGAGCGTGCCGCCCCTTTGCGCCATGCGTTCGTTCAATCGCGGAAAAAGCTGCAATACTTCGGCCAAATCGCGACGGATCGCGGTCTTGTCGTTGCGGGCGAACGCGCCAAGCTCGAGATTCTCGCGCACGCTCATACGCGGAAAGATGCGCCGGCCTTCGGGCGATTGGACCACGCCCATGCGTGCGATCGCATCGGCCCCGAACGGCGCCAAATCTCGGCCCGCGAAAGTCACTGTTCCGCGCACGGGCTTCAGCAACCCGGAGATGGTGCGCAGCGTGGTGGTCTTGCCGGCGCCGTTGGCGCCGATCAACGCGACGACCTCGCCGTCGTGCACGTCGATCGTGACGCCGCGCAGCGCTTGGATGCGACCGTAATAGGTTTCGACGCCGCTTAGGGAGAGAAGCGGCTCGCTCATGCGCCTTTGCCCAGATATGCTTCGATGACGCGCGGATCGTGGCGCACCATCTCGGGCTTCCCGTGCGCGATCTCCGCGCCGTAGTCCAGCACGTGCACGTAATCGGAGATGCCCATCACGAGCTTCATGTCGTGTTCGATGAGGAGCACGGTCACGCCGCGTTCGCGGATCGCCTGCACGAGCTTCATCAGGGCGACCTTCTCTGCGGGGTTGGTTCCGGCGGCTGGTTCATCGAGCAAGAGTAACTTCGGCTCGGACGCGAGCGCGCGCGCGATCTCCAGCCGGCGCTGCATTCCATACGGGAGATTGCGCGCCCACTCACGCGCATACTTCGAAAGCCCGATCCAGTCCAGCGTGGCCATCGCGGATTCCTCGGCCGCCTTCTCTTCACCGCGCGCGAACGGTGTGCGGAACGCACAATCAAACGGCGTCGCCCTCATCCGCGAGTGCCGGCCGACGAGAACGTTGTCCAAGACGGTCATGTGCGCGAATAGCCGGATGTTTTGAAACGTACGCGAGATGCCGAGTGACGCGACGACGTGCGGTTTCAGACCGCCGATCGAGCGGCCATCAAGGACGATCGTCCCCGCCGTCGGCGCGTAGATCCCGGTGATCAGATTGAAGACCGTCGATTTGCCGGCGCCGTTCGGACCGATGAGGCTGATGATCGATCCGGCATCCACGTCAAACGTGACGTCGTCCACGGCCGTAAGGCCGCCGAATTTCTTGGTCGCGCCTTGGAGCGACAGCAAGGTCATCAGGCTGCCTCCGGCGTCTTGCCGGCGTCGTGCAATTCGGCGCGCACCGTCGCGCTCGGCAGCAATCCTTCGGGGCGGAAGAGCATGACGAGCACGAGGATGATGCCGTACAGCATGAATCGGTATTGCGTGAGATCGACCGACATGAGAAACGCGACATTCAATTTCGTGCCGAGTGCGTGCGCCCAGTTAGAGGCCTGCGGGAGGATGAGAAAATTGAGCATGGCGATGATGCCGCCGCCTAACAAGACGCCCGAGAGATTGCCCATGCCGCCGAGGACGATCGCAGCCAGGATCATGATCGACATATTGAAATCGAAACCGCTCGGACTGATCGTGCTCAGTTTGGCGGCGTAGATCACGCCCGCGATGCCCGCGAACGCGGCACCCATCGAAAAGGCGAGCAACTTGGCGGTGGTCGTATTGATGCCCATATGTTCGGCCGCGAGTTCGTCCTCGCGGATGGCCATCCAGGTCCGCCCGAGCCGCGAGTAGCGCAGGTTCGTCAGTAGAAGCAGACAGATGCAGATGACGACGAAATAGAGATAGTAGTATGGCGTCGGATTGAAACCGAAGTTGTACCCGAACAACGTCGGCTGGTCCACGGCCGCAATGCCGTCGGGCCCGCCCGTCCATTTGTCGAGATTCTGGAACAGTTGCGGTACGATCTCGCCGAATCCGAGGGTGACGATCGCGAGGTAGTCGCCGCGCAATCGCAGCGTCGGTGCACCGAGGATCACGCCGAACGCCGCCGCGACCGCCGCGCTCACGACAAGCATGATCCAAAAACTCCAATGCAGTCCGAACTGCGGCGATGCGACGAACGCATACGTATACGCGCCGATCGCGAAGAACGCCGCAAAGCCGAGCGCGAGCAAACCCGTATAGCCGACGATGATGTTGAGACCGAACGCGAGCAGCAGTATATAGCCCGCGTCGGCTACAGCGGAGATGTGGGAACTGTTCGAATCGAGGTACGGCAGCAGCGCGAGCACGATGACGATCAGGCCGCCGCCCACGACTTGTTTACCGGAATATCGCGACAGCCCGAACGGCAGCCACGTCACGCGACGGTCCATCACGTCGAGCTCACACCTTCTCCGGCAATTGCTGGCCGAGCAGTCCGCTCGGCCGGAAGACAAGTGTCAGGATCAAGATCGCGAACACCGCGACTTCGGACCACTGGTCGGAGATGCAGCCCGACGTCATCGTCTCGACGATTCCGATGACGAAGCCGCCGAGCATCGCGCCCGTGATATTGCCGATGCCGCCGAGCACGGCGGCGGTGAAGGCCTTCAGGCCCGCTTGATAGCCGTTGAGGAAGAACGTCGTGCCATAATACATGCCGGAGATGAAGCCTGCTACGCCGGCCAGTGCCGATCCGATGAAAAACGTCCACGCGATGGTGGAGTTGACATTGATGCCCATCAGCTGCGCGGCGTCGCGGTCCTGCGCGGTGGCCCGCATCGCCTTGCCGAGCTTCGTCCGGAATACGAAGAGATTCAAGAGGATCATGCAGACGACGCTGACCACGACCACGAGCAGCGAGCGGTCGTCGAAGCGCACGCTGCCGATCTGGTGCCAGTTGTCGGGCAAGAATTGCGGGAACGAAACCTCAGAGTTGCCCTTCCAGATCTGCATGATGTTCTCGAGGATGAGCGAGACGCCGATGGCCGTGATGAGCGGCGCGAGCCTGGGCGCGTTGCGCAAGCGCCGGTACGCCAAGCGTTCGATCAGCACGCCCACGATGCCGCACAGCAGCGCTGCGAGGATGATGACCGCGACGGCGATCAACGCGAGCACGGTAGGATTGGAGATCGACGCGAGCGGGATCAGCCCGAGGATGGAGAGCGAGATGAACGAGCCGAGCGTATAGACGTCACCATGCGCGAAGTTGATCAGCTCGATGATGCCGTACACCATCGTATAGCCGAGTGCGATGAGCGCATACAGCCCACCCAACGCGACTCCGTTGATCAATTGCTGGACGAACTGAGGCGCGCAATTGTGGAGCTCGAACACTAAGGGCCTTACTTCGCCCCGAACTTGCGCTGCGTCAGAAACACCCAGACGTCTTTCTTCGCGCCGTAGATCGAGATGATCTTGTTGGTCGTGTCGCCGTTGGCATCGAAGGCGAACGGCCCCATGATGCTATCGAACCGTTTGACCGAGCGCAGATTCGTGAGCACGTCATCACGCGACGGCATCTTCCCGCCGTTCTCTTTCACTGCTTTGGCGATCGCTTGGATGATGACCATGGCGCTCGTGTAACCCGCGGCAGAGTACGAGCCGACCGGCTGGTTGAACTGCGCTTGGTAATCGGCAAGAAATGTCTTCGCTTCCGGGATCGTGGTGGCGTTCACTGCGGCGACCGTTCCGTAAACATTGTCGGCGGTCGCGCCGGCCACGCGCAAGAACTCTGCGTTGCGGATGCCATCGGCGCCGAAATAAGCGGTGCTCGCCATGCCGCTGTCGCCCATCTGCTTGCGGACGAGCCCGCCGCCGGTGGACGTCGTGCCGCCGTAGAAGAGCACGTCGGGATTCATGCCCTGAGCGCGCGTGAGCAGCGCGTGGAAATCTTGCTGGCCCTTCGTGATGTGATCGTGCGCGAGCACCGTGCCGCCGTCGGCGGTGAATTGGGCGCCCCACGCATCGGACACGCCGCGGCCGTACGTCTCATTGTCGTCGATCAGATATGCCTTGCGCAAACCGCGGTCTTTGTAGGCATAGTCGGCGCCGACCGGGCCTTGGATATCGTCGGTCGCGCACACCCGGAAATAGGTGATCGATTGCGGGTTGGAGCGCCGCAACTCGAGCGCGCTCGCACCTTTCGTGAGATCGGGATTCGTGTTGGATGGACTGATGAGCGCGATGCCGAGGCTGTTGGTAAGCGGGATCTCGGCCTTGGCGACGTTGCTGTTGAACGGTCCGACGATGCCCAAGACCGCTGCGTCGCTGGCAAAGGCTTGAATGTTCTTCGCGCCTTGGTTCGGGTCGTGCACGCCGTTGACGGCATCGTCGAGGATGTCGGCTTGCAGCGTGAAGCCCGGTACGAGATTTCGTTTGTTCGCGTCGATGACCGCGAGCTCTACGCCGTGCTTGGTGGGCACGCCGTCCGAAGCGTCGGCTCCCGAGATCGGCAAGTCGGCGCCGATCTTGATGATGTTCCCTTGTGCGGCGCCGGAACTTGAATTCGCGCCCGAACCGCCGCTCGAATTCGAGCAGCCGGTTGCCCCAAGGGTCAGTGCGAGCAGTGCGGCGATGGAAAGGCGACGCGCGCCGGTGATGCCGAGCATTGCGTTCAGTTCTCCCGTACGAATGAGAACGGTTTGCTATGCTATCCGTGAGAGCCGCAAGCCGTCAAAAAACATAAGAAAAGTGCGTGAATGCGACGCTTCGCGAGAGGGGTGGAGGGTCCTTTTCGGGACGCGCGAAGTGGAACGTATGGCATTGCCGATTTCCGCCGACACCACGATTCGAGAAGTGGTCGATACGCACGCGGGCGCCGAAAGAGTGTTCGGCGCGCACGGACTGCCGTGCGCCGGCTGCCACGTTTCCACGCACGAGACGATCCGCCAAGGCGCGGCAGTGCACGGCCTCGATCTGCCCGCGCTCATGACCGATCTTCAAAAGTACGTCGACGACGGCACCGTGCCGCCAGCACGCCCCAAAGCAAATCACGCGGCCGCAGCGCCGCCGCCGCGACAGCGCAAGCCCGGCATCGAGCATGTGATCGCCATCATGTCGGGCAAAGGCGGTGTCGGCAAATCGCTGGTCACCGGACTGCTCGCCGTCGCATTGCGCCGGCGCGGTTACGCGGTAGGCGTGCTCGACGCCGATATCACCGGTCCGAGCATGGCGAAGATCTTCGGCGTCACCGCACGCCCTTATCAAGGCGAAGACAAGAAGCCGCATCCGCCGGCATCGGCAAGCGGCATCCAAGTGATGTCCATGAATCTCATCCTCGACGCAGAGAATCAAGCGGTGATCTGGCGCGGTCCGATGGTCTCCAACGCCATCCGTCAATTCTACAACGACCTCGAGTGGGGAAAACTCGACTACCTGTTGATCGATCTTCCGCCGGGCACATCGGATGCTCCCCTCACCGTGCTGCAAGCGCTGCCGGTCGACGGCGTCGTCATGGTCAGCACGCCGCAGGGCCTCGCGACGATGATCGTGAGCAAAGCGCTGAAGCTGGCAAAGCAGCTCGACACGCCCGTGCTCGGGCTGGTCGAGAACATGGCGTACTTCACCGACAAGAAGACCGGTACGCGCTACGAACTTTTCGGCGCGAGCAAGGGCGTCCAACTCGTCGTGGAAAGCGGCGCGCCGCTGCTCGCGCAATTGCCCATCGACCCCGTCTTGACGCAGCTCTGCGACGACGGGCGCATCGAGGAATACGAATCGGAAGACTACGATGTGCTCGCGCGCAACTTCGCGAAAGTGACGCCGACGGCCGCAGCGGCTGCCATAGGAGGCTGATCGTGAGCAAGCATTCCGGAGCTGCGCGTCTTGCGATCGCATTCGCACTGCTCGGCGCTTTCGGGCCGGCCGCGTGCACGTCGCACGGCGCGAGCGCGACGGCGCAAACCGCAGCATCAGGTCTGCCCGTGTACCCGAATGCAACCGCCATCGGCACGACCAGCGACGCTCTGGCCATCTATCGGACCTCTGACGCATTCCGTTCGGTTGCCGACTGGTACGGTGCGCACATGCCTGCCGGCACGCAGAGCTCGCGCAACGATGCGATGTCGCAAGCCACCTACGCCGTCTTTTCGCCCGTGGAAACGAAAACCGTGCACGTCGAGGTTTCCGACGGCACGGTCCGGATCACGTTGACCGATGTGAAGAGCGGTCCGGCGCCGCCTACTGGACGATGACCACGGTCCGCATGCCGTCGCTGTCGTAGTGAAACGCACAGCCGAACATGTAGAATCCCGGCGGCCCTGAGTTGTACTGAAGCGACGTCGATCCCGCGCTGATCGCGCCGGAACTGAAGTTCGCCGTGCTGATGACCGTATTCGCCGGCGATTGCGTGGCGCTGCCGTTGAAGGACGGCGGAAACGTTGCGCCGGTCGCGCTCGCGTTACCGAGAAAGCTCGCCGTGTGCGGTGTGCCGTT
>DATBOZ010000141.1:0-19289 GCA_036561585.1 Candidatus Eremiobacteraceae bacterium | reverse complement strand
AGCTGAACTACGAGCGCATGCGGCATACTCTATCCGCTTTGTGTCCCGATTTATCCTGTCACACGGCCTCGAGCGACAAATGTGCCTTCGACGATGTTCGTCCGTCAATATCACATACGTGCGCTTCTGCTCATGCGTTGTGCGCCAGGCATTTGCGCATGCGGAGAGCCGTTCCGAACCGCGTGCCTTGCTCACCGATCAATTCGAAGTCGCACGCGGCGTAAAAACCCACTGCCCTCGGATTAGCAATGACAAACATTGACCCAGCCCCTTCGGATGCCGCAAAGAGCTCGGCCGCGCGAATGAGGCTCGTACGCCCTGACTCGATCTGCTCGATCGGCAACGCGATCGCATCCGGGTGCGCGAGCAGCGCTTCGCGGTAGTCCTCCCACACCAGTGAAGCGCGGCGCTGAAGCGCTTCGAGCGCTGCGCGCTCATCTGGTATTGCGCGGCGGACAACAGCAACTGTTGAATTCATGGAAAGAACGGATTCAAAGCTTCTCGATCGGGGTGAGTCGCAGATCAAAAAAACTGTCGGCGAGTCCGCGTTGCGGGCGCGCCGTTGCATTCGTTTCGAAACTGGCGGAGAGAGAGGGATTCGAACCCTCGATAGCGCCTTAAAAGCACTATAACGGTTTAGCAAACCGCCGCCTTCAGCCAACTCGGCCATCTCTCCGCGCGCTTGGATTATTCACCTGTGACCGTTCTGCTGCCTGCCCTTACCGCGGCGTCAATATCCCTTTGCACCGGGCGATTCGAAGACAAGCATGATTAGCACGCTTCTCACACGTGAAATAACCACGTGCTTTTGCGTCTCGAAAGGATTTTCTATGCTTGGCCGCCTGATAGCCGGGCATGAAGAAAATCGCCGTCGCCGCCCTCAGCCTCATGTTCATCGCTTGCGCAATCTCAACTGCCAGCGCGGCATCGTCGCCCGCGCAATCGCTTATGACCAAGCTGCACTGGCGGAGCATCGGCCCGTACATCGGCGGGCGGGTCGTCGCGGTTGCCGGGGTACCGAGCAATCCGGACTTGTTCTACATGGGCGGCGTCGAAGGCGGCGTTTGGAAAAGCACCGACTACGGCCAGAACTGGACGAACATCACGGACGGTAAAATCCCAGGCGTCGCCGACCCTATCGGCGCGCTCGCAGTGGCCGACTCAAATCCGCGAGTCATCTATGCCGGCACCGGCGAGGCGGACATCCGCGGCGATTTCGATACGGGAGACGGCGTCTATAAGTCGACGAACGCCGGTAAGACCTGGTCGTATGCCGGCTTACGCGACACGCACATGATCACCAAGCTCGCGATCGACCCGCACAACCCTGATATCGTTTACGCATCCTCGATGGGACACGTTTTTGCGCCGAACGCCGAACGTGGCGTCTTCAAGACGACCGACGGCGGCAAGTCGTGGCAAAAGGTGCTCTTCGTCGACGACCGGACGGGCGGCGTTGACCTGTCGATGGATAAACACAATCCCGAGACGCTGTACGCCGCGATGTGGCAAGCGCAACGCGTGCCGTGGAAGCTCACGAGCGGCGGACCCGGAAGCGGGCTCTACAAGACCGTCGACGGCGGCGCACATTGGTCGAAGATCTCTTCAAACCCGGGCTACGCGACGGGCACTCTCGGCAAGATCGGGGTCTCAGTAGCGCAATCGAATCCGCAGGTCGTCTATTCAATCGTGCAAGCGGCAGACGGCGGCGTTTTCCGCTCGAGCGACGCCGGCAAGACGTGGAAACGCGTCAACGATCAGTGGAAGCTGAGGCAGCGCGCTTTTTACTACACCGCGATCTTCGCCGATCCGACGAATCCGGAGCGGGCCTATGCGCCAAACGTCGACTCGCTCTTTGTGACCAATGACGGGGGCAAGGTGTGGAAACCGATCGACGGCATTCCCCATGGCGACCATCATATTGTGTGGATCAACCCCAATCATCCGAACATCCTCTTGGAGGGCAACGACGGCGGAGCCACGGTCTCGATCAACTCGGGCGAGACCTGGAGCTCGATACTGAATCAGCCCACAGGTCAGATCTACCATGTCGCGCTCGACGATGAGTTCCCATTCCACCTCTTCGGGGCTTCGCAAGACGAAGGCGCGTGGGAATATGCAAGCGCCGATGTCGGCGGCTCGATCACATTCGGCGACTGGCATTCCGTTGCGCTCGGCGAGAGCACGTTCATAGCGCCTGATCCCGACGATCCGCTCGTCACATATGGCTCCGGATACTATAGCTCGTTCGTGCAGCTCAACCGGCTCACCGGACAGACGAAGAACCTCAGCCCGTATCCGCGCTACATGGCTGGAGCGTCGGCTGCGGAGACGAAGTACCGCTTCGGGTGGACGCATCCCATCTTCTTCTCACCGGCCGACCATTCCGAACTGCTCGTCGCAGCGCAGGTCGTCTTCTCCAGCACCGACCGCGGACAGACCTGGAAGATCATCAGCCCGGATCTGACGCGCAACGATCCGAGCACGGAAGGCCCTACGGGCGGCCCGATCTTCGGCGACCAGACCGGCGCAGAGACGTTTCCCGACCTCTCATCGCTCGCTGTCTCACCGTTGGATGCGAATATCCTTTGGGCCGGATCTGCAGATGGGCTGGTGCACGTCACCAAGGATCACGGCACGACGTGGTCCGCGGTGACGCCGCCTCAACTCCCGCAGTGGGCGCAGATCAGTTCGATCGAGCCCTCGCACACCGATAAGGCGACGGCGTACCTCACCGCATCGCGCTACATGTGGGATGACTATCGTCCCTACGTGTACGAAACGACCGACTACGGTGCACACTGGACGAAGATGACCGCTGGGCTGCCTTCGGACCAGTACGTGTTCGTCGTCCGTCAGGATCCGCGCGAGCCGCGGTTATTCTTCGCGGGCACGCGCAGCACGGTTTACGTGAGCTTGGACGGCGGCGGACAATGGCAGCCGCTGACGCTCGATCTCCCGGGAGTACAAGTGCGCGATCTCGCGGTCGACGTGCGCGAGGGGGAACTCGTCGCCGCCACTCACGGCCGCGCTTATTGGATCCTTGACAACCTCGCTTTGCTCGAACAGCTCGCCAGACAAACATCCTACAGCACCGCAAACGTCCAGCTCTTCAGCCCAGAGACCGCGTGGCTCACTGGGTCGTACGGCGCCAGCTTCTTTCCGACGCCGGACGCCGGTGAGAACCCGCGCTACGGCGCGCGCATCTTCTTCAACCTGCCCTCGAACTACAATGGGCGCACGCCGTTGACGTTGTCGTTCGTCGATGCCGGCGGATCGACGATTCGCAGCTTTGCATTGCATCTCGCTGCGAAGCACAACCCCAAGCTTACGGACGATCAGCAAAACGCCATGGACGCCGCACAGTTGCGTGCGCACGGTGAGGCGCAGGCCACCGGTGTCAAAGCCGGCATGAACGCGTTCCAGTGGGACCTCAAATACGCGCCCGCGTTCGACCCTCCGACCTACAACAACGACGTCACCGATGATTTCGCCGACTCAGGGGATGGCCCCACGACATTACCTGGATCGTATACCGTCGTGCTCCAGTACGGCTCGCGAACGCTGCAAGCTCCGTTCACGATCGCGCTCGATCCACGAGTCCATCCGGCGGCAGGTGATCTCCAAGCGCGCCTGGCGCTCGAGCAGCAGATCATCGCGACGATGAACGATCTCGATCACTCCATCGCGCACGCCATGAGCGCCGGCGTGCGATTGCCCGCGCCAAAGCGCGCACAGGTGGACGCCGAGATCGCCGATCTCGTGTTGCTGAACGGAAGCTCGAGTGAATACGACGTCGTTCATCCGACCAAGCTGCGCGAACAGTTAGGCTTCCTGCTCAACTCGCTCGAAGGGGCCTACGAGAAACCGACCGCGCTAGAGCTTTCTACGTATCAAGATCTTAAGGCTTTGGCCGCCGAGGGCGAAGCGACGCTGGAAGCTCTGACCACCGTTAAGTGATCTTGGCTCACGTCCGACCCAACAGACGCCCAAGTTGCAGCCTCGAGCGTAGGTTCAACTTGTCGAGAGCCGCCGAGACGTGTTTTTCGACCGTACGCGGGCTGATGTGCAAGATCTGTGCCACCTCGTCGTTCGAATGGCCCAACGCGACGAGCCGTCCTACTTCGCGCTCCCGCGGTGAGAGAACGGCAACCGTTGCGTCCGAACGGCTCACTTCCATCCGCCGCAGGTCGCGAACTGCACCAATGGCACGATACGTCTCGAGCGCGCGCTGATGTGCCCCGCCGAGTTCGTAGCTCTGTGCGGCCAGCCACGGCCAACCGATCGCTTCGAATGACGACGCCGCCGCAAGCGCACTCACCTCTGCCTTGCCGTCGACGAAACCGCGCTGGGCTGCGAAGGCGTCGAAAAGATTGAGCGCGGCCTTATTGACGCGGTCCTGGGAATGCGACGCCGCCTCGAAAAGCATGAGTCGCATGATTCCGGCATCGCTCCGTGTTCCGAATTGCGCGGCCGCGAGAAAAGCGAACAGAAAACGGTGCGGACCGGGCACCACCTTCGCTATGCGATGAATCCAAGCGGCAGCTTCATCAATTTCGCCGCGCAAGCCCAGCGCCCAGGCGTACGGTCCCCCGAGTACGCCGATCGCCAGCTTCATACCGTGCTCGACGATGTACTGCAGAAAAGACTCGGCGTCATCGGGGCGCAAGCGGTCGTCGTCGCCGGCACAGATGCCAAGGACGAAGTGGGCGCTCTTGACGTGCATCAGGATCGCGTAGCTCTGTTCGGATGCAATGCCAGGCAATGACAGCAGCTTCATCGCGGTCGCGAAATCGCCGCGCAGCGCATGCTCGTAAGCGGAGGTGGCGTACGCCAGCGAGCCAACCCCGAGGTCGCCCTTGCGCGCCAGCGAAATCGCCGTCTGAAAATGCTGGCGCGCCGATTGCACTTCTCCTAGCCCTACGGCGTCGAGCGCGATCTGGCAGTGTGTCTGGCAGAGCCGGTTGCCGACGTCGCTGACCCTGCCGGCGGCATCGAGCGCGCGTTGAGCGTACGTCCGCCAGCGGTCCACGTCTCCTCGCATGGCCGCAATTTTGAATTGCGCTTGATAGGCGTGGGTCGCCGTCATCGGATTGGCGATCGGTTCGTCGATCTCGTTGACGAGATCGAGCGCGGATGCAATGTCGAGCCCGGCGACGCAGTCGTAGGCGATTCGCGCTCGCAACACATCAAGAGTAGCAGCGGGCAGTTTCGAGCGCAGCGCATCGATGGTCCGGCGACAGAGGTCGATGGCGCCTCTGGCATCGCCAGCGTTGTACATCTGAGCCTCGAGTGCCGATACGTTTCTTGCGTATCCCTCGAGATCGCCCGCCTGCCAATAGAGATCGCCGGCGTGCCGCAGGCGCTCGATGCCGGCGCTCAAATGAAAGAGTGACCCCAACGAAATGCCGATTTTATGTTCGAGGCCGGCGACGTCGGTGCCGGCGTCGCTGCGCTGTGCGAGCGCACGCTCGAAATACGAAATCGCATCTGCCATCGCACCGATCGCGAGCGCGCGGTCGCCCGCGAGCTCGGAGTAGGTGGCCGCGCGCTTCGCGTCGCCGGCGCGCCACCAATGATGAGCCAACTCCACGCTGACGGCATTGCGGTCGGCGCACCGTTCGAGTTCGAGGCCGATCGCTTCGTGGAGCGGCCGCACCCGCTCTGCGAGCAACTCTCCGTATAACACCTCCTGCGTCAGCGCGTGCCGAAAAGCCAGCTCGCCGGGCTTACCGTGCGGCTCGACCACAAGGTGCAGAAGCTGCGCGCGCTCGAGGGCGAGCAACACGTCGTCACGGCGGCCATCGCAAAGTGCCACGAGGCGTTCGATCGAGAAATGCTGACCGAGGACGGCTGCCAGCGATAAGATCCTGCGCTCGCTATCCGAAAGCAGTGCGGCGCGTGCCAAGACTGCGCCCCGAATCGACAGCGGCAGCTGCCTGGGTGATTCGCTTGGGCTTCGCTCGAGGACGCTCTTGAGCAGCTCCTCGGCGAAAAACGGATTGCCCTGGCTGCGCCGCACCATGTCCACGATCGTGGCGACGTCGAGCGCGCCGGGATGAGGAAGCTCCATTTCGATCAAGGCCTGAGTAGCGCGTTCGTCAAGTGGCCCGAGCGTGATCTGCGATACCGACTCCTTTGCAAGCAGCGTCGCGAAATCGCCCACGCGCGCGTGGCGGGCGTCGACCTCCTCGCGACGATACGTCGCGACGACAAGGATGCGCCGATTGGCGATTCGATCCGCGAGATAGTTGAGAAAGCCGAGCAGCGAGCGATCAGCCCAGTGCACATCCTCGACGAGCAGGATGATCGTGCCTCGCTGAGCGCGGCGCGCGAACGCCGCATCGACCGATTCCAACAGCCAGCTCGCGGGTTGAACGGGGGCAGTGACCTCTGCGCCGCGTTCGAACGAAAGGCGCTCGAGCAGTGCACGCGTTCCCGCATCGCGCGGCAGGGACCGGTTGCGCTCAAGATTCTGCAGGAGCTCGCGCAGTGTGCTGAGCGGTGTTTGGATGAACTCGACGCAGCGCGCGAACGCCGAGATTGCGCGCCCGCCGTCGGAGTCCACCTCGAATTGGCGCAATAGACTCGACTTGCCCACGCCGGCGTCGCCTGCGATCATGACGATGCACCCGCGGCCCCCGGCCGCTTTGCGACGATAGCTCGTCAGAAGGCCCAACTCGTGCTCGCGGGCGACGAACACACCGGGAAAGTCCGTAGCTAGAGGTTTGGCGTCAAACGGCACGAGTAGCCTTGTTCATAAAGGTATGGGCCGTCGATGTTCCCCGCAGAACCGCACCGGACCCCCGCCGTGCAAAGAGCCGGCATTTGCGATAAGGTGGTGTTTCGCCGTATGGACGCCTCGTTGGATTGGGCGCATCCTAAGCATGAGGGCCGACCTACGGCGCGGTCCCATCTTGAGAGGAGTCCAACATGCCGGCCTTTCGACCCACTTCATATATTCGCAGTGGCAACACCGTACTGTCACTCTTGTGTGCAGCGTTCATCGCGGGTTGCGCCCACGGAGGCGCCGGTAGCTTGCCTGGGATTCCTGTCAGCGGCGGCTCGGCATCTGGCGCCGGACTCCGTCAAGCGATGCTGCTCGGGGGAAAGAGCATTCCGCCATCGTGCCCGACGATTTACAATTTCAAAGCGCAGCCCGACGGCTCGTTACCGACGTCGGAACTCTACAACCTTAACGGCCTGCTCTACGGCACGACCCCAACCGGTGGGACCAACGGCCTTGGGACGGTCTATTCGGTCACGCCTTCCGGTTCCGAGACCGTGGTGCACAGCTTCACCGGATCACCGGACGGCAACAGCCCGTATGCGGGATTAACCGCCGTCAACGGCGTTCTCTACGGCACGACCTACCAGGGGGGCGCGCACGGCGTCGGATCGGTCTTCAAGATAACGCGGTCTGGGAACGTCCGCATCGTCTACAGCTTTAATAGCACTCCGGACGGTGGAGAACCCGACGCGACCTTGATCAACGTTCATGGTACTCTTTACGGCACGACGTTCGTCGGCGGTGCGAACGGCAACGGATCTGTCTTCTCGGTCACGACGTCCGGCGTCGAAAAAGTGGTCTATAGCTTTGCCAACGGTTCGGACGGCGGAAACCCTGTGGCGAGCCTCGTTTATTACAAAGGTGCGTTCTATGGCACAACCGCCAACGGTGGCGGGGCCAATAATTACGGGACCGTCTTCACGATCTTATCGACGGGCAAGGAAACGGTATTGCACCGGTTCACCGGCGGCTCGGACGGCGCCAAGCCGCAAGCAGGCCTCGTCGAAGTTGCCGGAGCGCTCTACGGCACGACGTCGACTTTAGGGACAGTAGGAGGTGGAACGGTTTTCAAGATCACGCCCACCGGCCACCTGACCGCGCTTCACCAGTTCGGCGGAACCGGCGACGGCAGTATTCCGCTCGCGGGCTTGCTCAACGTCAACGGCACGCTCTACGGCACGACAGATGAATACGTCGGAAATGGCCTCGGAGCGGTCTTCTCAATCACGACCACCGGCGCGGAATCCGTGGTCTGCATCTGGCCGTCAAACAACCACAACAGCGGCAGTCAACCGATGGCTAGCCTCATCGATGTCGGCGGCATGCTCTACGGTACCACCAACGCCGGCGGCAGTACTCCAGATGGAACGGTCTTCGCCACGCCTCTATGACGTAGCCGGTCCGTCAAGGCACGACAAGTGGGCGCTACAGCGTCCACTTGTCTTCGATTGGGAGCAGTGAAAGGGTGGGCGGGCGCGCTCAGTCCGGGCGGCCGGTCCTCGAGCTCGGGCGCCGTCCGAGGCGCGCGATGATCTGCGTGATGGATTGCGCCGCGTCGGGATGCGCGAGCGACCTGGCCGCGCGCCGCATCCGCTCCAGCGCAGGCGCATCGCGCAGCAGTGCGTCGATGGCCGGCGCGAGTTCGCGCGACGTCTGCACCCGGATGCCGACCCCCCGCTCCTGCAGATAGCGCGTGTTGCGTTCCTCTTGCCCCGGCAGCGGACGCAGCATGACGAGCGGCAGATCCGACGCAAGCGCTTCCGAGCTTGTGAGCCCGCCAGGTTTCGACACGAGCACGTCGGCCGCGCGCATATAGTCGCAGACGTTGTCGACGAACCCGCGCACGACCACCGGATGATTCAGCCGTTGTGCGATATCCGCGAGCCGCCGCTCCAAGCGTTCGTTCTTGCCCACGACGACGACGGTTTGCACGTCGAATGAAACTTCATCCAACGCGACGAGCGCTTTTTCGAGGGGGCCGATACCTAGTCCGCCGCCCATCAACAGCAGCGTCGTGCGGTTGCGGTCGATGCCGACAATATCGCGCGCCGCCGATTTGGAGATCGGCCGCGCGAATTTGCCGTCGATCGGGATTCCGGTCACGCGCACCCGATCCGCCAGCACGCCGCGCGCGACCAGCGACTGCTTCATCGCATTGGTCGCGACCGCGTAGGCATCGATGTTCTTATGGATCCAAAACGGATGGACGACGAAATCGGTGACGATGCCGATCACCGCCGGCGCGTCGGCGAACTCGCGCTTGTACTCGGACATGACGCCGCATGGGAAGGCGTGCGTGCACACGACGACGTCAGGTTCGATTTCTTCGATGTGCTGCCGGAGATTGACGGCTGTGTAATGATGCAACCACGCCTTGAATGCCGAGACCTTCGTCGCCCGCTCCGCCTGCTCGTAGATGTAGCGATAGAGCTGCGGCAACATCTTCACCATGCCGATGTAACCGTTGCTGGCGACCCGATGGAAGACGTGTGAAGCGTACCGGTAGGAATCGACCACGTGACATTCGGCGTCGGGCCAGCGCTCGGTCGCCGCTTGCGACACCGCCTGCGCGGCGGCGGTATGCCCTTCGCCGACGCTCGCAGACAAGAACAAGATCGTGGGCGGCCGCGCCACGCTTTGGAGCCGGGTCGGCTCGAGTTGGAGCGCTATTGCCCGTCCTCCGCTACTGCGTCGCCTGCCTGCTCGAGGAAATCGTTGAGGATGTCTTGTGCCAGTGATTCGCTTTCGACAAGGCCGCCGGTCTTGTCCGTCACGATGAACTCATCCGCCGCTTCGCTGTAACAGACGGCGAAGTGCGCGCCGGAGTCGGAGTCTTCTATGATGCCGACGACCTCGAATTCGCGTTCGACGGGCGCAGCCTGCGGGTTTCCGTTCACGGGTCCGCGCACGATAATGCGATCTTGAAGTTCGAGCTCCTCGGCGTGCGCGCGATGCTCCATGTTCACGTTTGCGGTATTCGCGTCCCGGCTGCCGGGTTCTTCTTTGACCCTCATCACGGTAGGAAGCGCCGTTCCGCCGCTTGCTGCTCCTCGAGCGTGTCCGAGAACTGGTGATGTCCGTTGCCTCTGTACACATAGTAGAGATACCCGGTCGACGCCGGATGAAAAGCAGCGTAGAGCGACGCCCGCCCGGGATTGGCGATCGGCGTCGGCGGCAGCCCGGCATACAGGTAGGTGTTGTAAGGACTATCGATCTTCAGGTCTGCGAACGATAGCGCGGTCTTGTGCGTCGGCAGTGCGTACTCGATTGTCGCATCGACTTGCAGCGGCATTCCGCGGTGCAATCGATTGTAGTAGACGCTCGCCATCACCGGGCGCTCGGGATCGACCTTCGCTTCGCGCTCGATCAGCGAAGCGGCTGTGACGATCTGAGGAACGGTCCGGCCCAATTTGCGCGCCGCCGACACGTAGTCGCGCGGCAGCTCGTGCATGAAGTGCGCGGTGAGGAGCGCCGCGACATCGCGCGGCGTGGCGTCGCGCCGCACCTCATAGGTGTCGGGAAAAAGATAGCCCTCCAGCCCGCGCGACGCCGCCGGTCCAAAGCGCAAGCTTGTGGCACCCACCACCGCCATGAATTCGTCACGCGTTCCTATCCCGTGCTTCTGCAGCAGCGCGCCGATCTGCGCTGCAGTGAATCCCTCGGGAATCGTGATCCAGACCGTGGGCGGGCGGCCACCGGCGTCGAGCACGCCGACGACCCCCAGCATCGACATGTGCGGCGTAAACACATATTCTGCCGCTTGAATGCTGCGGCCATCGCCGCGCGCGCGCACGTACAGACCGAATGCCGTCGCTGAGCGGAGGACGCCGGCAGTTTCGAGCTGGCGCCCGATATCTGTGACGCTCGAGCCTTGTGGGATCTGTAATGTGACCTGCTGCGCCGGCCGCGCCGTATCCGCGTCGACCAGCCACCACGCCAAACAGCCGGCGGCAAGAGCGGCGATCAAGATCGCCCATAGCGTGAGACGCAACAGGGTGCGGATCACGTCGAGGTTCTCCGCTGCCGGGCAAGCCAGCCGTCCAAAATGTCGACGGCCGCCAAGCGATCGACGAACGAGCGGCGCTTCCCGCCGGAGAGCCCGGTCTCACGCAGCTTGCGGTTTGCCGCCGCCGTGGTCATGCGTTCATCTGCGGCGTCGACGACGCCATCGAACGCCTTCCGCAATGCCGCGATGAATTTGTCCATGTTCTCTGCCGCTGGCCCACGTGAGCCGTCCAGTCTCAGCGGATAGCCGACGACCAACGTGCGCGCGCCGCGTTCCGTCGCGAGTGCCACGATTGCGCGCACATCCTTGTCACGCGAGACGGAATCGATCGTGCAGAGCGGCATCGCGGGAAGCCCGTCTCCTTCGCAAATCGCAACGCCGATGCGAACGGTGCCGACGTCGAGGCCGAGAATCGATCCCGTCACGATCGATCGGCCGCCAATAGCGTGCGCGAACGCTTGCCGAGATGGTGCCGCACGAACGGATGCGTGACGGTGGCCAGCGACGCAAAGGCCGAATGACCGGCGAGGTCAATGAGATCGGCAGTCGCGAGTGCGCGAAGCGCAGCAAGCTCTTGCGCACTGATCGTAAGCGACTGCTCGCCGGGCCGGCGCGATACTTCTACCAGCGCGGGATCTTGCGCGCAGCGACGGCAGATCAAGCCGCCCGCGAATGGTGACAACGTGGCGCGGCCGCCGACAAGCGGGCGCCGCCCGAGCGCGTCGCCGCATCGGGCGCACGCGGCAAGCTCCGGTGCAAGGCCGAGAGCGGCAAGGATCTGCAAGTCGACCGCTGCCGCGATCGCTCCCGGACTCGTTCCTGCCGACAACGCGTCGTGCGTCTTGCACAACACGTCGAAGAGTTCCGGAATGGGCATACCTGGTTCGCACAGGTCGTCTATCGCCGTCGCGACATACGACGCGAACGCGAACGCATCAGGGTCGACGAGACGCTCCCACGCGCCGCCGATGCTGCTCGCGCCCGTTACGATATCCAGACTGCGGCCGGCATGCAGCGTGATGATCGCGCGATTGAAAAAATCGAGCCGCGCGCCGAACTTGCTCTGGGTCTTGCGCACACCTTTTGCGACGGCGGATATCTTGCCGCGTTCGCGCGAAAGCAACGTCAGAATCCGGTCGGCTTCACCGAGCGGTCTCCGGCGTAGGACGATCGCCTCGACGGTGTAGGTTTTCACCATGGCAGGTTGGAGAAGCGGCCGGAAAGCGCCTGGACTAGACCCCGCTCAGCTCGGGCATCTGACGGTCATCGCCCATGCCGCGGCCGGTGAATGCCGACGGCACGAGCCCGGCGAGCGACATCACCACGTAGGATCCGTCCGGCTTGCACCGGAGCACCGGAAGGTCGGCGTTGAATTCCGAGAGCACTTGACGGCACGCTCCGCACGGCGTCACGCCCAGCACGTCGGACGCGGCAATCGCGATTGCCGCGAACGATCGCGCGCCCGCAGCGGCGGCGGCGCCAAGCGCGACCCGTTCCGCGCACATGCTCAAACCGAGCGATGCGTTTTCAATATTCGCGCCGGTGTAGATGCGCCCATCGGCCGAGAGCAACGCCGCGCCGACGTGAAACTGCGAGTACGGCGCGTACGCGTTCAACCTCGCTTCCCATGCCTTGATGACCAGTTCATCGAGTCGCGCGTCATCCAATCTCGGCACGAGGTCCTCCTACCGTTGTCATTGGTCTTCGCCGCGCGTTGAAGCGCCCGGGCGTGAACCGTTGGGCGTTGTCGGCGGTTTGATTCGGACCGACAGAAGCCTTCTCCCGGCTGTTTTTTCGACGACGAGCGTGACGCCCCCATCGATCGCGACCTGCTCGCCCGGCAGCGGTACGCGGCCGAACAAGCCGAACGTGTATCCGCCGATGCTCTCGAAGTCCTCGGTCGGCAGCTGCAGCCCGAGCTGATCGTTGACGTCGTCGATTCCCATGCGGGCGTCCACGATCACCTCGCCGTCCGGCAATCGCACGATATCAGGCGCTTTGTCGGCTTCTTCGGCGTCGTACTCGTCCATGATATCGCCGACGATCTCCTCGAGCAGATCCTCCATCGTGACGAGACCGGCCGTCCCACCGTACTCGTCGACGATGATGGCGACCGATACTTTCTCGGCTTGCATCTCGCGCATGAGCTCGTCGATCTTCTTATTCTCTGGAATCGCTTTTATGGGACGCATGAGCGGGCGAAGCACGCCGTCTTGTTCGCCCCGGCTCACCGCGATCAGCAGCTCGCGGTCATGCACGACGCCGATGATGTGGTCGATATCGCCCTCGTAGACGGGGAGCTTCGAATAGCCCTCCTTGATGACGAGTTCGACCGCTTTTGTGATCGGTTGATCGACGTCGGCGCACGCCATGTCGGTGCGCGGGGTCATGACCTCCCGGACCACGGTGTCTCCCAGCTCGAAGATGGAATGGATCATCTCCTTTTCCTCTTCTTCTAGGACGCCTTGCTTCTCCCCAACTTCTACCAACGTGCGGATATCATCTTCGGTGACGTACGGACCCTTAGCGCTCGGCTTGCCGCCGACGAGCCGGATCATCCAATGCGTGACGAACAGCATGAACTGCGTGATCGGCCACAGCACGAACCGGGCGCTCTTAAGGAACGGCGAAAGGCGCGGGGCCCACAGTGTGGGATTCTGCACGGCCACCATCTTCGGTACGATCTCCCCAAAGATCAGCGCGCCGATCGTCATCCAGACCGTGGCCCAGAAAACGGGATGACTCACGCCCGCCGCGATCGCGAGCCACGTCGCGACGGAATCCGCCACGAGCAAGACGATGACGTTGCCCACGAGTATCGTGGTGAGATAGACATCGCGGCCGTCGTGCAGCCGCATCAGATCGTCGGATTTCTCGCTCGGCGGCCGCTGCAAGATCCGCAGACGAGTCAACGCCAAGAGCGCGGCTTCGGAAGCCGCAAAAAATCCGGCAAGCCCTATCAAGAGTATCACGCCGACGAGCGCCAGCGTTTTTGGGTCGATCACGCTTGAGATTCGTCCGGCGACGTGCCGGACCGCCTACTGCCGGGTGTGTCCGTCATAGCTCCTCTGGTGCGACGACCTTCGCCAGGACGCCGGTGATTACTTGCCAAGCAACGCGCTGCCGTACAGGCAAACACCGACGATCGCGGCCGC
Source organism: Candidatus Eremiobacteraceae bacterium (assembly GCA_036561585.1). Lineage (GTDB taxonomy): Bacteria > Vulcanimicrobiota > Vulcanimicrobiia > Eremiobacterales > Eremiobacteraceae > JABCYQ01. The sequence continues at coordinate 5,338 of DATBOZ010000141.1, read as the reverse complement.
CACCGCGGCGATCAGCACCGCTGCCGCGCCCGCGTGCTTGGCTGCGCGCGCCAAAGGGTGGTTTTCGGGTTTGTACAGATCGATGGCATGTTCCAATCCGGTGTTGAACAATTCGGCGCTCAGGACAAACGCACACGCGAGCGTCACCACCGACCATTGCCACGGACCGAAATGCAGCGCGATGCCGCCGCCGGCAGCGAGCGCGGCGACGACGCACTGGATCCGGAAATTCGGCTGTTCGATGAGCGTATGATAGATGCCGTCGACCGCATCGATGATCGCGTGCGCGAACGACCGATTGGCGCTCACGATGCGGTCAGCGCCGAGACGAGGCGGCGCGTGAGGCCGTGCATTTTAGCGGCCTCGCGGCGCTCGTGATGGTCGTAGCCGCAGAGGTGGAGCGTGCCGTGGACGAGCAGGCGCACCACTTCGGTTTCCAGCGGTGCATCGTATTCGCGCGCCTGGCGCCGCGCGGTCTCAACGGAGATGACGACATCGCCGAACGGTTCTGCCGCATCGAGCCCATCGCCGATGTCGAATGAAAGCACGTCGGTCGGCCGATCGTGGCCGCGATACTTCCGGTTCAACGCGCGAATAGCGCGATCGTTGGTGAGAACGACGGTGATATCGCCACGGACCGCCGGTGCGGCCCGCGCCAGCGTGACGAGCGCCGCATTGATCAAAGCGCCCCGTCGTAGGCCGCGCCACGGTCGTACACTTTTGACGTGCACCCGCGGACCGTCCACGCGCACGTCTTTATCTCGCGCGGCGGCCATATGCCTCGATGATCGTGCGGATGAGCGGATGGCGCACGACGTCGGCTTCGGTGAGGCGGATGACTGCGATATCCCGCGCCGCACCGAACAAGGCTTGCGCTCGCAAGAGGCCCGATGCCGCCGGAGCGGGCAGATCGATCTGGGTGTCATCGCCGCAGACGACCATGCGCGACCCGGCGCCGATGCGCGTCAAGAACATCTTCATCTGCTCGTCGGTCGAATTCTGCGCCTCGTCGAGAACGACGAACGAGTCCGCAAGCGTCCGGCCGCGCATGTAGGCAAGCGGCGCGACTTCGATCTGTCCGCGCTCGAAAGCGCGCTGCACGGCTTGCGGCTCCATGATCTCCGCGAGCGCGTCGAAGAGCGGCCGCAGATACGGGTCGACTTTTTCCTGGAGATCGCCGGGAAGAAATCCGAGCTTTTCGCCGGCCTCAACCGCCGGCCGCGAAAGCACGATGCGTTGCACCTTCCCGGCACGCAGCGCTTCCACCGCCAGCACCACCGCGAGGAAGGTCTTACCGGTTCCCGCTGGTCCGATGCCGAAGGTGAGCGTATTCGCGCCGACCGCCTCCACGAATGCCCGTTGACCCGCGCTGCGCGGGCGCACCGGGCGTCCCTTGCGCGTGACGGCGAGCGGTACACCTTCGTCGGCTGGCGCATCCGCCCGGGAATCCGCCGCGAGCGCATGACCCACATCTTCGACAGTGAGTTCTCGTCCGGATAGTGCGGCGCGGACAAGCCGCTTCACAGCCGCTGCGGCGGCTGAGACGGCGCGTTTTTCGCCGGCGATGACGATGTCGTCTCCGGCAACATGCACGGTCGCATGCGTGGCGCGTTCTAACGCGTCGAGATTCGCGTCGAGATGACCGAACAGACGCAGGCGGTCGTTGAGACCACGGATGGAGATGATCGATTCGGAATTCGCTTGGGCCAACGCAGTCCTTTGCGAGCTTACCAGTCGCTCGCGCTGAGGTTGCCGGATCGAAGACCAACCGGCGGACCGATGACGGCCGCAGCGATGATCGCTGCCGCACCGGCGTTCGCGCCTTCGTTCAGCAAAATCTGGCGCCCTGCGGATGACGCGTTGGCGGCAGGACCGCCGGCCGCTCCCAACGCGCCGAACGAATAGATCGCACTCCCGGCGTCGAGGCCCGGCGCATCGAATGTCGGCATGCGCGGCGCTTCCATCGGCGTGAGCGACGTCATCGCCTGATCCGCGGGCGGTGCGACGTACGCCGGCATTTGGCTGCTTTGCATCGTCGTGTTCGGCGTCGGCGCTTGGATCGCGCCGGTTCCACTCACCGCGGCCTGCATGCGCATCCGCAATACCCGTGCCGCACGTTGCGCTGCGGCAGTTCGCGCGGCGGCTTCGCTTTGCGCCGCGGCGTCCGCGACCGCAGCTTGGATCGCGCCGGGGCCGCCGGCGGCTGTTTGCGCTTTCGCGACCGCCTTGCGCACCGAATTGATCGCGCTGATCACCCACAAGATGACGAAGACGGTGATCAGGAATGTTTGCATGCGCCGCCTATGACGTCGGGCCGGCCGGCGGCGAAGTGGGCGGCGTTCCGCCCGGCTGTCCGCCTGGTGACTGACCCGAAATCGATTGCCGCATCTCGGTGTCGGCGAGCACGTTCTTCATACGGTAGTAGTCCATCACGCCGAGATTGCCGCTGCGAAACGCTTCGGCGATCGCGGCCGGGACCAGCGCTTCGGCCTCGACGACTTTCGCGCGCATCGCTTGGGTCTGCGCCTTCATCTCCTGCTCTTGTGCGAGCGCCGCATATTGACGCTCGGCGGCCTTCGCCTGCGCAACCCTTCGGTCGGCTTCCGCTTGTGCAGTCTGCAGATCGGCGCCGACGTTGCGGCCGACGTCGACGTCGGCGATATCGATGGAAACGATTTCAAAACCGGTGCCCGCGTCCAGGCCTTTAGAAAGAACGGTCTTACTGATGTGATCGGGATTTTCGAGCACTTCCTTGTAGTCTGCGCTGCTGCCGACCGCGGCTACAACGCCCTCGCCGACGCGCGCGATGATCGTGGCTTCGCCGGCGCCGCCGACGATGCGCTCGACTTTGGTTCGCACCGTGATCCGCGCCTTGACGTTCAACTGAATACCATCTTTGGCGACGCCCTGGAATATCGGTGTTTCGATGACTTTCGGTGTAACGTAGGCTGCGAGCGCTTCCTGCGGATTACGTCCGGCGAGGTCGATCGCCGCGGCTTGACCCCAATCGAGGGTGACCTGGGCCCGCTGCGCCGCGATCAAACTTTGGATCACCACGTCGATGTGACCGCCGGCCATGTAGTGGGCGATCAGCTGGTCGGTCGTGACGTGCACGCCCGCCTTTGTCGCGATGATGAGATTTGAGACGATGACCGACGGCGAGACACGCATGACGCGCATGCGCACGAGACTGAAGATGCCGAGCGGAACCCCCGCGAAGCGGGCGCTGATCCACAGCCCGAACGGGAAGTAGTAGAGGAACACCATGAACGCGATAAAGATGAGGACGGCGACGAATAAGACCGACATACTGATGCCTTCCATGCTAATGTTTCGCTCCGGCGCTCGCGCGCGTCATCCAACTTGTGTGAAGAAGCCGTTGCCGAACGGGATTCTTGACCGGTACAGGCAGCACCCGCCGCGCTTCGATCACGCGCGTCTGACGACGATCGTCGCACCTTCAACGCGCTGCACGATCACTTTGGTTTGTGGCGGCACGAAGTCGCCTTCGGTCTGCACCTGGTAGCGTTTGCCATCGACCAACGCGACACCAGCGGGTCGAAGCATGGATTCGGCGACGCCCTCTTTGCCGACGAGGTGCGTCGGCGCCGTCGCAGTGACATAGCCTTCTGCGACTTCTTGTGTGCCGGCGAACGCAAGCTTCCGGCCAAATGCGCTATCCGGCAGCCATCGCAGCAGAAACATGAATATCAGAATAGAAGCGATGAGCGAGATCGACGTCACTTCGGTTCCGAGAAGCCAGACGCCGCTGCCGAATGCCAGCACGATGCTCGCCAAGATGAGCGCGCTCCCGGTGAGTCCCGAAATGCCGTGGCCGGGCAGCACGTGGAATTCGAAGAGCAGGCCGATCACGCCGAGCCCGAACAATGCGGTGATGACCCAGTTCGACGTGCCCGCGACGACATGCGCGCCGAAGAACAACGCAAGCGCCGCGAAGCCGATGATCCCTGCGATGAGATGCATGGTCTGCATCTCGATGAGGATTCCCAAGAATCCAATCGAGAGCAAGATGCCCGAGACCACCGGATTGGCGATGAACTCCGCGATCTGTTCGCCCCAGGTCGGTTGCAAGATCACGACTCGCGAACCGCCGAAGCCGGCGAAGGCGAGCGCGCTGTCGTCGGTGGATTCGATCGCGTCCGCATACCCGTGCGCCTTCGCTTGCCGCGGGTTGAGCGAAAGGATCTGGCCTTTCTTCTTCAGACCCGGAATGACGACGTCGGGATCCACAAATCCGGCGGCGATCTGCGTGTCGCGTTTATGCGCTTGGGCGAGGCCTTCCATCTTGGAGCGAAACGCAGCGATCATCTTCTCATCGACGGGATTTTCGCCGTTCGGGCCGATCGTTATCGGCAATGCCGCGCCAAGCGCCGATCCGGGCTCCATGATGATCTTGTCGCACGACATCGCGATGAGCGCACCCGCCGACCACGCGCGGCCGGTGATGAACGCGATCGTCGGGATGCCGGCATTGGTCAGCGATTGGCTGATGTCGATTGCGTCGTCCACCGAACCGCCGTCCGTATCAATGCGCACCAGAATCGCGCTCGCGCCGTTCTGATGGGCTTCGTCGATCGCGCTTGCGACCCGATGGGCCATGCCCGCATTGATCTCGTTGTCGATGTCGACGACTTCCACCAGCCGAGACACGGCGGTGGGTGCGCTCACGCTGCCCGCGACCGCAATCCACGGAACGAGACCCACGACGATCAGGGCTGCACAGGCAGCGATGCGCAGCGGGCGCAAGCGGTTACCACCCGTCACGAGACCGCCCTCGCGTCCATGGCGGTGCGGACGGCCTCTTGAATCGCCTTGCCCGGCGCCTTGTCCTTGAGCGCGGCCATGGCGGCTTTGATCGCTTCCGGAAATTTCGCATCGGCTGAGAGAGCCCGCACGATGTCGCCGACACGCGAACGAAGCTCATCCGCGCTCAATTCTTCCGGCAAGTATTCCATCAAGATCACGCGCTCGCGCGATTCCTTGTCCGATAGATCCATGCGGCCGGCTTTTGTATACTGCTCAATGGAATCGTCGCGCTGCTTGACCTGTTTGCGCAGCACCTCTTCCTGATCTTTGTCCGCGAGGGTCGCCATCGCATCGATCTGTTTATACTTCATGGCTGATATCGCCATGCGGATCGTATCGGTTCGTTCGGCGTCGCGGGCCTTCATCGACGTCTTCAGGTCGGCGTGGAGTCGGTCGAGGATACTCGGCATGCTGCTCCGTCCGGCTTGCGCCGTGACAAAAAGTACGAGCGACCTTTCGGACGCCCCAAGGGAGAACCTCTACTTCGCCGTAGGGCGAGCATCGCTCGCCC
>DATBOZ010000140.1:0-13730 GCA_036561585.1 Candidatus Eremiobacteraceae bacterium | reverse complement strand
ACGTCTATCGCGCTAAGGTTTGTGAGCGAGACCGTCGTCCCCCGGCCATACCCCAATAACTCGAACTCCAGGCTCACATCCTCCATGACTTTCCGCGCTTCGTCGAGCCGTCCGACCATAAGCAGCGCAATGCCCCCGTCGTGCTGCACGGATGCGGCGCCTTCGCGATTACCCATTCGCATGTAGAGAGCGGTTGCGCGCTGCCGGTGTTGCCGCGCTTCATCATACCGCGAAAGATCTTGCAGCGCCGTGGCCACACCGCGTTCGGCATCGGCCTCCTCGCCCGCATCGCCTAATTCGGTCGCGAGTTCGAGCCGCTGCCCTTGCAACTCGAGTGCTCGCGCGACGAGCCGCTGCGCATTCGCCGCGCGGCCAGCCGATGCGAGCGCGCGCATAAGAGCGTGCCGGCCGGCAACCGCCGCCAGCGACTGCGCGCGCGCTACGAGAACCGGTAGATCATCAAATGAGCTCTGCAACCCGGCGACGTTCACGATTTCGCAAACACAATCACACAAGGCTTCGGCGTTTCCAGCGCGTTCGAAGATGCCGGCCGCCTTTTCCAATAGATTGCGCGCGATCGCATAATCGCCGGAATGAGAGCGGCTCTCCGCTTTGAACACCAACGCGCGCGCGTTCAGGGCGTCGTCGCCCGCTTGTCCGGCGAGCGCATCGAGCCGATCGGTGATATCGTGCTCCGCGCTCCAATCGCCGACGGCCCGCTGCCACCGGCCAAGCCGATACGAATAGGCGAATGCAGCCTGAGCAGTGTGCAACGAACTCGCAAGCCGGTCGAGTTCCACCAAAGCGCGCTTTTGCTCGTCGCGTTCCCCTCGCGCATGCAGGATGTCTTCGCGAAGCAGCAAGAGTTCGAAGCATGCTTCCGGATCGGAAGTCAATGCGATGGCACGTTGCAGATGGTCGAGCGCCTCGTCGGCTGCATAGATCGAGAGCGCATACTTCGCAGCGCGCGCAAACCACGTGCCCGCTGATACGTCGCCGGCACGGTCGAGGTGGAGCGCGACTTGGGCGGACCACTCGTCGGGCAACTCACCGGCCTCTCGCATGAGCGCGCGCGCGACGAGCCGGTGGCGCTGCCGGGTCACGGGCGCTTCGACCCGCGCGTAGAGCGCATCGCGGATGAGGTGATGCGCGAATGCGAAGTCATAATGCGTTCGCGCCCCGGCTTCGCGCACCAGTCCACGCTCGAGAAGCTCGCCGATGCCGCCAACGACCGATGCCTCCGTCCACCCGGAAACGGCGCACACCGTGTCAACGTCAAACGTCTGCCCCACCACCGCTGCGACATCGGCGATGCCGCCCGTGTCAGGGGTTAAGCGGGCGAGAAGTCTTGAGATGACCGACTCAGGGCCGTCGGCGAACTGCTTCGATCCTTGATCGCTTCGATCGAGATCCTGCAACGCAGCGGCGAGGAACAACGGATTGCCTTCGGAGTATCCATACAATTGCGATGCGACAGCCTTGCGGTCTCGGTCGCCCGTCTCGACATCCTTGATAGCCTCTCCGACATCGTCGATCGTCAATCGCGCCAAGTTCACATGGCTCATGTTTCCGTCGCGACGCAACATCGCGGAGAGCTTCCGCAACGATTCGTTTGCATGGAGTTCGCCGGAACGATACGTTGCGACGATCAGGATTGGATGGTCGGCTGCGCGACGGGAGACGAATTCGATTGCGCCGAGCGTCGCCGATCCCGCCCAATGGATATCTTCCAGCACGACGAGCAACGGCCGCGGTCGTGCCAGACCTTCCGTGCAAGCAGCGATGGCGTCGAACAATCGCATCTGCTCACGTCCGGCATCGACTGCGGGCACTTCAGGAAGGTCGGTTCGCCGAGTGCGTAGGTCGGGAACGACCTGCGAGACGACCGCGAGAAGCGACGTGGGAATGCCCAGGGCCGCGAGGATCGGACCCACCGACCGCAGCGCTCCGGCGACCGCTTGATACGGCACCGATTCTGGAAACGACGTCGCCCCGAAGAGCACGCGGCCGCCTTGTGAATGCGCGAGCAACATGAGTTCGCTGGCAAGCCGCGATTTGCCGATGCCGGCCTCGCCAGAGACGAAGACGACGCCGCCATGCCCGCGCGCCGCTCGCGCCCACATCGCGCGCAATTTTTCCATCTCGCTCGCTCGGCCTACGAACGGAAGCGTCCGGAAAGACTCCGGATGTTCACTAAGCTCAACCGGTTCGCCGACCGAGTCCGGCGAGATGCGCTCGTTGCGCCCCATCGTTTCGTAGAGCGCGCGAGTCTCCGGCATCGGCTCAACGTCGAGCTCAGCTTTGAGCCGGCGTGCAAAGTCTGCGAACGCGAACAACGCTCCGGACCGGTCACCGCCCTCGTAGCGAGCTGACATGAGCGATCGCACCGCATCCTCGCGCCACGGGTCAACCGCAAGCAGCCGCTGGGCGGCGACCGCAGCGCGGCCGAAATCCCGATTGCTCCGCGCTTCATTGACTAGGGCGCTCAAAGTGTCGAGGTAGAGTGTGCTGAACCGTTCGCGATGGGCGAGCGTCCAATCGTCATAAATGCCTTCAGCGAGGTCGCCATTGTAGAGTTCAACGGACGCCGCGCGCTCTTGTCCAGACGCTATCCGTCGCTCGAATTCCTCGAGATCGAGCCAGACGTCCGACTTAGCATTCCATTGAAGGTTTTCGAGATCGGCGTTGATCCAGGGTTCATCACCGCCGGGCGGAGGCAACGCTCGCGTCAACCGGTGCAGGGCATGCCGCAAATTCACCCGCGCGTCGTCTTCCGTGTCGTCGGGCCATAACGCGAACGCGATTTTGTCTCGAGCGGTAGGCGCGCGCCGGTGCACCAGAAGGTAGGCGAGCAGCGCGATCGAGCGCTGGGGCGCCGCGATTCGGAACGATTCTCCGCGGTATTCCGCGCGGACATCGCCCAGCAAATGCAGTCGCAAGCGTGGTTCGGAAGATTCCAACACTGCGTTCGGCCTCCGAGCACCCATCTTTCGCCGCTGGTTTCCCGTGTTCCGGGACCGCCCCTCCATCGCCACCGATTCGGTGACGCCGTCGCGACGCGCAAAGGATATGATAGCCCCGTCGTTCGCGCCATGCGGCGCTACAATTTGTTTGTGGGAGAAGATCATGACTAATCATTTTCATGGAAGAGTGCCCACCTTCGCTGTCGCCCTCGTCGCCGCGGCTGCTTCTGCCGCATTCGCCGCGTCGTATGCGAGCGCCGGCGGTCTGCAGGCGGCCGAGCAGTTCGTCCAACCATTTCTCAAGACGTTTTCGGGCAGCTCGACTGGCCCGATCGTCGTGACCCACAACAAGAGCACGGGTCCGTCGCTGCAAGGAACGTCCGATCAAGGTAACGGCATCGTCGGTCAGACCAAACTGAACAACGGGTTCACCGGCGCCACCGCCGTCGTCGGCCAAGATCTTGGAACGACCGGCGCGCAATCGAATGCAGGCGTCGGAGGAACTTCCGTCGAGGGCACGGGCGTCTTCGGAACGTCGACGGGCGGCGCAGGCATTTCTGGGTCTTCAAACTCGTCCGTTGGCGTGAACGGGTTCTCGTTATCCAGCTACGGCGTTGCAGGTACGTCAACGAGCGGCGTTGGCGTCACCGGCGGCGGCGTCGTGGGCGTGAGCGGTTCGGGAAGCGCACAATCGATCGTGGCGTACGGCCAAGGTGGCGAACTCTACCAAGGCGTGAGCAACAGCTTCGCCGACGTGTTCGACGTGGCGGACAACGGCTCTGTATCCGCGACATCCTTATCCGCGACAGGAGAGATCATCGGTGGAACGGCGTCGACGTTCCATATCGGGGTGGTGGGTTACGGGCCGGTCTACGGCGTCTTTGGGTCCGCAACCAACACGCCCGCAGGCGGTGCCGGCGTCGGTGCACAGAGCACTGACGGCAATATCTTCGTCGGCTACAACTCGAGCAGCCAAGTGTATTCGGTCGACCAAAACGGCAACGTGATCATCTCCGGTCAGATTTATACATCAGGCTTTTGCTCGGCAGGTTGCGCAAAAACGGGCGACGAGAGCGGTCGTCATATCGTCTCGTTCACGCCCGCTGAAAGCGAGCAGACAACCGAGGACTTCGGTTCGGGCCAGCTTCGAGATGGGGTCGCACGCGTGCAAATCGCTTCAGACTTCGCCAACACGATTGACAAACACGCGAACTACATGGTGTTTCTCTCGCCTGAAGGCGACACGCGCGGGCTGTTCGTCACAGATAAAACGCCGAACAGTTTTGTCGTGCACGAGAACCAGGGCGGTCGCGCGACTGTCTCGTTTAGTTACCGGATCGTGGCCAAACCGTATGGCGTCGCGCAGCAGAGACTGCCGATGATCAACATTCCGGCGGCGCCGCATATCGCGGCGGAGGATCTGCACAAGCCCGTATCGCTTGGCCGACTCGTTCCTCGGCCTGCCAAGATTCCTCGCCCTATCATTCACCAGTAAGTCGATGCGACGAAGCGGGGCGCTTAAGCGGCACCCCGCTTCTCGCGCGCGCTAGGATTCATCGGCGGCCACGGAGCAGAGCATGGTGATGGCGCTGCTGCTCGCGTTTGCGATCGTCTTGTCGGTGTTGTGCATCTGGATCGTCGTGCCGCCGCCGAATGGCATTGCGATCGTCGCCACGGATGTCGCAATCGAACTCAGTCCGTACCTGCTCGTGCTCAACGCCGCGCTGCTGGCGATCGCACTCCGGTCGCGCGCCGGCCCGCGGCTCGCAGCCGTGGCGATGGCTTCACTCAACGTCGTCCTTTGTTCACTGCCGCTCGGGGCGATGCTACAGTCCGGCATTCGGCCCGCGTGGCCGATGTCGAGTGCTCGCACGCCGGGGATAATCGAATTTCCAATCCCCTTCGCGATGGGCGTGCCCAGCCCGACCTTGGCGTACGTTCCAGCAGTTGGCACAAAACATCCGATCGTCTTCACGATCTACGGCGGCGCGTGGGAACGAGGAGAACCTGCAAAGGATGCGCCGCTCGACCGCGCGTTAGCGCGCGACGGCTATGCCGTCTTCGCACTCGACTACCCGCACGCGCCCGCATCTCGATTTCCGGCAGCCCTCGACGATGTCCGGAAAGAAATCGCTTTCATTCTGCGCAACGCCGACACGTACCGCGCGGATCGAACGCGCGTGGCCATTCTCGGGCATTCGTCGGGCGGCGAACTCGCCGAGTTATCTGCGTTCGCACCGCGCTCGCCGTTCCGTGCCTTGATCAGCTATTCAGGCGCTATCGATCTGGTGAACGGCTACAAAACTCCGCCGAGGCCGGACCCGATCGGCGTCCGGTCGGTCATCAGCGCGTACATGGGCTCGACGCCGGATCAGGATCCGCAAAGATACCGCGCGGCATCGCCCATCGATCAGGTGCGAAGCGGTCTTCCGCCGACGCTCATGATCTACGCGGACCGCGATCACGTCGTCGAGTTCGCTTCTGCAGTGATGCTTCGTGATGCGCTGCGCAGCAAAGGCGACGACGTGACCTTCGTCGACCTGCCGTGGACCGAACATGGATTCGAGGAAGTGCCGTTTGGGCTGCACGCGCCGGTCGCGCTGCGCGCGGTCGAAGAATTTCTTCACCATACATTATAGTACGAATAAACGGATTCACCGCGTCAATCGCAAACATTCGTCAATCGGGCCATCGCGAAGGAAGATCTCGCTGTGATTTCTTTGCCGATCATCTGCCGTCGATTTGTAGGCCGCCGCGAGCAGCTCGAAGTCTTGAAAACGCGCTGGCGCGCGTGCCGCGCCGGCCGAGGATCGACCGTGTTGATCGGCGGCGACGCCGGCCTTGGAAAATCGCGGCTCGTCAGCGAGTTCTGCGCGTCGACGGTCGGCGATCGCAGTGCGGTGGCAACGGGTGAATGCCTTGAGTACGCGCTCGGGCCGTTCGCACCGTTCGTCGATATTCTGCGCGCCCTCATGCGCGATCGACCCGACGCGCTTGCCGGCGCGCTCGCGGTCCGCCGGATCCTCTCGCCGCTCTTCCCCGAGTTCTCAGCAGGCAACGCGCCGCCGCCAGTGGCGAATACCCGCCAGCACTTCGACGCATATGTCGAAGCGATACGTCGTCTCATCGGCGCTGGACGCACGGCGGTGGTCGTCGAAGACGTCCACTGGGCCGACGAAGGCACGCTCGGACTTTTGCAACATCTCGTCCAGACGGCGCCAAGTCTCCCGATGCTCTTGGTCGTGACGTATCGTTCCGACGAATTGGGGAGAAACCACCGGCTTGTTCCCGTGCTGTCGAAGATCACCCGCAAGAGCGATGTCTTTCAAGTCCGGCTCGATCGGCTCGACAAAGAAGAAATGGATGATTGGATCGGCGAGGTCTCCAAAGATCATCCCGCGCTGAGCCGCGACGCGTTGCAGAACACCCGTCGTCTCGCAGAAGGCAATCCGCTCTTTGCAGAAGAGCTGATCACGCACGCGATCAACGGCGGCGTCGACCTACCGCTCACGCTACGCGAGGCGGTGTTGGAACGCCTGAAGCCGCTCCCATCCGACGGGCGGCTCGTGCTTGTCGTGGCAGCGGTGGCAGGCGACCGTTTCGATCCGGAGCTCGTTGCCGAAGCGTCTGGTCGCCCGCTCGCCGAAGTGCACGAGGCGCTCCGTCGTGCGCGGGATATCGGGCTCATTCTTGAGGATTCGTGCGGCGAAGGATTTCATTTTCGTCATGCGCTGATGCGCGAGATCCTGTATCACGAATTGCTCGCGCCCGAAGCGCGAACGCTGCACGCGCGCATCGCTGCCGCGTTGGACCGCCGGCCGGATGGCGCGGTAAGCCCCGTGCAGCTGGCGCATCATTTTTGGGAAGCCGGCGACCTAAAAAATGCAGCTCGCTATAGCGAGGCAGCCGCAGATGCCGCCGAACTCGCCGGGGCGCACGAGGATGCGTCCGAATACTACGAACGAACCCTCAAAGTCGCTCAAGCGACGTCGGTCGACTCGGCACGGCTGTATCGAAAACTCGCGCTCTCGCTTGGGAATGCCGGTCTTTCCGAGCGCTCGGCGCGAGCGTGTCTTCAAGCGATCGAGCATTTGGAAGTGATCGGCGACGCCGAGCGACTCGCCGAAATGTACAGCGACCTGGGGGTTGAACAGGCGTACCTCGGCGACATTGAATCGTCCCTTACGTCAAGCCTGAAAGGGCTCGACTTGATCCGCTCCGCTACGAACAGCCAGACGCGCTATAAGGTGCTGTTGGGACTTGCCAGCATCGAGCTTCACCACAACAATTTCACGGCGTCGCTTGGCTATGCCGACGAAGCGCTCGCTTCGTCCGATATCGCTGACCGCGCCCGCCGCGCGGCTCTGCTCACAACGCGCGCCGCGGCGCTTGCAGCAACTGGCGACTTCACCGCTGCGCTCCAGGCTGCCGCCGGGGCGCTGGACACGGCGCGCGAATCCGGGAGCGACAAGGTGATCGTCGGCGCGTTAAACCATTTTGGCATCGTCTACACGGAATCGGGAAATGAGTTCGCAGCGGTCGAGCGATTCGAGCGCTCCGCCGCGCACGCGGCGGACACATTTCTCGCGCTCGATGAGGCGATCGCACTGCTCAATCGCGCGATACGGCTCTTCGTCGTGGGCGACGTTGCGACGGGGCTGCAAGCAGCGGCGAAAGCGCGCGCCGCGTGCAGACGAGTCGAGGTTCCGCTGCTGCGGCTATCGACAGACTACTTGAATCTTTTGACCGCGCTTAGAGTCGACGAACCACCGCTTTGCGATTTGCTGAGCGACGAAAAAGCGGTCGAATCCGCATTGCGCTTCGGCCAGCCTTATTCGCTTGTTATAGGCACCGCTTTCGCTGAAGGCCTCGGCCGGTCGGGCCGCTTCGCCGAGGCTCAGGTGATGTACGCGCGCGCGCTCGACACGTTACGCGATGCTACCGCAGAACTGCAAGCGTTTGCCTACGCCGCCCAGTTCGCCGCGGCGCCGGATCTTCAGCGTCTCCGCGCAACCCTCGAACCGTGGGCGGCCGGGCAGCCGACGAATCGAGGGCGCGCGCACCTCGCGTATCTCGACGCGTGTCTCGCGCAATGCAACGGTGACCGTGACACCGCGGTTCGCTTAGCGCTTGACGCAGCGCGGATGTACGCCGAGATCGAGCACCCGTTACCCCAAGCGCTCGCATTGGAGTTCGCCGGCGAAACGCGTAAAGCGCTCGAGATCTACCACCGCATCGGGAGTTCGCGCGACGCACACAGACTCGATGCGCTCTTGACGCCGAAGGGAAGGCGGGATCGAAGCACGCTGGAGTTGAGCGATCGTGAGCGCGAAGTCGCTCGGCTCGTCGCCGCCGGAAAATCGAACAAGGCGATTGCCGAAGCGTTGACGATCAGCGGGCGCACGGTCGAAAATCACGTGGCCTCAGCGATCAAGAAACTCGGTGCGACGTCGCGCACCGACCTGGCCGCGAAGTTGGCACGCGACGAAGCGTAAACTGGCGGAGGGGGTGAGATTCGAACTCACGAGAGACTTTCGCCTCTAACGGTTTTCAAGACCGTCGCATTCAACCGCTCTGCCACCCCTCCGGGCGTGAGCCGCGCCATGTTTGACGGGGTTTCGCGGTGTTCCCGGTCGGCGGATACTCTGACTGTGAATTGCCACTGAGAGCCGCCCGCCGGAGGGTTCAACATTTGTTGATGTCGAACCGCGTAGACCTCAATCGCGAATCTCAAGACGTCAGATTAGAATTCGTCATTGCCTTCCGGATTGGCCGTGTCCAGACTGGAAAATTGGACTCCGGCGATCGCTGAAAACGAGGTATCGAATATGCGCCGCATCATCGTACTTGCCATCGCCCTTTTCGCGATCGGATGCTCGTCGCATCCGAGTGCCGTGCCGGCACCGGGCGAGATCTCTCCCGCGATCTTCCAGAAGCACCTTGACAAGAACGGCTGGGTCGTTACGCCGATCGATCCCATCGACGGCTACCAAGCACTTCCGGGTAGCCTTGCAGTGGATAACCAACATAAGATGTGGGTCGCGGCCGAGCCAAACGGCAACGATCCGAAGGGCGGCGGCGAACTTGTAAAGATTCTAATGAATGGCCACCAAAGCCGGTACCCGCTGTCTGTTCTGCCGGGGGGACTGGTCTTCGGGCCTGACGGCAACATGTGGGTGTCTGGATTCGACAAGTCGTCGGGCGCAAGCGTCATCGCGCGAGTTACGCTGAATGGACAAGAAACCGATTACCCGCTCAATCTGCCGACTGGTTTACAGGCCGGCAGTCTTATCCTCGGTTCGGACGATGCGTTCTGGTTCAACAGCTGCAACAATGCCGGCACCAGCGGAGGCATAGGGCGAATAGACACATCGGGCATATCTACGTTTTATCCAGGCTCGTGTGCGAGTGTTATCGCAAGCGGCCCCGACTCCAACATCTGGTTTGGGGACGCCGGCCAGAACATCTACAAGATGAATACACAGGGTACGGTGCTCGCGACGTATCCGGTCGGCGAACAATTCTTCAATGATTTGAAAGCCGGAACCGACGGGACGCTCTACCTCGCAGCAATCGATAATTTTAACAACTCACCAGATCTGATCAGGGTCACCACCGCTGGAGTCGTCACGAAGATCGGCGGCGATGGGTATGGCGACGGGTACCTCAGCATTCTCAGCGGTCCGGACGGCAACATTTGGATTTCGGGAGCACATAGCGCCTCAAGCGATCTTATTCAGTACAACGTTACCTCGCAATCGTTTGGTCAGCGAGTTCGGGGTCCGAAGCACGCCGGATCCGGCCTCGCCAACGGCCCCGACGGCAACATTTGGGCGAGCGCTCCTTACTCGTCGGCCGTCGACACATTTGTCATCCAAGTAATGACCGTCACGCCTAAGACGTTGACGGTGTCAGTGGGGAAGTCTGCAAACTTAACCGCCGGCGAAGCGAACTACTCTGGCACGTGGACGGCGGTGTCGACGAAGCCATCGATCGCCACGGTAACGGCGAATTCGAACAATGGCAAATTCACGGTGAAAGGAGTTTCCGCGGGAACCACGATTGTCGCAGTCTACGATTCGATGTACAACTCGGTGGAAGCAAAAGTCACCGTGCACTAATGATGCGCCGGGGACTTCCGATTGGCGCCGGGTCCGCCCAGCTGCCGCAGTCATGACGACGACGCCGCAGGACAGTCCCGATCTAACTCGACCCAATTTCACTATGCAGGCGCTGCATCGATATGCGCGACTTATGACGCTTGCCCCGCGACCGGACCGATGTACCTGATCGTCGCGCGCACGCGAATTTGCCTCCGCCTCCTATGCAGATCGATCGTCACAGCGCGGTTCACGTCCGTTGGCTATCGCTCGATGACATGCGATGTTGCCCTGTCCTCATGACGGTGAAAAAGAAACACCCCGTCACGATGTGTGACGAGGTGTAATTGCCAGGGCGAATTTCAAGACCATCGCATTCAACCGCTCTGCCACCCCTCCGGGCGCGAGCCGCACCTAATTTGGCAGGCCCCTGCGGTATTCCCGTAGGCCGCCGGTAATTATCCTGCCTACAATCTGCACGTGTTTTATTCGCGAGCGGTGGGGAATACAACTAGAGCGTCGGAGCTCGATGATCACGAGGGTATTGACATGAAGTGTATCGTTTGCGACGAAGGCGATGACTATCCCGAGTTGGAACGGGATTGGCCTTTCACGTGTGTGCATTGTTCGGGGACTATCGCTCGGCACAAAGTTGCGGAGCCGCGCGCCGATCGCGACGACCACAACAACCTGCAATCAAAGGCGTCTTAGCCTCGAAGAGCCGTATGGGACGTCCTGAAAAGGTGCGCACACGTCCATTGGGACGAGGATTCATCCGTTCAACGTGCCCGGCGTAGGGTACAAGATCAGTGAACGGAGAATCTGAAATGTTGAACGCAACCTATCATTGGTCTTTAGCGCATTTGGAATTCTTGCTTGGTCCGTCAATCGACCACGGTGGTCGAATCATCTATACGCAGGATATGCACACCGGCCATAGGACGCACATGCCGGGACCCTTCACCTTTTCGTGCGGATGCCTTGCGATCGGATGCTCGCCGCATCTCGCGCTGCGATCTTGCTCGGCGCTGCATGCCGATCGCGTGTCTGCCGTATAGCCGCCGACGGGTACCCGATGCACGACGCCGAACCAGTGGCGCACCACACTTCCTCACAAGTGAGGTCGTCATGCGTCACTTCTCTTATCCGAGCGCGCTGCAGGCGCTGACCGCCGTCGCGGCAACCGCGTCGCTCGCGAGTTGCACCAACGCCAATCTTACTTCGATCGCGCCGAAAGCCGAGCCCCAGAGCAGCGAGCGTCGGCAAAGTCACACAAGCTTTTACGCATGCCCGGCCACCGGTGCGCTCGCCTATGTCTCGGATTTCAACAACAGCATCATCAACGTCTATGCCGGGAAGTTCGCCGGTCAGGGGCCATGCGCGCAATTGACTTCGCAACTCCTCAATCCGAGCGGCTTGTACGTGGACGCGACCACGCACGATCTGTATGTGGCGAATCGCCACAACGTGCGCCTCTATCACCGCGGCCAGTCGACACCGTACAATACCTACACCGACCCCACGAGCCGGCAAACGCTTTTCGATGTCACGCTGGCGAGCGACGACACGGTCATCGCAAGCAACGTCAATGAGGTGAGCGGACCCGAACGAGGATCGCTTTCGACGTGGCGTTCCGGACCACACGGCGGAAGATTTGTCGGCGACTTCCCCATGACCAACGACTATGAAGGGATGTACGTCACCGCGCAAAGGAATGGTGCCATCTATTACACCGACCTCGACAAATCCACGGGGCGGGGAGCGCTTTGGTACGTTTCGTGTCCGTCAGGCGCGTGCGGTGGCGAGACGCAGGTCGCCGGCGTCTCGTTCCAATTCCCCGGCGGGATGGTTTTCGATTCCACTGGGGATCTACTCGTGACCGAAGAGAGCGGCGGTACCGCAGATACTTTTGAACTGCCCAATCCCGCGCCGGCGACCTTTCAATTGCAAGGCTATCCGATGGGGATGGCCGTGAGCAAGGGCGACCACCATTGGTTCGTCGCGGACAGCGACAACAACGATGCTGCGGAATACGCGTATCCGAGCGGCGCACTCATAGGAACGGTTCCCGGGAATTCGCCGGGCGGCTACGTGATCGGCATCGCGGTCGATCCTTGACCGGTGAACGCGGAGCATCCATTCATCATGCGTTCATCGTAGCGCACGCAACGGTTCCTCAAGCGTCACGCAATTCGGCGAGGATTGAGACGAACGGCGACTTGCGCCGCGTAGCGTTTGGTGCGACACTAATGCAAACGGGCCGCGGGAGCGCTTCTTGACGTCACTGTTGCGATCATACCGTCTCGTATCCGCATATCTCTATCGAATGCAGGATCGTTTGACCATTGCCGAAGACGCGTGGGACAAGGCAAGACCTCGCGACATGTCCGAGTCGACGGCGTTCGACCGATCCTCCGTCAGCCGCTTGGAATCCGCTCGCGATTCCGCGATCGCGATGATCCTGGAAGTCACACAGTGCGAAGCGATTCAAGCCCGCGCGATCGCAGCAATCATGGAAGCGGTGGGGTTCGCGGTCGAACAGAGCTCGCGCGATGATTCATCGGGAAGATTGGCACTCGTCACCCGATAACGAACGCACGCCAACCGCCTCGCCTAGGGATCGACTGCGATGCCGAGCAGCGCTCCGCCGGTGACCGGCACGGTGCCGATAAGCGTGAAGCTCGGATAGCTATATTCCGCGGCGTACGTAATGCTGGTCGCGAGCCAGTGCTGATGGAGCGTGTCGTACGCCATGCCGATCGGGCAACAGGGGATGGCGGTCGTCGACGGCTGCGGGTTGGGCAACTCGAATGTGTCGAGAGTCGATGCCGTTGCGTCGTTCACCAACAGGTCCCCCGTATCGTCAAACGCCATGCCTCCGGGGTCTTTGAACGAGACGCCCGATACTTGCGTCTGAGCGCCGCAGACGCCGGCGGGGCAGGTCACGCTCCATAAGGCGCCGATTCCCGATGTGGCGTCGATATCGTTGAAATAGATGGTGCCGGTAGGGCGAATCGTGAGATACAGACCAAAATCGTCGTTCGTCATGGGATAGTTTCCGACGAACGTGCCGCCGTTCGGCCCGCCGACCCACGTCGAGATCGAGCCTTTCCTGAAGCCGCCGCTCGCTTCTTCATTGCTGGCCACGACGGTGCCATCACCGCTCAGCGCCACGTCGTAAGGAAGCGGAACAGCGGGGTCCGCGTAGATATTGTATGGCACCGTCTGACCCTTGTGAAAGACGAGGATGTTAGACCCACCCCAGTTCGCCACATAGAGATCGTGCGATGCTCGATCCACATAGAGGCCGTTCGGATGGATGAGTAAAGTCGAGGTGATCTGACCGCACGGCGCTTGGCCTGCAAACTTCCCGTTGTAGATGTCGATGACGCTATTGAACTCGTCGGAGACATACTCGGTGGCGCCGCTTGCAGGGCATGAATCGAAGCCGGCGCGATTAGCGCGTGGGCTCGCTATTCGCAAGCCGGCTGGGTCTAAGACGCTCGGGTAGCGGCTAAATCGGAATCGCGCATCAACGATCGGCGCGATCGTCGACGGCGAAATCGAAGCTGGGCCGCTGTGCGAGCAGGCTACGGCTGCTGCGATCGCAACCGCCGCACTCGAACCGAGAAACAAGGTGTGATACCGCATCGGCTCCGCATCCCCA
>DATBOZ010000139.1:0-10583 GCA_036561585.1 Candidatus Eremiobacteraceae bacterium | reverse complement strand
CGTAGGCCGACCATAAAGGTCGGCCCCACATTATTGGTCGGCCCTGCAGAGTAAGTCGACACCCTATTAGCCCGCGGTGGCGAGCGGGTAGTCGCGGCGGTTGAAGTACGTGTCGCGAACGACCGGGCGATAACCGGCCTGGCGGATGTTCTTCTCCAACTCGCCGCGATTCGCGGAGTTGGTGCTTCCCGCGAGCGTGACGACTTTCTCTTCCAAGATCGTGCCGCCCATGTCGTCGCAACCGAACATCAATCCGAGTTGGCCGAGCTTCAATCCTGGCGTGAGCCACGACGACTGCAAATGCGGGATATTGTCCAGATATAGTCTGCTGATGGCGAGCACGCGCAAATACTCAAGGCCGGTGGCTTCTTTGCCTTTGAGCGGCGTCTTGAACGGCACGTAATACCACGGGATGAATGCGGTGAAGCCGTGCGTCTCGTCTTGCAGTTCGCGCAAGACGTCGAGATGGCGGATGCGTTCAGCATCGGTCTCTATCGAGCCGAACATCATGGTTGCCGTGGTCGGCATGCCGAGTCGTTGGGCCACACGCATGACGTCGAGCCAGCGGTCGTCGTCGATCTTCCGCGCGGAAATGCGCTTACGCACCCGTTCGACCAGGATCTCCGCGCCGGCGCCCGGCAGCGATTTCAAGCCGGCGGCGCGCAACGTCAGTAGTACATCCTCGACACTCATGCTCTCGCGCTTTGCAATCCCGCAGATCTCGCTCGTCGAAAGCGAATGGATGTCGACGTCCGGAAACCGCTCTCGTACCTTATGGAAAAGGTCGACATAGTAGTCGATCGCAAGGTCCGGATTGACGCCGCCCTGGATCATGATCTGCGTCGCGCCCTGATCCGCGGCGAACTTCACGCGGTCGAGCACCTGATCGTGA
The DNA here is from genome assembly GCA_036561585.1 of Candidatus Eremiobacteraceae bacterium. Taxonomy (GTDB): domain Bacteria; phylum Vulcanimicrobiota; class Vulcanimicrobiia; order Eremiobacterales; family Eremiobacteraceae; genus JABCYQ01. The sequence goes on along the minus strand of DATBOZ010000139.1, from coordinate 9,691 downwards.
CTCATCGTGTAGCCTTCTGCGTGACCCTCGGGCCGGAAGAACGCGCAGAACGAACAGTGAACGTTGCAGATATTCGTGTAGTTGATCGTCGTGTCGATCACGTAGGTGACTTCGTCGCCCGGGAATAGCTGCGTTCGCCGCTCGTGGGCGGCCGCGCCGAGCTCGTGCAGATTGGCCTCGCGATAGAGGCGCAAACCTTCATCGTACGAGAGTCGGCCGCCGGCAGCGGCGCGCGCGAGCAGCGTTGAGACTTCAGACATGGGTTGGTACGTCGCCGAAAAATTCGAGCTGCGGCACGGTTGGGAGGAGCCCTGCTGCAAACGCGGCTTCGAAGAACGTCGAAAGCCCGGACTGTGCCGCTTCGTCGAAAGAAAAGTTGAGCGCCTCGTAGTAGGCGGCGTAAAAGCCGTCGGGCCTCGGAATCGCCGCCTGCGCCCTCCGAATCACTTCGTCGAGGTTGCGCCGGCCCCAGTCGAGGGCGAGCGACAGCGCTTCAAGCGTGGGCGAGAGTGTCTCCGGCTCGCGTTCGACTGCATCGCGTCGTGCCGCCCACACCGCATAGACCATTTCGTGGCCGCTGAGATCGTGCCACTGCTTACCAAGGTCGAACGTGTGAGCGCGCGGCGCGGCGAGATAGGCGTCGATCGCCTTGTCGCCGATCACGAGGCATGGCGACCCGTCCGTTGCGTACGCGGCGTACGGGTCGTCAGACTCGACGAACACCGGCATAAAATCGTGGTACGTCGCGCAAATCGTTGCGAACAGCGCCCGGCCTGTGGCCGATTCGCGGGTGACGGTGACGGGCACGCCTTCGAGCGAACCGATCGGTTTTGCGGAGACGCAATAGATGCTGCGCACTTCGCGGCGCGAGCCGATGCAGATTCCCGGCAAGAGCAAGAGCTCTGCGGCATGCTGCGCGTAGAAAAACGAAGAGACCGGACTGCAATCCAACTCGCCCGCAAGCAAGCGCTGATTCAACGCCGTCGGCACACCTAAAGTCAACACTCCGGGAAACGCGACTGCGCCGGCGTCAAACGCGGCGTAGACCGGAAGGTCGTTGGTGTAGCTGATGCGGCCGCAGTGGATCACGGCGTCACGCTGGCTCCATCACCTTGTAGAGCAGATTTCGCCGCGTCGGCACAAATCCGGCTTCTTCGATCGCTCGCTTGAGCTCTTGGGCCGGGGTGCTCTGATCGGTCTTGCTGCCGGCGTCGCGGTAGATCTGCTGTTCGTTGTGCACGGTGCCGTCGATGTCGTCGGCGCCGAAATGCAGACCGAGTTGCGCCACCTTGATGCCGTACGAAATCCAATACGCTTTGATGTGATCGATGTTGTCGAACATGAGCCGCGACACGGCGATCGTGCGGAGGTCGTCGATACCGCCGGTCCACCCGTACTCTTCGAGATCGTTCTCTTCGGGATGGAACGGCAGGGGCACGAAACATTTGAAGCCGCCGGTCTCGGCCTGCAGCTTGCGCAACAGCACGAGGTGCTCCACCCGTTCCGGAATGGTCTCGACGTGCCCGTAGAGCATGGTGCAATTGGTCTTGATGCCCAGGCGGTGTGCGACGCGATGCACCTCGAGCCACTCCTCGGTGTTCGCCTTGTGCGGGCAGACGATGTCGCGCACGCGTTTGACGAGGATCTCGGCGCCGCCGCCGTTGAGCGACGTGAGTCCGGCGTCGCGCAATCGCGTGAGCCCGTCTTCGTACGAACAGCGCGCGCGTTTGCACATGTAGTCGATCTCGGCCGCCGTGAATAGCGCGAGCTGGACGTGCGGAATGCGGCGATGCAGCTCTTCGATCATGGGCAGCCAGAATTCGAGACTCGTCTGCTTCGGATCGTGGCCGCCGACGATGTGGAGCTCGTCGTAGTCGGCGGGTTCGGCGCAGGCCTTGTCGAGTATCTCGTGCACCGACATACGCACGGCGCGCGCTTCCTTCTCGTGCGCGGCAAACGAGCAAAACTTGCAGCCGGCGTAGCAGACGTTCGTCGTGTTCAGGTATCGCTTGAAGACGTAGTACGCGAGGTCGCCGTTCTTCTTCGTGCGGACTTCATGCGCGAGTTGGCCAAGCGCGTGAAAAGGCGCTTCCTCATAGAGGAAGACACCGTCTTCGTGCGTGAGCGGCTCGCCGGCACGGACCTTTTCCGCGACCGTCGCGAACCGATGCATTGTGGCTGACACGGTCGCGAACGCTTCTCCGGCTGGGAAAGTCCGGCCTTTCACGCCCATTCGGCGAGGCGACTTTCGTCGGCCGCCACGATCAAAGCAGTGTCTGTTCTGACCTGCGCGGCGACAGTGTGGATTCGAGCTGCGGCATGTCCGCATCGCCGACGAGGATCTTGCGCGGCTTCGTCCCCTCGGCCGCTCCAACCACGCGATATTCCTCAAGGATCTTCATCAGACGCACCGCGCGCGGGTGCCCGACTTTGAGCTCGGCCTGCAGCAGCGCGACCGACGCCATTTGCCGCTCGATGATGATCCGCGCCGCGTCCAGCGCAAGCTCGTCCGCCGGACCTTTGCCGTCCTCTTCCACTTCGGTCAGCTCGAAGTCGAGCCGGTTCTCCGGATCGTCTTGATCGCGCCAGAACTCGCACAGCCGCTCGATCTCATCGCCGGTGACCATGGCGCCCTGCACGCGCACCGGTTTCGGCGCGTCGATCGGGAGATAGAGCATATCGCCGCGTCCGAGCAGCCGTTCGGCGCCGACCATATCGAGAATCGTTCGCGAGTCCACTTGCGAGGAGACTGCAAAGGCGATGCGCGACGGTATGTTCGCCTTGATGAGTCCGGTGATCACATCGACCGATGGGCGCTGCGTCGCGAGCACCAGATGGATGCCCGTGGCGCGCGCGAGTTGCGCGATTCGGCATATGCTCGTCTCCACGCGCGTCGGCGCGACCAGCATGAGGTCGGCCAACTCGTCGATGACGACGACGATATATGGAAGCTTGTCATCGGGAAATTCGGCGTTGTATTCTTCGATCTTGCGAACGCCTGCGCGGGCGAAGCGCTCGTACCGTGAATCCATCTCGCGAGTGAGTTCGTAGAGCGCGCCTGCCGCGAGCTTGGGATCGACGATGCAATCTTTGATGAGGTGCGGGATGCCGTTGTACTCGATCAATTCCACGCGCTTCGGATCGATCAGGAGCAGCTGCACTTGGTCTGGTGTGCACGTGGACAGCAGCGATGCGAGGATGACGTTGAGACACACGCTCTTGCCTGCGCCGGTCGCGCCGGCGACAAGCAGGTGCGGCATGCGCGCGAGGTCGGCCACGATCGGCCGTCCGGTGATATCCTTGCCCAGTCCGATCGAGAGCTTGCCTTCGATCTTCGGCAGAAAGTCGAGGATCTCGCGGATGGCCACGATCGAAACCGCGCTATTAGGCACTTCGATTCCGACCGCCGACTTGCCGGGAATCGGCGCTTCGATGCGAACGCTTTGGGCGGCAAGTGCGAGCTGAATGTTATCGGAAAGCGATTTGATCGCGCTGACTTTGACGCCGGTTCCGGGCGTCAACTCGTAACGCGTGACACTCGGACCGCGTTCGATGTGTGTGACGCGGGCGCTGATGCCGAACGATGCGAGCGTCTCTTCGAGCAACTTGGCGGCGCTCGTCTCGTCGTGCACGCGTTTTTCCGGCGGATTGAAGAGCGCGAAATCCGGCAAACGGTAACCGCCGGGGCTGACGACTTGGCGGACAGGCTTGGGAAGCGGCCGATCTTGCTCTGCCGGGATGAGGTCGATTTTTTTGGCGAGCGGGCGCGCTTCGTCGGGCGGTGCGACTTCGACGATGTCGGCGATGAGCGGTTCTTGATACGGTGGGGCCGTGACGATCGGCGGCTGGAACGCCCCCGCCTCGATCGATCCTCTCGGTTGTTCGATGGGTGGCGCCACGACCGAATCTGGTCGCTTTAATGCTGCGGCGCCCGCGCCGATCAATGCGCCCGCCTTCACGCCGGCTTTCGCGGCACCCACCGCTGCTGCGCCGAGCACTCGCTTCAGCGATATGCCGGTGGGTGCGACGATAAACGCCACAAGACCGAACATCAGAATCACGCTTGCGCCCACGCCGCCGACGAGCCACGTCAGCCCGTGGGCAAGCGCGTTGCCGACCGCGCCGCCGCGCCCGCCCATGCCGAACATCGAGTCGAGCACGAGAAATTCGCCGATCGCGCATCCGGCAAAAAGCGCCATAATACGAGGCACGTGCAGTTCAAGAAAGATGATCACGGCAACCGTGGCCAGTGCGAAGACGAGCACCCACGCCCCGCCGCCGAACCAGCCGTGCAGCGTCGCATTCACAGCCGGACCGATCGAGCCGGACTTCGAGGCCGGCAGCCACAGTGCGAGTGCGAGCAAGACGGCAAAACAGAGCAGTCCGCTGCCGAGGACCTCGAGATTGAGCGTGAGCCCCGGCAAAGGATCCACGCGCCGCGACTTTGCCTGCGTTTTCGCGCGGCTCATGCGGTTGCGACCATGCGTACGGATGTTCGATGAGGGGGCAAATCCAGCCTTGTCTGATTTGTTGGGCTGGCACCGCGGTAGGGCGAGCAATGCTCGCCCTACGACAAAAAGGAACGCGGCCGACCGTCAAGGTCGGCCCTACAATGTCGGTCCATCCTCGCGGAATCAAAAAAGAGGGCGCGCCGTAAACGGTGCGCCCTCGGGGTCGGGAAATCGCGACGTTAGCTTAGTGCTGGAACGGCTTCGTCGCGACGCCGTACGGGGTCGAAAAGCCGGTGATTGTGGTGACCGGTGTACCGCTCGGATACTTGTCGACTAACACGTCAAAGTTGCTTGGATCGGCGATGAACACGAGCGTGCTGTATTTGTTGAGCGCGACGTGGAACGAATCGCTGGCTCCCGTAATCGTGCTCGAGACGCTGTTGTAATTTGGCTTCTTGATGATGTCAACGCCGACGAGTTGGTCGCAGGCCACGAGGTTGTTGTGGCTGTCAAGCTGCAAGCCACCGGCGAAGCCCAAGGACGAGATAAGCGTCGTCTCGTTGCCGCAGCTCGAAAGGCCGGCAGGAAATTCCACGATGCCCGCGCCGCCTGCAGTGAAATTCAGGGAAACGAACACTTTTCCGTGCTCGCCGACGGCGATGCCTTCAGGGGCGCCTGCAACTGGGCAAGCGGCCGACGGGGTATTCGAACCCTGCGGGAATTCGACCACCTGGTCGCCCTGGTAGTCGACAACGAAGACGTTTCCCGCCTCGTCTGTCGTCTCGTTGATCGGGTCGGTCAGGCTGGCGGTATACGTGAACGACGGGGATGACCCGCCGGGCGCATACTCTTGGACACCGACGCCGCCGAAGTTGCCGACGTACAGATTACCCGCTTGGTCGTACCAATCTCCGTCCGGTCCGTTCAACCCGTTCGAGATCGTTCCGGTTTGGACGTAGCTTCCGTTGAAAAGATCAACGGTGTTGGTGCCGGCGTCGGTGACGGCTATCGCCTTACCGCCCGAGTTCGGCCGAACCGCGGGCAGGCCGCCGCCAAAGCGGATGCTTTGCAGATACTTCGGCGCAACGCCGGAATCATGAATCGAGGCCGCTTGCCGCACGCCGTGCGACGTGGGCACTACCGATGAAAGGCTCGACGTACCGCTGCCCGAGCAACCGGCGAGGACGCCGACTGCCGCAGTGGCCATCGCCGCCGCAACCAGAACCTTGGAGATATGCATTATGGTGACTCCTCCAGAGGGGGAACAGTTAGGCCGTGGGCTCCATTTCGCGCGCGCGAAACCGCTGGTAGCCCGAAGGGTTGAGCCGTTTTCGAACGCGATTGTGGCATCCCCTCGCTGGCGACCCGTGGCTTTCGTGCACTTTTAATAATTGGTTCTTTTGTCGCACGCCATTCGGCATGGGGTAGAACAAAAAGCCCTATTTCGTTTTCGGATCGAGCGCGTCGCGCAGTCCGTCGCCGAGCAAATTGAAGCCGAGCACGGTGATGGAGATAGCCAGACCGGGAAACAAAAGCGCCCACGGGGCCGAGAGCCAGTAGTCGCGCGCATCGTTGAGCATCGACCCCCACTCGGCCGTCGGCGGCTGAATGCCTAAGCCCAAAAACGAAAGTCCGGCAGAATCCAACTCCGCGGTGCCGACGCCGAGTGTTGCCTGAACGATGAGCGGCGCGAGAATATTCGGCAGCACGTACTTGAAGAGCGTCGCGAAGATGCCATTGCCGATCGCGCGCGCGGCCTCTACGTATTCCATCTCCTTCACCGATAACACCGATGCGCGTGCGATGCGTGCGTACACCGGAATGCCGACCACGCCGACCGCGATGAACAACTTCACCACGTCGGTCACCCGCGTGTCCAGCATCGCAGAAACGGCGATGGCCAAGATGATGCTGGGAAACGCGAGCATCACGTCCATGAATCCCATCACGATCGAATCGAGCCAACCGCCCCAAAAACCGGCCGCGATGCCGAACACCGTGCCGATGAACAAGCCGATCCCGACCGAGATGAAACCGATCTCCACTGAGAGCCGCGCGCCGAAGAGCAAGCGCGTGAAGATATCCCGCCCGAGTTTATCGCTGCCGGCGAGGTGCGCCAAGGAAGGCGCCAGCGTGGTCGCCGAGAGATTTTGCGCGATCGGGTCGCGGTGTAGTGCGAGCAGCGGCGCGAAGATCGCGCCCACCGCGAGCACCGCGATGATCGTCAATCCGATCAGCGCGGACGGGCTCCTGCGAAACCGCCGCCACGTGTCGGCCCAGACCGACGTGTACGGCGCATCGGCAAACAGTGCGTCGGCGAGCGCCGGCGCGACGAAGGCCACTGCCGATCAGATCTCCATCACGACCGGCACGATCATCGGCCGCCGCTTGGTGCGATCGTACACGAACTTCGACAACCCTTTGTGGATGTGCTCGCGGATCGCGGTCCATTCCGTCAGGCCTTTGTCGGCGCCTTCTTCGATGATCCCGCGCGCTTCGCGACGCACTTCGTCGAGAACGCCGTCGCTTCCGGATGCCTGATCGAATGTGAATCCGCGCGAGACGATGTCCGGGCCTGCGAGCACTTTGCCGTCGACGCTATCGATGCTCACCGTCACGATGATCATCCCGTCGCCCGAGAGATGGCGCCGGTCGCGCAACACGACTTGGCCGACGTCGCCGACCCCGAGCCCATCGACGTAGACCGGGCCGGCCGGCGCCTTGCCCACCATTGCGGCCTTGCCGCTTTCGGTGAACTCGATCACGTGACCGTTTTCGACGACGAACACGTCGTCTTGGTGTATCCCGGTTTTTTGCGCGAGTCGTGCATGCTGCACGAGCATGCGGTATTCTCCGTGCACGGGGATGAAATATTTCGGCCGGGCGAGGTTGAGCATGAGCAGCAGCTCTTCCTGACAGCCGTGACCGGAGACGTGGGCGAGCCGGTCTTTGCCGTAGATGACGTTCACGCCAAGCTTGAACAGATTATTGATCGTGCGGCCGATGCTCCGCTCATTGCCGGGAATCGGCGTCGCGGAGATGATGACCGTGTCGCCGCGCACGAGCTTGATCTTGCGATGATCGCGGGCGGCCATGCGGGTCAGCGCCGACATGGGCTCGCCCTGACTGCCGGTCGTGCAGATCACAATCCGGTCCGGCGGATGGGAGTCGATCTCGTGCTCACGGATCAACTGGCCCGGCGCGATGATGAGGTAGCCGTGCTCCATCGCGATGCTCGAGACGTTGAGCATGCTGCGACCAACGAAACAGATCTTCCGCCCGTGGCGTGCCGCTGCATCGACCGTCTGCTGCAAGCGCGGAACGTTGGATGCGAACATCGTGACGATGATGCGGCCCTCTGCGCGCGCGAAAATGTCGGCGAATGTCTCGCCGACCACGCGTTCGGAAAGCGTGTGGCCGGGGATCTCGGAATTGGTGGAGTCGGAACAGAGCAGCAACGTGCCTTCGTCGCCATAGCTCGCAAGCGCCGCGATGTCGGTGGGCTTGCCGTCGATCGGTGTCTGATCGAATTTGAAATCGCCGGTGTGCACGACGTTGCCGAGCGGCGTGCGCAACGCGATGACGCACGATCCCGCCACGCTGTGCGTGATATTGATGAAGTGCGCGTCGATCTGGCCGACGCGAACGGTCTCTCCCGCCTGGACGGTGATGGTCTCGACGTTGGTGAGCTTGTGTTCTTTGAGTTTGCCGCGCAAAAGCGCGAGCGTGAAGTCGGTGCCGTAGACCGGCACTTTGAGTTGGGCGAGGAAGTACGGCACGCCGCCGATGTGGTCTTCGTGGGCGTGGGTGAGCAGCAGGCCGCGCACCTTGCGCTTGCGCTCAAGCAGATAGGTGATCTCGTCGATGACCAGATCGACGCCGAGCATCTCTTCTTCGGGAAATTGCACGCCCGCGTCCACGACGATGATGTCATCACGGGTCTCGTAGGCGGTCATGTTGCGGCCGATCTCGCCGCAGCCGCCGAGAGGAATGACCCGCAGATATTCTTGATCGCGCGGGGGTTCGGGCAAAGGGTCGCTTGCGTCGCGCGGTCCCGCGACGGGGAAAAACTCATGTAGCATGATGGTCTAGTTTGCCATCGGGCATCAAAACGCCCCCGCGAAAGCGAGGGCCGTTCGTCATTTGGCGTGATGAACTAGAAGGTGTCGACGGTCCAGTGCAACGCCGTGGGCCGAATAGAGGAAGGGCACAACATTTCCAGCGTGCGCGATTCGCCCGGGCCGATCGCGCTAAGTGCGAACGAAGCCTCTGATTCGCGTCCTCCATCATACGTGAGATGTGCTATCAGTACCGCGCTGGTCCGGATGGATGATCGATTGCGCACGGTGGAACGGATGATCGGGCTACCCAGAAAATCGACGCCGACAATTGTGGCTCCGATCGTCAACGGACCAGCCGAAGTGGGGACGTGCGTGGCGAAGAGCGGTGTTTCGGTGGCGGTGCTCGCGAGGAAATCCTCAAGCGCCGCTTCGCGCCGCGTGAGCGCTGCGATTATGGCCAATCGCACGGCCCGGCGGCGTTCGATGCGCTCTGCCGCGATGGAGATATCGCGCGCGGGTGCTGCGTGGTGCTTGCGCTTCGGCTTGGCCGTGGCCAGCGCTGCGCTGAGAACGGTGGCTGCAAGTATGGCGATCATGGGGGCAGTTTCACGCGGTTGACCGGTCAGGGAAATGGTTGAAAAACCTTGGCCAGCCATAATGGTCGGCCCCGGGACCCCTCCTCAATCCCGCTAGGCTGTCCAGGCCCGAGTCGCCAGTATCGCGAGGAATGTAGCCGAGATTCCGAATCAGGCCGTCCATATCGAATCGTGGCTGGGCGGTCCAAAGCCAACAGTGAAGCTGAGTAATATCTTTATGCTGCTCCCTAAACTCGGCGAACCGTACGGTGGTGTAAACTCTTTTAAGACGGCTGTTCTCCGATCTTATCTAGATGACTTAGGATTTCGTATCCTATAAACACTCGGTTCCTTTGTCTTCCAGGTCGTTGAGTAACGATTTTCTCGTGCTCCATCTTTTCGATTAGTGACAAGGCGCGGGCACTCGAAATATTTAGAACTTGGGCCAAGCGTGACGTAGTAATCGCGACCTCGCCAAAGACTAGATCAATCGCTCTAAGTAGCAGCGCGGAATTGCGAGCGGTATGGATTCTATTCCAATATTCGGTACGCAAGTTCGCAAGATGTTCAACGATGTCTAGGCTGACATTAGCTTGTTTCTCCA
>DATBOZ010000138.1:0-5626 GCA_036561585.1 Candidatus Eremiobacteraceae bacterium | reverse complement strand
CATGGCAAGATTCAAACACGATGAGCCGGATATCCAATTCGTCGATTTCCAGGCGGACTATCCCGGCGGGTCGGTCTTCGCCAAGATCTATCGCCGGTCCAACGGCGACGAGTACGTCGCGTACGTCGACACGGCTCCTGGCGCAAAGTTCTACTTCATCGTCTCATACGATCCGCCCGTTCGTGCACTAGCGACCGACGCCGACCTCACCGCCTATCGAGCAGTCATCAAGTCGCTTCATTGTTGCGGCCCCCGCGTTATTGAAAGCACGCCGCGCCCAAACGAATCCGGCGAATGACACGCTTGACATTTACGTTGTATCCATGTAGAATCACATCTGCTTGTTTCATTAGGAGTCTTCGCGTGATACTGCAACAGAGAGACGATCGCACAAACGAACGCGGCATCGCGCCGGTCGCTCTTATTTTGTCGCACGCATTTGCGGTCGGCGAGCTGCGAATGTAACTCCATCTCGAGAACCCACGATCTTGTGAGGCCTCGGTTGGAGACGACCGAGGCCTCGGTCTATTTCGACATGCCTTCGAGGCTCAAATTGGAAGAGCAACGGCCTCTTAAGCCGCTGGTTCCAGGTTCGAATCCTGGCGAGGGCACAGACGTTGGGACCTAGCTCAGACGGGAGAGCATCGCTCTGATACAGCGAAGGTCGTCGGTTCGACTCCGACGGTCCCGAAATCTACCCGAGCAGCACGATGGCGTGCAACTGCCTTACACGCAGCGGGTTGGGGGTTCAAATCCCTCCTCGGGTACTTAGTCGCCAAAGCGTAGACAGCGACGCGCCGCACTCGTAATGCGGACAGCCTTGTGCAAGTCGAGGTGGCGGCTCCAGAAAGGAACGTGGTGGGCATGGTGTAGTGGCGCTGCACGGCGCGTTGTGGTCGCGAAGGTTCCGGATCGATACCGGATGCTCGCCCCAGTGATTGGGGGTTTCGTTCAATGGTTAGGATTGCTGTCTTGCAAACAGCGGATCAGGGTTCGACTCCCTGCGCCTCCATGCAGAGTGGCAACAAAAGTACGGTGCCCTGTAGCATAATCGCGGCAGTGCGAGCGCCTGTTAAGCGCAAGGGTGGGGGTTCGAGTCCCTCCGGGGCAGTGTGTGCGGTCGGAAGTCGGATGGCAGACTGCCGCGTTGCCAGCGCGGATGTGCGGGTTCGAATCCCGCCGGTCGCACCAACGTAGGTCGTGATCCGGAGATCTGACGAGTCTCCAAAACTTGTTCTCGAGGGTTCGACTCCCTCACGACCTGCCAAGACGCGACGTCGACCTCGAACGACATTGACCGGCGCGGCTGCGAGGGCCGCGCAATCGACAAGACCCGTTCGGCACGTGCGGGGTGCCGGCAAAAATCGATCGCCCGTGGGTTCTCGATAGGGCGTACATTTGCCAGCGAGTTGATGCGGCGGACGAACAGAATTCAGCGCCGGTCTCATAAGCCGGCCGGCTCGGGGCGGTTCCGAGGTCCGCTTCAACTTCTAAGACGTGCTTCGGTAGCTCAACGGTAGAGCGACCGCCTGTCGAGCGGAAGGCCGCGGGATCGACACCCGCCCGAAGCGCCGTTGTGCACGCGTGGTGTAATCGGACGGTCCCGTCGTCCACTGGCTAAGACGCCGCTCCTTCAAAGCGGAGAACGCGGGTCGGAACCGCGCGGGACTACGCGCCGGAATAGCTTAGAAGGAAGAGCGCGCGGTTGAAACCCGCGAGGTCCTGATTCGATCGCAGGTTCCGGCACCAAACAAACGCGACGGTCGGGGGTTCGAATTCCTCCGAGGCTAATAAATTGATACAGGAAGTCGTGATACTCTATCGGCCGGTTGGTCCGCGCGAGCTTTCGCTCATCAGAACATCGGGATGGACATCGTTCCCGCCGCGGTTGCCGGAACAGCCGATCTTTTATCCGGTTCTGAACGAGGAGTACGCGCGCGCTATCGCGCGGCGCTGGAACGTGCGAGACTCCGGAGCGGGATATGTCCTCCGCTTCGCGATCGACAAGGCGTACATCAAGCGATTTGACGTCCACCAAGTTGGAACCAGAATCCACGTGGAGTACTGGATCCCGGCAGACGAGCTCGAGGAGTTCAACAACCACATCGTCGGTGCGATCGAGATGATCGAATCGCTCGACGACAACGAACATCACAGCCGGCGCGGGCCGGACGCATAAGGTTATCGCTGATAACGGGGTGGCCACCGGTTCGATCCCGGTCGCGCTCGGTCTCACAGCCGAACGCGTAGCTCAGTGGTAGAGCACCTGGTGCGTATGCGAATACACACCTCTCCTTGTGCAAAGATTTGCCTGCACCGTTTTTGATGGACATCCGATGTTTCGGCGCGGGCCGGACGTGTAGGGTTTTCGTGCCACCGGTTCGATCCCGGTCGCGCGTGGTTTGGTAAACCGCGCGCGTAGCTCAGCGGAAGAGCAGTCCCTATGCGATCAAATTCGTCCGCGTCGACTACGACATATGGCCCGGCGCGGGCCGGCCGTTTCGGATTATCGGTAGAGCGCTCTGGGCGAAAGCGCAGAGAGGTCACCGGTTCGATTCCGGTTGCGAACAGCTTCGGCTGCTCGCATAGCTCAGCTGATTCGCGCAAGCGAATCCTTCCGGAACAATATATTCGTCCGCGCTCGTCGGCAAGCGATGCTCGCCGCCACTACAACAGATACGCAGATCCGGCGCGGGCCGGAAGCGGAAGGTTATTTCGGGGCCGACGGTTCGAATCCGGCGACGCTCGCAAATCGCGTCGCGGCCGTAACTTCTGCGGTACATTTGCCCGCGTCCATTCGGTCGGGCCACGGCTCGGCCATCACACGATGGGAGAACACGGTCATGGCGTTCATGAAGCACATCTTTCACGGTCGCGTTGCAGGCACGCCTCAGGACCAGCCGCAGACTGGCAAGGAACAGGTCAAGAACACGGGTGGTGGCTTCGTCTACGCGCTCGATGATTGGGCGCGCGTCGATCGCTTTCTCATTCTGGGCGCGGAAGGCGGCACGTTCTACGTCGCCGAGCATAAGCTCGTTGCCGAAAATGCGCAGCATCTTCGCAAGATGATCCGCGAACATGGCGTCGACGTCGTACGTCGCATCGTCGCCGTTTCGACCTCAGGTCGCGCACCCAAGCAGGATCCGGCGATCTTTGCGCTTGCCATGTGCGCCGGTTGGGGTGATGCCGAAACGCGTCACGCCGCGCTCGCCGACGGTCTTTGCAAGGTGTGCCGCACGGCGTCGCATCTTCTGCAGTTCGCTTCGTACATCGAGCAGTTCCGCGGTTGGGGCCGCGGCCTGCGTCGTGCGATTGCGGCGTGGTACAACGACCGCGCCGTGGACGAGCTCGCGTATCAGATCGTGAAGTATCAGAACCGTCACGATTGGGCGAATCGCGATCTCATGCGGCTGGCGCACCCGAACGCGGTTGGCGACGACCGTCAGCTGCTGTACAAGTGGATCGCCGGCAAGGCCGGCGACACATTTGCGGGCGACGCGGCTCCGAACGAATCGCTGCGTCTCGTGTGGGCGTTCGAGCGCGCGAAGTCGATGACGGCTGTGCTGCCGGAGGTTGGCGCTGCGGCGCAGATGGCGGCTTTCGTTGCAGAGCAGAAGCTGCCTCGTGAAGCCGTTCCGACGGAGTGGCTGCGCGAGCCGGCCGTGTGGGATGCGTTGCTCGCGGATATGCCGATGACGGCCATGCTGCGCAACCTCGCGACGATGACGCGAGTCGGCCTGTTGACGCCGCATGGCGCCGCGACGGCAATCGTGCTGGATCGTCTTCGCGATGGCGAACGCCTGCGAAAGGCACGCGTGCATCCGATCGCGGTCTTGGCTGCGCTCGTGACCTACGCGGGTGGCCGCGGCGTGCGTGGCACGAACGAATGGAAGCCCACGGCTTCGATCGTCGCCGCGCTCGATGCGGCGTTCTACGCATCGTTCGGCAACGTGCAGCCGCTCGGCGGCCGCCTGCTCATCGGTCTCGACGTTTCGGGCTCGATGGCGATGGGTTGCGTCGCCGGCGTGCCGAATCTGACGCCGCGCGCGGCGTCGTGTTCACTCGCAGCCGTGCATGTCGCCACGGAAGATCGTTGCGATGTGATGGCGTTTAGCCATACGTTCGCACCGTTTGCGATCGATCGCGGCGAGAAGCTGGAGCGCGTCGTCGAGCGTGCGAACAGCACGCCGTTCGGCAACACGGACTGCGCGCTGCCGATGCTCTACGCTATCGAGAAGCGCCTCGAGGTCGATACGTTCGTCGTCTACACCGACAACGAAACGTGGTTCGGCCAGATCCACCCGGATGAGGCGCTGCGTCGGTACCGCGAGCAGTCGGGTCTCGCTGCAAAGCTCGTCGTTGTCGGTATGACGTCGACCGGCTTTACCATCGCGGATCCGAACGATGCGGGCATGCTCGACATCGTCGGCTTCGATTCGGCGGCGCCCAATCTCATCGCCGCGTTTGCGCGCGAAGCGGTCGGCTGATCGACAAGCGGCTGATTCCCAAGGGAATCAGCCGCTCTTGTCATTCTCAGAAATGGCGGTCACAATCGATAGCGGCCGCGGGTAGCTGGATTTGCATCCAGCGCTGCTAGTTCAGCCGCGTCGGGCAAGATCGGCCGGTCGCGCTCCGCGTCCACGACGCAGATGAATCCGAACGCTTCAGCGCCGTCATTCACAAATTGGTGCAGCGTTTTCGGCGGGATGTAGATGTGATCGTGGCCGCGGACCGGATGAATATCCGCACCAACGAGCGCGTAACCTTGGCCGCGAAGCACGGTGACCGAATGCACATGCTCGTGGCGCTCGAGGCGCGTGTACCCGCCCGGCTCGATTTCGAAGTACCGGACTTCAAATGCGCACTTTTCGTCGGAGCCACTGGTGATCGTCTGGCGCGTCACTCCGCGAAAGCCCTGATCCGGCAGGTCTACTTTTCCGGCACGATACCCTTCGAGGTTGACGCCGGCCCACGCGAAGGAGTCCGGTTCGAATTCGTGCTTCATTTGTCGTGGGCAAGCGTTGCTTGCCCTAGTCCGGAGTTTTGGGATGCTCGCCCTACTGCAGGTTCGATAACCCCATTCGGATAGACGACGACCTTGAGTGCGTCGCGCGCTTCCGCCACCAATCGGTAGGCTTCGTTCACGCCGTCGAGATTGAAACGATGCGTGAGCAGCGGCTGCACATCGAAGCCAGCCTTCAAAAGTTCGAGCGCTTCGCGCGTGTCGGACGGTCCGGCCGAGTAGCTCGTCGTTACCGTCACGTCTTTGAAATAGAAATCATGGACCGGCAGCGGCCACTTTTCACCATCGGGCAGCGGCGTGAACAGCACGATCGTACCACCTCGGGCCACCGTCGCGGCGGCGCTGTCCATCGCCGGCACAGATCCCGGTCCGACGATCACGATATCGGCGCCGTCGCCGTCGGTCGCATCGAATACGCGCTTTTCCAGTCCACCGTCGGCGATGTCGATCACGTCGTGCGCGCCCATACGCCGTGCGCACGCCAATCTCGCAGGCACGCGGTCGGCGCCGAGCACGAGGCTCGCGCCGCGACGGCGCAGCAGCGCGACGTGTAAGAGACCCATAACGCCCAGGCCGAGCACGAGCACGCGATCGCCCGCGCGA
>DATBOZ010000137.1:0-19608 GCA_036561585.1 Candidatus Eremiobacteraceae bacterium | reverse complement strand
GCCTCGCTCACGACCCGCACGACGGAGCGGTGTACGTCGCGACCTTCATCGATAACCTGATCCGCCGGGTAAGCAAGGACGGCCAAGTGACGACCTTTGTGGGCGATACGAAGCCGGGCGGCGCCGACGGAACGGGATCGGACGCGCGATTCTTTGGGCCGGTCGGCATCGTGTACGACAGCAGAGACGGCAATCTCTACGTTACGGACAGCGGGAACAATGCGATCAGAAGAATTACGCCGCAGGGCGTCGTGACCACGCTCGCCGGGGGCAGCGGTGTGGGCAGCAGCGACGGAGTGGGAAGCGCCGCGTCATTCTACCGGCCGACGGGCATCGCGTACGATAAGGACGACGACTCGCTGTACGTCGTCGATTCCGGCAATGCGCTGATCAGGCACGTCTCCATGAGCGGCCGCGTGCAAACGCTCAACGTGCGCTGCGTCGATGGACCGGCCGTCTGTTGGGATGCTTCGCGCTGAGTAGCTCAGATTCGGGGAGCGCTTTGCCCCGCGCTTAACGAGGCGACCGGATCGCCGGCCTGCTCGCTGACACCCAAGAACACGTCCACTTCATGGAGCGGAAACGCCGGCATCTGGACGAGCGGGCGATCGTAATAGCGCAGTAAGCGCATACGGTAGAATATCGCCAGCGTGTCGATGAACACGTTCCATACGTCGGTGAGATTCACGCGGCCGAACGATCCGCGCTTGAAGCGAAGCGTCACCGGCGCATCGCAGATCTTATACCCGAAATGGTGGGCCACCACGAGCACTTCGACGTCGAATGCGAAGCGTTTGGCCAAGATCCGCGGAAACACCGATCGCAACACTTCCGCTCGGAAGACTTTCAGTCCGGTCTGCGTGTCGCGTAATGGTAGCCCGAACAGCAAACCGACGAGGAACGCGTAGCCCGAACTCCATATCTTCCGCACGAAGGGATAGTTGACGTCGGATCGAGGATGCCGTTTGCTGCCGATCACGACATCGGCGCTGCGCGATTGCATGACCTCGAACAGCGCGGGCAGCTGCCGCGGATGCAGGTCCATATCGGCGTCGAGAAATGCAATGATGTCGCCGGTCGCAAAATTGAACCCGCACATAAGGGCGTTGCCCTTGCCGGCGTTCTCGCGATAACGTGCGACCTTGACGTTGCGGCCCATGCCGTTCAAGTGACAGACGGCTTCTTCGCACGTCCGATCTTGGCTGCCGTCGTCGACGAGGATGATTTCAAATGGGACGCCGAGTTCGTTCATCGTCGCGATGGTCTCCCGCATATTGCCGACGATATGTCGAGCTTCGTTGTACGCGGGCATCACGATCGAGACTTTTTCGAACAAAGATCCCTCAAACGATTCTGGCGTATGATCGTATATGCAAAGCTTTCGCCCGAGCCCGGGAGTTGCCCTGCGCACCGGCCCTTTAGCGCCCTCGTCGAGCAGCGCTCGCGGTCTGTTCAGAGTTTTCGCTAGCGAATTGCTGATCAACATTTGCGACCGGCGCGCCGCCGAGTCGCGCCGACGCTTCGGCCATCTCGAGGATGCGCACGACGCGACGCCCCATGCGATGATCTGCCGTCGGCTCTTTACCTTGCGAGAGACAGGCCGCGATCTCCGCAACCTCCACCGCAAGCGCTTCATCGTTGGGCAGATACGGCGCGTGCATATCGCCGACGCGATATTGGATCAGCGCGTTATGCAGGCGTTCCGTCTCGCCTTCGGCGAGCGTCACGCCACGGTCGTAGATCCGCACTTTTTCGGCCGGATCGGTTTCATCATAGACGACCATCCGTTGCGTTCCGCACAAGACGACTTGGCGGACCTTGACGGGTGCGAGCCAGTTCATGCTGACGTGTGCGATGAAATTGTTCGGGTACTGTAGTGTGAGATAGGCGATGTTCGGATGATGGCCGTCGAAATGAGTCGCTTCGGTGCAGCTCACCGAATGCGGCATCACTCCGCCGAGTATATAGTCGAGAATGGAGAGATCGTGCGGTGCGAGATCCCACGTGACCGAAGCATCCTGCGAGAACAAGCCGAGGTTGATGCGTACGGAATCGTAGTAGAGCAACGTGCCGAGATTTCCGCCCGCGGCCTCAGCTGCCATGCGCCGCACCTGCGGCGTGAAGACGAAAGTGTGGTCGACGAAAATCCGCACGCCGCGGTGGGCCGCTCGTTCGATGAGATCGTCACATTCCGCGACGCTGCGACACATGGGTTTTTCCAATAGGACGTGTTTGCCGGCATCGATGGCATCTTTCGCCATCGAATAGTGCAAGGCTGCCGGCACGGAGAGCGCGACGAGGTCCACGGACGACTTGATCACATCGCGGTATTCAGTTGTGTTCGCCGCCGACGGCCACGCTTTGCGCGCGGCCTCGAGCCGTTTCGCGCTGACGTCGCAGATAAGCTCGACCACCGCGCCGTCGTTCGCGGCGAAATTGCGGACGAGGTTCGGACCCCAGTAGCCGTACCCGACGACGGCGACGCGTATCACGCAATGCTCCTTGCCGCTTCTCGGCGCAGGACCGCCTCCGCGGCGTTGACGGTCGAATCCCACGTCAGCGTGCGGGCGAACGCCTGCGCAGCCCTGCTGAATCGTTCGTATCGGACCGGGTCCGCGATGAGCGCCGTGAGCGCTTCGCGCAGTGCGGCGGGCGAAGGCGCGCAACGGATGCCAGTCTGCCCGTCGACGACCGAATCTCGGGTGCCTGGAATGTCGTACACGACTGCTGGCGTGCCGGCGAGGTTCGCCTCGCTGACCGCAAGTCCCCATCCTTCGCGCGCCGACGTCATCACGATTGCGCGCGCGCTACCTAGGAGGCGCCGCTTTGTCTCTTCGTCCGCGTAGCCCTCCCAAATCACGCGATCCGTCAATCCCAGCGACGCTGCCAGACGTTGGAGGTCTGCTTTGACCCGCTCGTCACCGTCACCCATGACGACAAGACGCATGGCCGAGAGCGGCCCGTTCGCCGCGCCTGCCAGCGCCCGTAGAACGTGATCGATACGTTTGGACGGCGTGATGCGTCCGAGCATAACGATGACGTTATCGCGCGCCGAAAGCGGGAGCGGATCGGGTGCTGCGTATTGATCGATCGCCATCGGGATGATGTCGACCTCGCCTCGCAGTCCGATGTCTCTGATGCTGCGTGCCGACGATTCCGAGATCGTCAGAACCGGGCTGCGCCGGTAAACTTGCAGATAGGCAGGTTCAGCCACGTAGCCTGCGATCGCAACCGGCCATGGCGCCTCGAAGAACCACACTTCGCGCGCCAATTGGCAGATGAGGGTGACCACCGGCTTGCGCGCGTACAGCGGCGCGAAGAACGGCAAGGTGTTGATCTCGTCGACCACGACGTCGAAGTCACCCAGCGCACGATAGCAGCGCAGCGCATGGATCCTAACGGTGGCTGCGTTTCCTTTGCGCACGATGCGCACGCCGTCGACGTTGATCTCCGGCGCTCCACCTGGAAACGCGCCGGCGAACCATGTCGCGCTGTGGCCGCGCTCGACGAGCCGGCGCGCAATGCCGTGGGTGAGATACTCCGCGCCGCCGGCGCGCGGATGTCCGAGGTCGCGCCAGTTCAGGAAGAGGACGTTCACTCCTTCGACGTCTCGCCGGTGGCCGTCGCGCGGTTGAAGAGTAGCTCGAGCGCATCGCCGATGTTCTTGCACGCCTCGATCGCGGTGATCCACGCGAACGCGAATCCGATGATCGGATGGTACAGCCACAGGGGTTCGCGGTCGCGCAGCGCGCGCCAGAGCGCAACTCCGGTCGGCGGCACGATGCTGATCGCGTAGAAAGGCCAGAGCGACCGGCGCCGGCGCCGTTCAGGCGGCACGTAACGATCGCGCCAGCGGAGCGACGATGCGGGCTTGAAATTCTTGGCGATCCGTGGCTGGAATTTGCGCAAGAGATCGACGAGTCCGGTCGTCGTATAGTGGTCGACGAGCGGCGCATCGACGCACGCCATCACCGCGCCGGTCGCGATCATATCGAAGACGCAGCCGACGTCATCTTCATAACCGTCTGGCATTGAAAACGGCGCGCGGATGACAGCGCCTTGTGCGATTGCAAGCAGCGGCGGTCTTTCCGGCGGAAAGCGGTAAAGCGTGAAATTCGGCGTCGCGTGCAACGGCGCGTAGACTTTGTGGAATTCGCGAGAGTTGCAGGCCGCGCCATACATGAATTGATTGAATGGATCGGTGAAGCGGTTGAAGTAGCGCGTCGTGAGCGCGTAGTCGGAGCGGTCGTCGGTCACGTGCGCGAAAGCGAATCGTACGGAAGGGTCTGCGAACGGCTCCGCCATGCGCCGCGCGAACGAGGGCCGCACCACGTTATCGGCCGCCATCACACAGATCAACTCGCCGCCGGCCTGCCGGAACGCCGCCGGCATACTGAAGATCGCGCGTTGCGCGGGATTTTCCGTGACGATGGCCGCGTAGGACCGCGCCTTCTCGCGCGTGTCGTCGGTTGACCCTTGATCGGGCACGATGATCTCGACCCGGTCGTACGGATAGTCTTGAGCGCGAATCGATGCAAGACAGCGGTCGATCCGCGCGCTCTCATTGCGAACGGGTACGATGAACGTGAATTTCGGGATACGGTCAGTCATCCAGGCACGTGTTCGTCAGTCAACCGCCTCAGCCCTTAGAGGGCGTAGACGATGATCGCGCCGTCATCAAAGGCCTGAATTGGCGAAAACTCAGGCGGGATGCGCGGCACCGGCTGGCGAGCGGTGCGCAGATCACCCGGCAGCCACACCCACGGGGAAAGCGATGGTGTCACCAGCGGATCTCCGTACGCACGGGCCTCGACGATCACGACTTTGACACCGTGTGCGCGCAGGCGATTCGCAAGGCCGGTCGATGCGAGATCGAGGATGCGCGCACGGTCAACTCCGGACGCATGCAGGTCCACGATCGTCGTCCGCGACATCGCTTCCACGAGCGCGAGCTCCGAACCGCGCGGACTCGCCGGATCCGCGAACGGATAATATGCGATTGCGCCGCCACCGGCGTGTTCTGCAGCCCATGACTCCGCTTCGATCGTCGGCGACCGATCCAATCGCGACCCCGACGGCCCGCCGAGTACCGGCGCCAACAGCACCGCAAGCCCGGCAGCCGCAGCCGAAATGGTGCGCCATGCACTCGAGTGGCGCGAGAACAGCACATCGAGAGCGAGCGCCCCAAGCAGTGCGCAGATAACACTGATACCGAGACCGGCTTGCGCGATGCCGGCGAAGCCGGGCACGAGCGCAGCAAGCGCCGTCGCAAGCGTTGGTAATGCCACCCCCGCCCACTGCGACGGCAGCGCCGCGTAAAGGCCAAAGGCAATCGCAAGGGCCGCGACTCGGCCGAAATCGCTCACGAGCGAAATCGGTCGAAGCACCACAAAGGCAAGCGCCGCCGCGACCAACGCGAGGCCGGGCGAGATGCAAAGCGCTAGTGCGACGCCCGCGTGATGCTCGGCGGCCATGAACGGTGCGAGAAGTGAGGCCGGCACGACCGCCTCCCACGGCGGCGCCCCGTCGCCGCCCAAACCTCTCACGGCGTCAGCCGAACCGAGCAGCGCGCCGGACGAACTGAGGGCGCGAGCGACGTGGTCACGCGCGAGCGCGAGGACGACGAGTGAAGCCGCGACCCACGGCCACCAATATTTCGCGTCGTCGCGAAGCACTGTGCGCGTGTCCGGCCGCGCGATCGCAAATGCGGCGCCGATGGTCAGCATGGCGATCGCTTCGGCCGGCGCAAAGAACACCGCGACCAAGAAGGCGGCACCGGCGGAGGCAAGGCCCATCGCGTTTTGCTCGCCGGCGATCATGGCCCAGCAAAAAACCGGCACGAGGAAGGTCGGCGCCAATGTCAACGAGAGCGGCCAAACGCGTGCCGGGCACATGGCCCATAGCAGGCCTGCGATCACCGCGGCCTGCACACTTGCGCCGAGCGAGCGCGCGGCGAAAAAGATCGCGAGGCCTCCCGCGAGGCCGTCGATGGCGACGATAGCACCCCACCACGCGCCCAGCCACGGCTTCGCGGCAAGCGCGGTGAGCTGGCCGATCGCGTGCGAGCCCCACACAGAACCTGGCACCGCTGCAGAAAGCGACACGAGAATCGCGAGACCAAACGTCACCGCCGCCAGTATTTGTAAACCGCGCGCCGACAAGGCCTCGTCGACCAGCGCATCGATTGCGGTCGGCGTAGTCAGGGCCTTTTCCCGTGCGCGTTCGGCGATATCGCCGAGCGCCGAGATCGCAACGGCTGCACCGAGCAACAATAACGCGGCAAGCGCAAATCCAGTGCTGACGACGGTCGTCACATCGTTGCCGGCCAAGCGCACCAAACCGGCGAGGAAAGCGTAGACTGCGCCCGCCGCGAGATACAGCGCTGGGCGTCGCCAGCGCCGCGCGATGAGTGTGAGCGCGGGCAGCAGCAGCGCGATCATGCCGGCGACCGGCAACGCGATACTTTGCGCACGCGCGGATGCGAACAGCAGGAGGGCGCCGGCGGCGACGAACGCGATAAACGCATTGCGTCTGAAGTTTGAGAATCGCTCGCCCGTCGAGGTCACCATGACGGCCACCGCCGTAGCGCTAAGAGAATGGCTGCCGTGAAGAGCAGCGCGAGCAGGACGCCCAACTCGACTGCCGCTTGCGGCACGAATATCGCGGCCAAGTGAAGCTGACCCGACGGGACCCACCAGCCGTTGAGTGTGTCGTTGACCGCGTAGTGGTCGCTCGCCGCGATGGCGTATCCCCGGAGCCGGAAATAGTCAAGCAGGGCAAAGCCGGTGAGTGAGAATTCCCTCGGCACCGTCGCGAGCTCCCATCCGCGATCGTACGCTTCGGTCACGACAAGCAATCCGCCATGCGAATCCAAGCGGCCCTCGAATTCCGTCGGCGTTACGGTCGCGTAGTCGGTGAGGTCGGCGGTTTGAAACGTTTTCGGCGTTCCTTGCGATAAGAGCGCGGCATCGACCCGCCATGGCGGGGCCGTGTGTGACGTCAGCGAGTGGACCCCGGCTGCGAGATTGATCGACGGCGCGCGCGCGACGAAAAGTCCTTCGCTCGCCGTACCGTCAAGCGCCGTCGATCGCAGCGGCGAGCCGTCTACAGTCACCGCGGACTGCCCGAGAAACGACTTCGGCGGCTGGGAGTACGTGCTGCCCATGATCGCCTCGACACCGCCGATCGCGATGCGCGCCAATTGGCCGCTGTCCGTCGACAAGCCCGGAAGCGGATCGAACGTGAGATAGATATGCTCAAGTCTGGCGCCTGGATTGCCTTGCAGCCGGTAGTCCTTGACCTGCTGCAGGTCGATACGGAACTGAGTCCACACGTTACCATAGTCGGAAGAGACGTCGCCGAAGTCTCGCGGTTCCCCCAGTCGGATCGACGGCACTTCAAAGGGCGACGGCTGGGTCGTCACCCAGCCATTGGGGATCGCTTCCTGCGTGGTCGAGTAGTCGGGTCTGCGGGCGGGAAAGACGATTGTGTTTCCGCGCTTTCCGGGGATGGAAAAGCCGAGGAGCATATGCGTCTCGAGCTGGCGCGGGGTCGAGATCAACAACTGCAGATAGTGCGCGTCGGCCGGCGCGGCGATCGGGATCGTCAAGCGCGCGCTTTGATCGACGTAGCGCGCGGCGCCAGCGATCTTGGCGATGGCGTTGCGCTGCACGCCGATCCGCGTCGCGCCGCTCTCGATCGTGACGACACCACCAGCTTCCCGCGTCACGACGCCCTTGATCTGCGAGCCGTCGACCAGCGAGAACGTCGCTTCGTCGCCGAGCAGACCGCTCGCAGGATCGACGGCGCGCGGCGAATCGGCCAGCTGCACGGTCATCTGAAGCAATTGTTTCTCAGGAACCATCTGGAGAAGGCGCATGCCGAGGATGTTCATCCCAGTTCCGGGCCCGATCGCGCTCATGTCGGCCGACGCCGCAACTCGCTCTGAGACCTTCGGGCCGACCCAGCCACTGCCGATCGCGAGATTGGCGCTGCCGAGGTGCGCGACAAATCGCGCACCCGGTCCGCCGGCCGATTCTGCCCCAGCCGGCTTGACGATCGTCAAGTATACACCGGTCATCGCGTACGCGGCGGCGCCGTCGCCTTCGTCCGCGAGCCGGTGCTTGCGCAGCCAAGCAGGGTCGTCGCGATGAAAGTCGAGCCCGCGCCGGAACCCGGCGTCGAGCGCTTTATCGATGGCCTGTCGCATATCTCCGAAGTAATGCGTATCGAATGGGTCAAGATTTTCAAGATATCGGAATTTCGCACCGTCGGACAGTCGTCGTAGCGTCACCTCGAGCTGCAAGATGACGGTGCCGGCCGGCGCAAGGTAGTCGATGTCGACGTAGGGTTCCTCATCGAGCGGGATATCGATGGGGGCAAAAATAGGATACGCCGCCCGCTGTTCGACGTTTGTCGGTGCGTCCGCATCTGCCGTGAGCACGAGGCCGTCCTTGGACCGGATGGCGGTGACCTGAAGTGGCCGCTGATCGGCCGTCGTGACCAGCTCTTGCTGGTGGGAGATAGAAAGGTCGCCGCGTATCAAGAGCGTCACTTGATTGCGCAGTTCACCGGCGGTATCCGAAAGTCCGAGCGTCACTTGGATGTTGTTGGCACCTGGATGGAGCACGACGTCGTGCAAAACGATCGGCTGACCGCCGCCCAGCAGCCATCCGACCGCCCGCGGCGGCGCCGTGACCTCAGTGACGAGGCCGTTCAATGAAAGTTGGACGCGGATCGGGAGCTGCGTCGCCGATGTGATCGCGGGGAGGAGCAGATCGCCTTTCTCCGCCACCGGAATCGCGTTTGTCACGGTGATGCTGCCCGCAACCCCATAAAAGCCGAACCACGAGCCTGCGCCCAGACCTTGATCTTTGTCGGTCTCGACGCCGCCCGCGTTCGGCACGACCGCGATCAGTCCGGACGCGTTCGTCGAATATTGCTGATCGGTGTCGCTGATATCGTTGAAGAACACCGGCGCCTGCGATTCGACGGCCGGACTCGGCACGCGAGCGTTTTGCCGGAAGTCGACGTGCATCGCGTCGCCGGGAAGTTCGCTTGGTTCATAGTACAAGAGGCTCACGTCGGTTCGCGCCGGCGCGCGCGTCTGGAATGCGACGTTGAATAGTTTGGGATCGCGCCATTTCTTGAAGTTCGTGGTCATCGCGGCCGTCGTCGCGCTGTAGCCACGGTACGAGACGTTCGCCGCGCCGGCAAAGGCGGTGTACGAGCTGAGCTGTGCGACGATACGCGAATAATCGTCCGGGCTGTAGTCGGTGCGAAGCAAGAGTTGCGCACCGTCAACGATGTTCGGGATCTTCAAAAGTATATTCGGATCCGGGTTTTGTCCGGAAAGCAGCAGCGCTGCTCGGTTCGACCAAAATGGCGTCCGCATCAGCGCATCGATCGACTGCCCGCTTCCATTGAGTACCAGCGGGGCCGGAGCGATGAAGCCACGCACCGGCGTCCAGCCGCGTACTTCGAAGATGTAGTGCCGCCCGATCACGCGATCGAAACGCAGCCACGATCGAGTCTTGAGGAAATCGATGGCTTCATTGAACTCTGTATACGTCAGACCCGGTTTGTAGACGATGCGGTCGTCGTCGTACGGCACCACCACGTAGCGGATGTTCAGCTCGCGCATAAGATCCGGGATGAACGGCGACGAGTAGAACCAGAAGATGTTTATCCAATCTGGATTGAAGTCGCGAAAGCCGTCGAATCCGTTCCCATTGGCCACCTGCTGCGCTTCCACGTATGGGTGGTGGTGATCGGGCCGCATAGGTTCGATATCGCGCGGAAAGACGAGCACGCGGTAGAATCCAGACCCGCTGTCCAAGAAGTTCTCTAGCTGGACCACGTCTGCAGGGCGAGGTTCCGACGTAAAGCTGCGATAGCGCGTCGGATTGAACGCATCACGCAGAAGCCACGAATAACCCACTATCACGAGGACCAGCGTTGCGACCATGGCGCGCTGCGCGTTCGTCCTCCCGAACCTGCCTCGCACGATCGCAAAGAATGACGACATACCAAGCGTCAGCGCGATCGAGTAGGCGAGACTGTGCAGCGACATCCATTTCGTGATATCGCGGAAGAGCGACATGCCGGGTACGTGCTCGTAGATCCAGATATTGACCGGCCCGAGCGGCGGATTCGGGCCGGCATCGAGTAGAATGCACACGAACGCCGCAAACGCGATCGCCCGCGTGTAGCGCCGCCGCCACGAAAGCGCTAAGCCCAAGAACGCCAAGACAGGGAGCGCGTAAAACGATGGGTCGACCGGAGCAGCGAGGAACGGCGAATCGTCGGCAACCCAATGGAAGTATGCATTGAACAGCGCGAGGCTGTGGGTCATCGACATATACGCCGACGTGACGGTATAGTCGAACGTCGACCCATATCCGGGTGGCGCTTGCGCCGGCGCAACGATCTGCGGAACGATCCAATACAGATTGAAACCGAGCAACGCGATGCCGGCGATGACGATGCCAGGAAGGGCGAGCCGCAGGCGCCGCAGTGAGCGATCCTTGATGAGCCGATCGATGAAAAGAATCGCGCACAGCACCAGCGCGATGTACACGTACCGCAAATCGTACAGCATCTGCACGAGGAACATCGCCGACAACATCACGCCGGTTCGAGCCGACGGCTTGTCGATGAATGCGAGCGTGGCGATTGCGATAAACGGGATCATCGCGGCGGCGACGATGGAAGGAATGCCGCCGCGCTCGACGAGCGCGACCGTCCACGTGCTTGCGATGAACACAAATGATCCGGCTGCGGACGAGATCGGCGAACGCGTGAGCCGATAACCGAGCGCATACGAACCCCAGACGGAGAGGATGAGGTACGGCCAGAGGTAGCAGAGGCGCTCCGCCAATTCCCAATTTCCACCCAGTTTCGCGATCAGTCCGCACAGCGCGAAAATAGGGAATGACGTCATGTAGACTTCGTTGTTTTCGCCGATCTGCTGCGCACTGTTCCACGCGTGCGGCCAGGGGAAATACGAAAGCAGCTCGTCCTGACTTCGTCGTACCCAGTCGCTGCCGATCACCAGGCCGCTGCCGAGCCACGCGTGGAACAAGATGCACTCGTACGCGATGGGCAAGAGAATCGGCCAGTGACGGCTCAGGATTCGGAGTCGTTCAACCCAAATCGGCGGGATTTTCAAAAGTGGGTCGCACCAACGGCGCGCCTGCTCGAAACACGCCGAAGCGCGCCAACTGTGTCGACAATCTCATCGTGCGTGATGCCGGGGAACATCGGCAGCGACAACAGCGACGAGGCGGCGTTGTCGGCCACGGGAAAGGGGCCGAGAGCTTTGGATCTGCCGGAGAATGCGGCTTGCCGGTGGAGCGGAATCGGATAGTGGATGCCGTAGCCGATGCCCGCTTCGCGCAACGATGCCTCAGCGGTTTCTCGTTCAGCCACCAGCACCGCGAACAAATGGTAGACATGACGCCCGTCGCCGCGCTCCGCAAGTAGGCGAATGCCGGGGACTCCATCGAGCAACTTCCGATACATGGCGGCCGCGGAACGCCGCTCATCGTTCCAGACGTTGAGATGCGGAAGCTTGACGCGCAGCACTGCAGCGTGTAGCGTGTCAAGAACGCTATTCTCTCCTACGATATCGTGACGGTACCGGGACCCTTTCTCTTGCCCGAGCCAACGCTTGGTTCGTACGAGGCGGGCGAGCTCGACATCGTTTGTGACGAGGGCACCGCCGTCGCCGAGCGCGCCGATGTTCTTCGTCGGATAAAAGCTGAAGCAACCCGCATGGCCGATGGTTCCGGCTTTCGCACCAAGATACTCCGCACCGTGCGCTTGCGCTGCATCTTCAACCACGAAGAGTCCGCGCTCGCGAGCGAACCGCATGATCGGATCCATGTCGACCACCTGGCCGAACAGATGAACCGGCATGATCGCTTTCGTGCGCGCGGTGGTCGCGGCAACGACGGCGTCGATGCCGAGCAACAATGTGTCCCCTTCCACGTCGACAAAGACCGGTGTGGCGTTGTTGGCCGTTACGGCCAAGGCGGTCGCCGCGAAAGTGTTGGCGGGGACGATCACCTCGTCGCCGGCACCGATTCCAAGTGCCTCGAGCGCGAGCTTTAGCGCAGCGGTGCCGCTGGACGTCCCCACGCAGTGCGCGCTGCCGAGATAGGTCGCGAATTCGTTCTCGAACTCCTCGAGATCTCGGCCTTGCGCGAATCCGCAATCATCAAGCACGCGCTCTATGGCGGCTCGCATTTGCTCTCTAATTCGCGCGTGTTGACGCTTCAGATCAACAAAGGGAACCATGGCGGGCGCATTCGGCGCACGGGCGGGCTCGCGCCTTCAACTCTTGTCATTACGGCCCGATGTGGTTGAACGAAAACTCTTTCTCGGTCAAGGTCACCGGGCCCGCGTTGTTGAGCGATACGTACACCGTCCGAATCCGATTCGGCCAGGAGCGCGTGAACCGCCAAGAGATCCCAGTATATTTGGCGACTGCGTTGTAGGCGTGGCCCTCGCCGAGGAAGGTCCAGCCGTTGCTCTTCATGTGCGCAATCTGCGCCCGGCCGAAAGATGTCCAACTATTCATCGAGCCTGGAGCGCTCGCAGCCCAGCGCGCGATCGCGAAACTGGTCAACTGCCAATGATTCGTATCATGGCGAGGGAGCTCGTCGGCGCACTTTCCGACGTACACTTCGGTCTCGTACGGTACTCCAGACACAGGCGGCACGACGTACGAGTTCTGATACATTCTCGGCGTCGGCGCCCACGGTTGGCCGGGCCGAGCGGGTTCCGCGTAGTACGAAAGGCCAGCGACGTCGATCGCGCCTTGATAGGATGCCTTGACGATGAACACCCCGCCCACCGGCCCCGGGTAGTCGATCGTCATCGAGCCCGGCGTGGAGAGGAATTGCTGCACTTGCTGCGCGGTTGTCTGGTTCGGTGCGAGCACGTGGTAACGCACGAGCGGCTGGACGGTAGTTGGCGCGACAGCCGCCGGTGACAGTGCCGCGAAGGCCGCGGCGAACAACAATACGAGTGAATACATGTTCAAGCCCCCCTTTTATGTAACGAACGTTACTTTGATCGGACTCGTTTCTGCAGGACAGGTTTTCCGCAATCTAATGGGCGATTTCCCCTCAGAGATATCGAGTACCGCTATTCGCGCGCGTCGTTCGACATCGAGACGGAGATTACGTGGAACTGGTCGATCCGTCGGAAAGTCCACCGCGATCATCCTTTGATGCGCGGCGCTTTGCCGGCGACGCTGGTCTATCGGTCGGCGGAGCACTTATCGCTAATGCTTTTAACTACGTGTTCCATGCGATGCTGTCACGCTCGCTGGGGCCGGACAACTATGGATCGCTCGCCGCGTTGATCTCCGTCGCTTCCATATTGGGTGTGATCGGCAGCGCCATCAACGTGGTCGCCATGCGCGAGACGGCCCGCATGTGGGCGGCGCACGACGATGGAGCGATCGCGGGCTTTGTCCGGCGGACGGCTTGGTATGCGACGGGTATCGGTGCGATCACCGCCATCGCGCTTCTGGCAGGCGCGCCGTTGCTTGCGGGTTACCTGCACGTCGCGCAGCCAACCGTGTGGTTTGCGTTCGCGGTATATCTCCTCGTGGGGATAACGGCGACATACGCGCGCGGCGCCGCGCAAGGTGCTCACCGCTTCGGACTGTTCGCCGCTTCATTGTTGACGGAAGCGGTCGTCAAACTTGCGAGCGCGGTCGCGCTTGTCGCGCTTGGGTACGCTGTTGTGGGCGCAATGGGCGGCCTTGCGATCGGCTCCGCGGCAGGCCTGGCAGTCGTGATGGTCGTGATGGCTCGTCGATCCGCCATGGGGGCGCCTTCGCCCGCTGCGCCGGGTATCGTCACTGATCACCTTCGACTGGGCGGAGAATCACTGAAAGTCCTTGCTGTGGCTGCCGGCACGATCACGCTCGTCTATCTTGACCCGATCTTTGCAAAGCATCACCTCGATGGGCTGACCGCGGGCTACTACGGTGCGGCCGGCACGCTTGCGCGAATAATCCCGTTCGCCGTCGGCCTCATCGGCGTCATCCTCATGCCGAAGAGCGCAGCGCTTCACCGGAGCAGCCGCACCTCTCTTGAACGCGTGTTGCAGTTGACGTTCGGCGCAGGCGTAGCAGGAAGTGTGATCGGCCTCTTGTGCGCGTGGCTCGGTTCGGATCTGCTCGTACGCGTGATGTTCGGCGTGCAGTTCTCGCCTGCAGCGGCTATCCTTCCATTGTACGCGGTCGACACCGCACTCATCGCGATCTGCACGCTCGGCACGAATTACCTCGTCGCGGTCGGCGATTACGCGATCGGGTGGTACGTCTTCGCTGCTGTCGTAGCAGAAGCGGTGCTCATGGCACTGTTTGGGCTATCGCCGTTCCGCCTGATCGGGATCGGCATCGTGGTAAATGCATTGCTGCTCCCTGTCATCGCCGCGCATGCCTGGCGTTCCATCCAGGAGGCGCCGGCCGTAGCGTAGATATGTCGTGCCGACCATTACGGTCGGCCAATTTTTTGATTGGGCGAGCGATGCTTGCCCTACCACAGCCCTGCCCAGCCTTCATATCGCCGATCGTTTTGCCGATGGTACACGCATAGTCCAGCAATTTGCATGCGGATTGAAAATAGGAGTATGAACAATGCGTTCGTTGGCATTTGTGGCGCTCGCGCTGACGCTTACGGCGTGCTCGGCGGGTTCGGGGGTGAACGTTTTGAATCCACCGCCGAGCACGCCCCCGCCGACCGGAACGATCTTCGAATACGCGCTTCCCACCGCGAACGCGGGGCCGTACGCAATCACGGAGGGGCCCGACGGTAACATTTGGTTTACCGAATCCAATACCGGAACGAACAAGGTGGGAAAAATCACGCCGCTCGGAGCGATCACCGAATACCAGTTACCGACGGCCAACGCGTTCCCCGGCAATATCGTTTCCGGACCCGACGGCAACGTGTGGTACGTAGACGAGGCGAGCCATCTCGGCAAGGTGACCACGGCTGGAACAATCACGCTTTATCCAGCGACCGATCCGTCCGCCATCGCGGTCGGCCCCGACGGCAACTTCTGGGTGACCGAATTCAATGGCATGAAAGTGGACGTCTACTCGACCGCGGGCGCTTTGCTGCACAGTTACGCCTCCAACACCAACCCGGCAAATCTACAGTTGGAGCAGATCACAGCCGGACCCGACGGCAACATGTGGTTTGACACGTTTTCCGGAGATAACGTCGTGAGGATGATCACCGGTACTGGAGCGACGACAACGTATCTCTATGCGCCGACCATCCAAAACACCATGCGCGGCATGGCCAACGGACCTGACGGTAACGTCTGGGCATGCGCCGAAACCAGCGATCTGATCGCACGGATCACTCCAACAGGAGTGCTTACCACGTTCACGATTCCCAGTGCGAACGCGGAGCCTTACGGCATTACTGCAGGCTCGGATGGAAATCTCTATTTCACGGAGCCGGGCGTCAATCAAACGACCAACAAGATCGGCCGCATCACGCCATCAGGCACCATCACCGAGTTCGCGATTCCGACTGCGCTTGCTGGCCCTACGTTTATCGCCGCTGGGCCGGCCGGCACGGTCTGGTTCACCGAGGCTCGGTCCAACAAGATCGGCGAGCTCTTCCTGTAACTCTGTAGTGCCGACCTTTATGGTCGGCCGGACCTCGTTGTAGTAGAGCGAGCATCGCTCGCCCAAACGAAAGAATAGGGTGAGCGTTGCTCACCCTAATACACCCACGGCCGACCGTAAAGGTCGGCACCACATTTGACCTACCAGGCGCCTTCGCGGAAGAGCACCGCGGGGATGGTACGTAAGAGCAGCCACAGATCCACGAGCGGCGTCCAATTGCGGACGTACCAAATATCCATCGCCATCCATCGCTTGAACGGAACAGTCGCTCGGCCGCTCACTTGCCAAAGGCCCGTGAGCCCTGGCATGACGTCGAAGCGCTCGTAGTACGGCGTCGCATAGTTGGCCACTTCGTTGGGAAGCGCCGGGCGTGGCCCGACGAGGCTCATCTCGCCGCGCAAAACATTCCAGAGCTGCGGCAACTCATCGAGGCTCGTGCGCCTCAAGAAGGGGCCGAGGCCGTGCAGGCGCGGGTCGTTCGCGATCTTCAGCGCAGGACCGTCGCATTCGTTGAGATGCGCGACGCACTCATGGAGCAGATGCGCGCCGTCCACCATCGTGCGGAACTTGTAAAACCGGAACGTCTTGCCGTCCTTGCCGACGCGCAGTTGCGAGAAGAGCACGCTGCCGGGCGACGTCATCTTGACGGCGAGCGCGATGACGGCGAGCACCGGCGCGAGCACGACAAGCAAGATCGCGCTGATGAAGACGTCGGACACGCGCTTGAGGACGGTCCATGCGACCGGAACGCGCCGCCGGATCTGCGGCAATTCGAATATGCGAGGCGGGGTGAGCGCCGTTTGGCGGCTGAGTTCAGCGATGATGGCCGACGGCGCGCTCATACCGTGAGCGGCTCCGACGGCGCGGCGATGCCGAACGTGTCGAGGACCCGCGTGCCGACTTGGCAGAATGAATCGAGTTCACCCAGGAGGGCGCCTCGAACACCAGGCCGGTAATCGATGAGCGGCGCGAATTCGCGCGTGTGGTCTGTGCCGCGGGCCGTGGGGTCGCATCCGTGATCTGACGTCACGAGCAATCTATCTCCAGGTCGTAGGCGATTCAAGAGGCTCGGCAGCGCGCGGTCGAGTGCAACCAAGGCTTGAGCATACCCGTGTGGATCACGCCGATGCCCATACTTCGAATCAAAATCGTTGAGATTGGTGAAGCAAAATCCGCCGGCGTCACGGTCGAGCCACTCAAGCGTGCGCGCGATGCCCTCATCGTTGTCCGCTGTTCGGGACCCGGCCGCGATACCCTGGCAACAGTAGATGTCCTGGATCTTCCCGAGGCCGCATGTCGGAACGCCCGCGCGTTCGAGGAGGTCGAGAACGCTTGGTCTCGGCGGTGCGACGGCGTAGTCGCGTCGGCCCGCCGTTCTGACAAACGCACCTGGCTTTCCGATGAACGGACGTGCGATGACCCGGTTGACGCGATTCGGCGGCACCAATATCGCGCGCGCTTTTTCGCACCACCTCCAGAGCTTCTCGAGGGGCACCACATCCTCGTGCGCCGCGACTTGGAAAACCGAATCTGCAGATGTATAGAGGATCGGACGCCCCGTGCTCATGTGCAGCGGGCCGAGTTCTTCGATGATCTCCGTCCCCGACGCCGGCTTGTTGCCGAGCACTTTCGCGCCGGTGATCGCTTCGAATTGCTCGACGATCTCCGGCGGAAAGCCGTTTGGATACGTGGGGAATGCTGTGCGAACGACGATGCCCATCATCTCCCAATGACCCGTGATCGTATCTTTACCGTTGCTGCTCTCGCGTAAACGTCCGACAGCGGCGAGGGGGTCCGCGACCGGCGCGACGCCCTCAATCGACGCGATGCAACCGAGGCCGAGCCGCTCGAATGCCGGCAAGGCGAGTCCACCCGCGCTATGCGCCGCGTTTCCTAACGTATTCACGTTTGGCTGATCGCCGAATCGCGCGTAGTCGGGCGATGCGCCGACGCCGCCGGAATCGATGACGAGGACGATGGCGCGCGGGCGCGCCACCTACAGCACGACCGTGATCGGCACTTCGCGCGTCGTCCGCTTTCCGTCGGTGCGGATCGCGGTGATGACGAGCTTCGCGTCGCCGGGTGGCAGTGGTATCGATGGCAGTTGCATGAGTAAGTGGAATTTTCCGGGAGCGACCTTTGGGACGTTGATGCTGATCGTACCCACCTGCGCTGTGACCGATGCGGCGTTGCTCGTGGTGACCACGTCGCCGGTGACCTTGTCGCCCGGATGGAAGACCGTCGAGGAGAGTATGTAGGAGATGATCTGCACGGGGTCGCTGTCTGATGCGTAGGGTACGCCTTGTGGAAGCTCTGCCGCCGAAATCGGTACGAATGTCATGCGGTTCGCGGGGTGCACCACACCCGCCGGAGTCGTCACGCCGCTTGCGGGGACGTCGCGAAACTTCGGAATAGTCGAGCTTCGCGACTCGACTGCGGAGGCTCCCGCCGCCCCAGATGGCCCGCTCTGCGGCGTCACGATCGCCGTCGGCGACGCAATCGCCGCCGCCGTCACGCCGCTGACGGGGACGCCGCGAATCTTCGGAACAGTCACTTTTCGCGACTCGACTGCGGCGGCTCTCGCCGCCTTGGACGCCCCGCTCTGCGGCGCGACGGCGGCGCCGTAAAGCGCCTCGGCCGCCGCAGACGCGGTCGGCTGCGAGGTTGCGAGTGTGGATCGGTCGGCGTGCGATGCGCCGCAGCCTGCAAGCGTGCTGCAGGCTGCAAGCGTGATCGTTAACCCAAAAAATATCGCGCGCTTGTTCATTCTCGCTCGGGGTTCGCGTCTGCCGGCGTTCGTTCCGTTCGGGCAAGCGCCGAAGGGCGCCGAGTGTGGTCCGCGAATCATTGCATGAGTGGTACAGGCCGGGTCGAGCGCGACCCGGCCACTGTCCGTTTGGAGCTTCCTAGTGAAACACGTCGGCGATCGGTTGGTGCAAGCGTTCGCAAGCAAGAGCGATGTGCTCGCGCGCGCCGTCAAGGCCGCGCGCATGCATCAGTCCATCGATATCGCAGAGACCGCGTCGCCCGCCCGGCCGTTCGTGACCGCTGCGCTGTGGCACGAACTGGGCGCCCAGATCATCGTGTGGTGTGCCTCGCAGGAGGCGGCGGATCGCTTCGCCACCGATTGCGCCTACTATCTTGAAGAGCGCGGCGCACCCGTGTGGACGTTGGCGGCGCGAGAAGTCGCGCCCGGAGCGCCGCAAAATCCGACGTCGCAGAGCGCGCGCATCGAAACGCTTGCAGCGCTGGCGGCACGTCGTCCGGGCGTCTTCTGCGTCGCGCACGACGCGATGCGAGACCCGGTGCTCGCGGCCGCGGAATTCATCGCGCGCACGCGGACGTATAATATCGGCGGAACGTACGATTGGGAACCGATGCTCGCCGAACTGGTCGCGCTCGGGTACGAGCGAGTCGATACCGTCGGCGCCGCCGGCGAATTCGCGGTGCGCGGCGGCATTGTCGACGTGTTTCCCGCGCAGTCGGACTTGCCGTTGCGACTCGAATTCTTCGGCGACACGCTCGAGACGATTCGCACGTTCGCGCTGGCCGATCAGCGCTCGGTGGGTGCGGTAGAGAGCGTCACCGTCACGCCCTGGTCGGATGCGGCTGAAGCCGGAGGCGGCAGCGTGCTCGATTACGCGCCGCGTTCAGTCTTGGTGATCGACGGCGCGGAAGAGATTTTGGCATTCGACCGCGCGAGCGGCGAGCAAGCGAGCGGTGATACGCTCCTCGAAGCCGACGAAGCCACCGAAGATGGCGCGGAACTTGAACGCGCTGAGCCTGGGGCCCGGCACGTCATCGAGATGACCGATCTCATCGCGCGCAGCGAATCGCACGCCGTCGTCAGTTTTCAGGCGGGCGTGCCCGGACCACGGATCGCCCGCGAGGCTGATGTCACGATCGTGGTCGCAGCGGAGCCGGCGCCTGCATACGGCCGCAGC
>DATBOZ010000136.1:0-15609 GCA_036561585.1 Candidatus Eremiobacteraceae bacterium | reverse complement strand
CCGAGAACGTCGGCGAAATCGTCGATGCGAACGCCGTCGAGCAGCGCATCGGCCGACTCCATCGCGATGACGGCCAGGAGCGCGACGACGGTGACCGCTGCAGCGAAGCGCCACACGGGAAGCTTCAGCACCGGTTCGACGAGCGCGCGAAATGTGCCGGTCGAAGCGTGCCCATCGTCGAGTGCCGACCACAGCAGTCGAAGGATGCCGCCGATCGCGACGATCAGCACGACGGCGCTCGCGAGGGTCCGGGCGTGGTGCGCCATGCCGTCGTATGAATCGTGAGCCAACGCGAAATCGCCGATGTAGTCGATCAGCAAATGGGCTGCGGCAGCCGCAACCAGGGCGGTTAGCAGGAGGACCAACCCGAGAAACGCGGTCGGCACGTATCGCGACAGGGACACGCTCGAGCGGATGGGGACCAAGGTCGGCATGACGTCGCGCTTCGTCGCCCGCGCGGATATCGCTTGCCGCCATACTGGAGTGTTGCCGGGCGCACCGCAGGCCGCAGGAAACCACCGTCCGGCGGGCAAACACCTAATTCGTTAGTTTAGTTGACGGGAGACCTCTATGGCAAGGAAAAAATCTGCGACGCTCACAGAGGCGGAGCTTCGGCTCATGGACATCGTGTGGGAGAAAGGCAAGGCGACGGTCGGCGATGTCGTCGAAGCGTTGCCCGGCCGGACGCCGCTCGCGTACAACACCGTGCTCACCACGATGCGTATCTTGGAGCAAAAGGGTTACGTCCGTCATCACGAATCGGGGCGCGCGTTCGTCTATGCTCCGATCGTCGATCGCGAAGAGGCGCAACGCAGCGCGGTCAAACAACTCGTATCGCGCTTTTTCGACAATTCGCCGGGCTTGCTCGCACTCAACGTCCTCGAGAACGAGAAGCTGGATCCAGTGGAAATCGACCGCCTGAAGCGGATCATCAAAGCTAGCGAGCACGCGGAGTAATGAACGCCGCGCTGGCGGTGTTCGAGGCTTTCGCAAGCCACGCCGCCGGCGCGCTTATCGCGGGCGTCGCTTACGCGATCCCCATCGCGATCATCGCGTGGGCGGTGATCCGTTTGCTGCCGCGATGCAACGCCGCGACCCGGTACGGGATTTGGTTCGCCGCGCTGGTGGCGACGCTCGCGCTCGACCCACTTCCCGGTCATCCTTGGATAGTGCCGAGCCCAGCATCTGCTGCAAGTCGTGGCGCAAGCATCCATCGACCGGCGCTTGAGTCGGGAAGCGCTCTCGCGGCCGCTGCTGACGTTTCCATGGCTGCAGGCACACGCGACGCCAAGACCGCCGGCGGTGCGCCGCTCTCACCGAGCGCGCAGACCTCGCAACCGCTACTGACGCTGAACGGGGATTGGGCGCTCGCGATCTTCCTTGCATGGTATTTGGTCGCGACGGCACTGATCATCCGTCTCATCGTTGGTCACATCCGCTTGCAGCGCATCAAGGACCGTGCTTCGCTTCTTGGGCCGTGGCATCAATCGCGGCTCGAGCAGTGGTTGCGCACGTCGAGCGGTTCGCGCGTTCCACGTTTGCTGGTCTCCGGCGAGATCGAGATCCCGGTCGCGATCGGCTTGTTCCATCCGGCGATCGTCGTGCCGGCGGACCTCGTCGGTAAGCTCGCCGAAGCTGAATTCGATCAGATCGGCATGCATGAACTGGCGCACGTGCGTCGCTTGGACGATTGGACGAATCTGCTCCAGAAAGTCGCCGAGGCGCTGCTGTTCTTCAGTCCGACTATTGTGTTCATCGGCCGCCAGCTGAGCATCGAGCGGGAGGTCGCCTGCGACGACTGGGTCGTTGCTGCGACGGGCGGCGCCCGCCCGTACGCGAACTGCCTGACGCATCTCGCAGAGCTCACGGCCGCGCGCCGGGTCTCGGCGCTACCGTCGCTCGGCGCATTCTTCACGCAGAAGCAGATATTCACGCGTATCGAACGGCTTTTGGACCGCACGCGCGATGCTCGGCCGCAGGTCGCGAGAAGCGCGGCGTGGGCCGCAGCGGCAGGCCTCGTCGCCGTATTGTTCTTCGCGGCCCAGATGAGCCCGCTCGTCGCTGTCTCGGCGAGCAGCGTCATGCAGAGGTTCGCCGCTTCGCGAGCGGCGTCCGGCACGCATCACGACACGAAGCTTGCGATGCTCGCCTCCAACGATGCCGCGAACATCCGCATCCGGCCAGGAACGAGCGTCTGCCCGCGCAAGCTCGCGCCGCCACGGCGCCGGACAATTGACCGAAAAGCTTCACCGCGCACGCTCGCGCTTCAACAGACGCCCCGCCTTCAGGAATTCGCAGCGCTCGTCATCACCGACGCGACGGTCGCCACGCCGACAGACGCGATCAAGTCTGAGCTGGCGGCCCTGGCCAACGCACCGGGAGAAGAAGAGCGTCTCGCGGCTGTGAGCGCGCTCGCGCATTCGACCGGCGAAGTCCGTGTGCGCGAAGGATTGCTCCATGCGCTCGCCACCGTCAACGACGAGTCGGTCCGGCTCAACATCGTCGCTGCGCTCGCGCCGTACGCGGATCGCAGCGAAGTCCTGAGCGTGTTCGCCAAGATCTTGCGTGAAGGAAATGACGAGCCGGTCGCGCTGAACATCATCGCGGCCATGACGCCGGCCGCATCCCGCGCCGCAGCGATGGAGTCGCTGTCCGAAGTGCTGAACTCAACCCAGGACGAGGCCGTCGGCCTCAACGCGCTCGCGGCGCTCGCGCCATACTCGGGTCATCATACGGTACAAGTCGCGCTTATCGGCCTCATGCGAAACGGCCGCTCGGAAGCATTACGGTTGAACGCGATATCGGCGCTTGCACCGCACGCCAACCTGATGATCGTACATCGGGCGTTCGTCGACGCGCTGGACTCGAATCTGGCTAGCGCCGAGCGGTCGAACATCAAGGCCGCGCTTGGGATCGCGCCTTCCGCGACCGAAGTCGCCAGCAATCAATCTGCGTGGCTGACGCCCGATGCTGCCAACAAAGCGGCAGGGCCGGGCAAAGAAATATTGGCCGGTGACGTTTCCGCACACGGAACAGTGCGCATCGAGAATGTCCACGGCAACATCGAGGTCATCGGTTGGAACCGCTCCAGCGGCGAAGTCGATGCGACGGTGCAAGGCGATCCGAATGCGGTGCGTGTCGACGGCAACTTCGAAGGCGGCGATCTTCGCGTCAGCTCGACGCAAGTCGACGAAAAGGCCGACGTCTCCGTCGACTACGTCGTGCACGTGCCGGCCGGCGCGCACGTCATCGTCACGACCGTGACCGGGAACATCGTGGTGCGGGGCGTCACCGGCGCGGTGGACGCGACCTCAACCGAAGGCGATGTCGACGTGAACGGCGCGGGCGGCCCGGTCAGCGCATCCAGCACGAGCGGCGACGTTCGCGCTACCGGTTTGCGTGGTGACTCGACACTACAATCCGTCTCGGGCGACGTGCACGCCGAATTCGATGAGCTCGACGGCACGCAGGCGGTCAAAGCCGAATCGACGGCGGGTGAGGTCACGCTCGTAATGCCTGCTAATTCGTCTGCCCACATCACCGCGCAGACGGTATCCGGCGCCATCCACTCGTGCGACGGTGACCATGGCAGCGGCGATACGCCGGGCGCCAGCGTTGTGAGGACGACCGGTGCAGGCACAGCAACGGTCAACCTTCGTGCAGTCAGCGGCGACATCACGATAACATCCAAAATGTAGTGCCGACCTTTTTAACGATCGCTCACCCAAATAAAAAGGCGCCCGCACCTGCGAGCGCCTCGTTTTTGTAATTGACCTTACGTCACATCTTCTCGGCGTTCGCCGACGGCTTGACGTTGGGGTTCTTCGTCGCAAACACGCCGCTCGGATTCGGCACGAGCCAGAATTCGAGATCCCACAGATCTGGGAAGTGGAAGACGAATTTGACGTCGCTCGCGGACTTCGCCTTGCCGGCCTTGACCACGTCGGCTGGAGTCGGATGGGTAGGCGATCCGCCGTTCTTCTTGATCGTGCTGTCGAGGATATACCCGAGCTTCAATCCACTTGTCGAAGACGCACCAAGCGCCTTGGCCGCGACGGCAAAGTGGACGTGCGGCTCGAAATCGAACCATCGCGCGGGTAGTATCGCCCACATCTTCGGGGCGGTGCTGGTTTTCGGCACGGAGTAATCGACACCGATCAGGTTGCCTTTCACATCGTACCAAATCTGGCTCGGGTGGGTTTCGTCGCTGGTAAAGTACTTAGTGTTGACCCAGCTGATCGCGCCCGTGGAATCCTCGTTCGTGTAGCGAAAGTAGCCGGCTTTTGCAGCCAGCGCTGTCGTGCCGTACAGTTTTTGGAGTTCCGACGTTGCCCGTGTTACGAATGGAAGCTCTGCAGCGGTCGGCGTGTTCGGTGGTGACGGTGGTTTTGCGGCCGCGTTACTCGAGGCCGCACATAGGCTGATGGCGGCGCTCACTGCGAGCGCCGCCGCGACGTATTTTTTCATGCAGGCTTGGTTCTGCGAGCATCCTCGCTAACCTTGCTGAGGTGGACGCACCCGGTTCGTCAGGATTGGCAACGAGTGGATTCACTGCTCGGCGAGGGCGCTCTTTTCAAGTCCTCGGATCAGTAGACCGAGCCGCCCAGGGGAACGTTGAATTCCGTCGATAGCAACACCACGCAACCGTTATCATCGGCGACGCCTAGTACCAGCGCCTCGCTGGTAAAATCGGCGATTCGTTTCGGTGCGAAATTGAGCACGCCGACGATCACTTTACCGACGAGCGATTCAATCGCGTAGTGTTCCGTGATCTGGGCGCTCGAGCGCTTGATCCCGACCTCGGGACCGAAATCGATCGTCATCTTATATGCAGGCTTGCGCGCCGCCGGAAATGCCTCCACAGCGACAACGCGACCCGCTCGTATGTCCAATTTTTCAAAGTCGGCATAGCTGACGTTCGGCTTTAACGCGCTCATCGTCGGCCGATTTGCGACTGCAGCAGTCGATTCATCCCTCGGCGCCGGCGGCAGAAGAAGAGGGTGGGGTGGGCGCGGCCCCTCTCTTCTCAAGGCTTGCACCAAACGTTGCCGAACGGACCACGATGGGAGTATTCCCGGTTCAGCGCCTCAAAGAAGAGGTGAAGATGTCAGCCGCGGCTACCGTAATGGTGGTCGCCGTACTCGTATTCATCGAAGGCCTCATCGGTCTGTGGTCGATGCTCAGCGGGCTCACACAGCTTCGTTTCGTGTTCCAACTAGAAGTGCTTGGCCTCATCGGCGGCCCATTGTTGCTCATGGGAAGTCGGCTCGGGTATTGGTACTCGCTCATCAACCTGACGGCAAGCGCAATCTTTTGCACCGCGTATTTCGCGCTCTTTGCCTTTATCGATTGGCTAAAGTTTTGGAACGCCGGGCTCGCGATGGGTTCGGTCGATTTCAGCATGCCGATGCTCTTCCTCGCGATTACGGTGCTGTTGTTGTTCCTGTTGCGAGTCCTCCGAGGCGCGGAGGTGCAAAGCAAGTTTGGCCTCTTACCGCCGCCGAAACCATTCCATGGTCACGATTCCTTGTCGCGTGGGTGAGAATCTTCGTAGGTCTGACGCACGTGCTCCATCGAGACGTTGGTGTAGATCTGGGTCGTGCTTAAGTTCTCGTGGCCCAAGAGTTCTTTGATCACCATGAGGTCGGCGCCGCGCTCGAGCATGTGCGTAGCAAATGAATGCCTGAGCGTATGCGGCGACGCTGCACGCTCGATGCCCGCTGCCTGTTTGAATGCGGCGAACTGATACCGCACGGCCCGCGCCGTGAGCCGTCCTCCGCGCTTGCTGACGAACAACGCTTCGGTCTGGCAATGCGGTCGAATGTTGAGATAGCGATTGAGCGCGCGCAACGCGGTCTTGTTCATCAATACCATGCGCTGC
The DNA here is from genome assembly GCA_036561585.1 of Candidatus Eremiobacteraceae bacterium. Lineage (GTDB taxonomy): Bacteria > Vulcanimicrobiota > Vulcanimicrobiia > Eremiobacterales > Eremiobacteraceae > JABCYQ01. The sequence continues at coordinate 9,728 of DATBOZ010000136.1, read as the reverse complement.
TTGTTGCCCTTGCCGGTGACCCGCATGACCCGACGTTCTCTGTCGACATCGCCCATGCTCAAGCCCACAAGTTCGGCGATCCGGACGCCAGCTGCATACATCAGCTCGAAAATCGCGTGGTCCCGGGAGAAGAGGAACTCGTCGTCCACGTGAACTTTTGCGCCGAGCAATCTCCCGACTTCGCGCTCGGATAGGATCTTCGGCAGCTTGCGCGGCTCCTTTGGGGGTTGCAGCTCCACAATTGGATTGTCCGGGCGCCGCCCAGAGCGCTGGACGAACTTGTAGAACGACCGCAGCGACGCGATCCGCCTGCGAACCGCCGGCGCCGTATACCGGCGCTGCCCCATAAGGGTCATGACGTATTTGCGCGCATCCGCAAGACTGGCTTTAAGTAACCTCGGCTGCGATCGGTCCTTGTCCAGGAATCTCGCGAAATCGTCCAAATCGCGGGAATACTCGACGGCCGTGCGCGCCGACAGGCCGCGCTCGAGCCGAATGTAGGCCGAAAACTCGTCGATGATGGGCACCGTTTGCAAGCTCTTGGCCACGGGGCCGCCCCCTCTCACCGTGCGGTCTTTCACTTCCCCAAATGATTGTTTGGGGAAGTCGGGCTTTCCTGCGCGGGCGGCGAAGGTGCGGGGATGGCAATTCGACCGCGCTTCTTCTCTTCGCCCCTCGTTGCTGGCCTGATTTGCGCGCTGCTGACTGCCGGTGACATCGCCGGGGCCCGAGCCGATGACTCCGGGAGCATAACGGGCGTGGTCAGCAACTCGGTAAGCGGACAACCTATCGATGGGGCGACGATTAGTATCTATGCATCTGCAGGGTCCGTCCTGATGCGCCTGAAGACCAATCGGTTTGGACACTACGCAGCGGTCGGACTTCAGCCCGGGTCGTATGCCGTTTTTTTTACGAAAGACGGCTTGTCCCCGGTGGAGGGGCAATTTGAAGTATGTCCTGGGGCGCAAAGTTCGATGTCGATCCGCATGAGCAGTTGGTGCAGTATTGGATGTTTTGGAAAACCGACATCGACGATCTCCGCGACGTCGACCACGACGGTTTATCTCGACCGGACGCCGAGCGGCGCGAGCGTACATTGCCCCTAGTCACGATACGCTCAAGCGCGAATCCAACGTGCGGTTTCTCAGATGACCCCTTCTTCAGCAGCTGACCGCGACGGCGAGCACGAGCTTCGCCGCGCGATGCGGGCGGCGCTCGGCGGGGGAACGGCCGCAGTTGTCGCAACCGTTTCGAAAGATGGCGTGCCGGCAACAGCACTTTGCACGTGGGTGGTTGCAGGTCCGGCAAGTAGCGTGGCCGTCGCACTGGATCATCGCAGTTCTGCGTATGTCAACATCGCGTCGGGCAACCAGCGCGTCGCTATGGAAGTCCTCGCCGACGATCTCGTGATCGCCGCGCGCGGCGATGCCATCATTGCAAGGCAATCCATGGCGAGCGTACCGTTCCCGTGCGCTGCTGTCATCCTACACATCACCGAAATCCGCAATCACTCCGTGCGGGGAATCCGCTTCCACGCACCGACGTATGAATTCGGTGTCGACAAGCAGCATAGAGGCGATGTCGAGCGATCGGTGTTTGCGGAACTTGCCGACGTGTTGCGCGAGGCGTAGAGGCTAATCTTTCCATGGCCGGCGATTCAGGTCGACCTCGCAGAGTACGTCGGCTGACTATGACTTCGGTATGCGCATGAAGACGGAGTACCCGCAGCCGTCGCAGGTCAAGAGATTGAACTCGTTGGCCTCGGGCAACAGCCCCGTGGTTGCCACAAATACATCCCTGGGATTTTGAGACCACGAGTTTGATCCACAATTGGGGCAGGCCATCTTCAGACTATGTGGCTTATCCATGCCGCCACTCTAGCAGAACGAGCCACAACTACGCAAACGCCGCGTGCCGATGGCCGACCGTAAAGGTCGGGCCCACATTAAAGGTCGGCAATACGCGGGCGAGCGATGCTCGCCCTACTACAAAGGTCGGCGCTACGTGCGACGGCGGGAGCTGACCACGCCGGAGTTCATGCCCGCCGTGCTCAAGCCGCCGTGGAATCGCGCGTGTTCCACCTTCATGCAGCGATCAACCACGACGGCAAGACCCGCTTCATCCGCGAGTTTGATCGCCTCTTCATTGATCACGCCGTATTGAAACCAGATGGCCTTCGCCCCAGCCGCGATCGATTCGCGCACCACGCGCGGCGTTTCTGACGGCCTGCGAAAGACGTCGACGATATCCGGTGGACCCTTCGCGGCCGTCAATGCCTTGAGCGATGGGTAGCACGTCGCGCCCTCGATGTCGCCATGGGTCGGGTTGACGGGAAGCGCCTGCACGTCGTGCGCCAGCAGGTATTTGTAGACAAAATAACTTGCCCGAAGCGGGTTGGCGCTCGCTCCCACGACAGCCACCAGCTTCGCCGAATCGAGCAAGTCGCGGCGTTGACCGGCGGTGGTGAGAATCAAGAGGTCGCCGCCCCGGCGAAGCGGCGCGCAGCCGCAAACCCCTGATCCAGGTCCCAGATGAGATCGTCGACATCTTCCAGTCCGACCGAAAGGCGGATCATGTCCGGCGTGATTCCGGCGCCCGCCGCTTCTTCTTCTGTCAGTTGCTGATGCGTCGTGGACATCGGGTGGATGACGAGGCTCTTGGCATCGCCGACATTTGCCAGGTGACTCCAGATCTCGAGTGCCTCGATGAATCGGACCGCCGCTTCACGACCTCCGCGGGGCCCAAAGGTGAAGATCGACCCCGCGCCGCGCGGCAGATAGCGCTGCGCGAGCGCGTAGCTCGGATTGTCCGGCAGGCCGGCGTATTTCACCCAGGCGGTATCGGGATGACGAGCCAGATATTCCGCGACGCGCAGCGCGTTGGCGACGTGCGCATCCATTCTCACCGCAAGCGTTTCCAAGCCCTGCACCAGCAGCCACGCATTCATCGGCGATAGGCAAGCGCCGACGTCACGCAGCACCTCTGCGCGCGCGCGCATCAAGTAGGCGTACTCGCCGAACGTCTCGGCGAAGTTCAGGCCGTGATATCCGGGGCTCGGACTAGACACGAGTGGATGACGGCCGGCCGCCCAATCGAACTGTCCTGATTCCACCAAGACGCCTGCGATCACCGTGCCGTGACCGCCGATGAATTTTGTCGCTGAGTGGACGACGACGTCCGCGCCGTGCTCGATCGGCCGGCAAAGATACGGCGAAGCAAACGTGTTGTCGACGATCAGTGGTACGCCCGCATCGTGCGCCGCCTCCGACAACGCGCAGAGATCCGCAACCGTACCGACCGGATTGCCGATGGTCTCGACGTACATCGCCTTGGTATTCGCCTTCACCGCCGCGCGCATGGCGGCAGCATCGCCCCCAGGTACGAACGTGGTGTCGACCCCAAGCCGTTTCAGCGTCACCGAGAGCTGCGTGATCGTACCGCCGTAGAGATTGGCCGATGCGACGAGATGATCGCCAGCTTGCGCGACCGTGAGCAGCGCCACGATCTGCGCGGCCTGTCCGGAAGCCGTGGCGACCGCTCCTAATCCGCCTTCGAGGCTCGCCATCTTCTCTTCAAACGCGGCGACCGTGGGATTGGAGATGCGCGAATAGATATCGCCGTAAGTGCGCAACGCGTAAAGATCGGCCGCCTTCGCAGCCGATTCGAATACGAAACTCGACGTCATGTTGATCGGTAGCGCGCGCGAACCGCTGGACCGGTCGGGCGGTGTGCCGGCATGCAACGCGCGAGTGCGAAATCCAAAAGTTCTATCGTCCGTCATGATGCACCAGGGTTACCGCTTCAGCGCGCACGAACCTCCGGCTGGTGAGTGCGACGACACCCGAAGCCGACGCCTTCGAACACTTCGCGCGGACGGCGCGCGACTCGAGTCCGCTGTACGAACATCTCGCGCGGCGCGTCGCTACCGATACCGAGTTGTTGGCCCTCGCCGCTGATGTGCGCCCGCGCCATCTCCAGCCGAATCTGCTCTTCGCAGCCGTGCACTATCTCTTGCTCAAAGGCGTCGAGTCCGAGCTCGCGCGCTCCTACGAATCCCTCGGCGGCACACCACCCTTTGCGGCCGATGTCTTCCGTCAGTTCCGTTCGTTTTGTCTCGCCCACGCCGACGCGATTCGGAATGTCACCGCCGCGCGCCGCGTCCAGACGAACGAAGTCCGGCGCTGTGCCGCACTCGTGCCGGGATTCTCTAGCGCGGCCGACGCACTCGATGCGGACCGCGCGGCGTTTGTGGAGATCGGCGCAAGTGCGGGCCTGAATCTGCAATGGGACCGCTACCGCTGCACGTACGACCACGACCTCGCCTGGGGTGCCTCCACCGCGGACTTGGTTTTCACATGCGAACTGCGCGGCGATGGACACCCGAGCCTTGACCGATTGCCCGACATCGCGCAGCGCTACGGCATCGACATCGCGCCGCTCGACGTCCGCTATGCCGACGATCTGCTATGGCTCAAAGCGTTGACCTGGCCTGAACATGCGGACCGCCGGGATCTCTTGGAGCGCGCCGCCGACATCGCGCGCCGCGATCCGCCCAAGCTCATCGCCGGCGACGCTGCCGATATCTTTCCATCGGTCGCGGACGGTATCGCGCCCGATATGCCGATCATCGTCTATCACAGTTTTACGATGAATCAGTTGGATACACACCAGCGGGAGCTGCTTGAAGACGCGTTTTGCCGGATCGGAGCGCTTCGGCCGTTGGCGCGCGTGGGACTCGAGTGGCCTGCAGGAGCGGACTATCCGAGCCTTTCGCTGACCAACTACTCTGCAGTGCAGATCAAGCGTTGGCTGCTCGCGGAGTGTGAGCCGCATTGCGCATGGATTCGCTGGACTACCGAATCCCCAGACTAGACCGTGACGCGCATGACCTCGCGCAGCGTGGTCTCGCCCTCGAGGAGGCGCTGCATCGCATCGTCGCGCAAATCCGTGAAGCCCTGCGCGCTGCAATGATCGAGCAGCTGATTTGAATCCGCGCCCTTGGCGATGAGCCGGCGCAAGCCTTCATCCACCGGCAGAATTTCGTGCACTGCCATCCGGCCGCGATAGCCGGTGTCGTGGCACAGATCGCAGCCGCGGCCGCGCCACAAAGACGCGGGCGTGACGAGCGGGAGCATCTCCGAGAGGATCAGCGTTTCTTCCGGCGGCAGCTCATACTGCTCTTTGCATTCGAGGCAGATCCGGCGCACGAGACGTTGTCCGACGACGCCGATGAGCGACGACCCGATCATCGCCGGGTCGACGCCGATGTCGACGAGCCGCGCTATGGCCTGGACGGCGGAATTCGTGTGCAAGGTGGAAAGCAGTAGATGGCCGGTCAACGCAGCCCGCACCGAGAGATCCGCGGTGTCGCGGTCACGGATCTCGCCGACGTAGATGATATCGGGGTCTTGCCGCAAGAGCGAACGTAACACGCCGGCAAAAGTGAGCCCGCGCTTGACGTTGACCTCTACCTGATTGACCCCGGGAATGCGGTATTCGACGGGATCTTCGATGGTCGTGATGTTGGTAGCGCCGTCGTTGATCTCTTGCAGGCACGCGAAGAGCGTGGTCGACTTGCCGCTGCCGGTCGGTCCGCAAACCAAGATCATCCCGTACGGGCGTCTGATCAGCGGCGCGAAGAGCGCATAATTCGCATCGCTGAATCCGACCGCTTTCAGATCCTTTATGTGCGGGCTCTTCTCCAACAGCCGGATGACGATTTTTTCGCCGAACACCGTCGGCAACGACGAAATGCGAAGGTCGAACTCTTTGCGTTGGAAGCGAATGGAGGCGCGGCCGTCTTGCGGGATGTGACGGATGGTGATATCCATGCGCCCCATGATCTTGATGCGAGACACCACCGCCGCGTACGCGTTCTTCGGCAGTTGCCGCATTTCGTGGAGGACGCCGTCGAGACGGAAGCGGACGACGATGCCATCGCCAAACGGTTCGAGGTGGATGTCGCTCGAGCCGTCATCGACCGCGCTGCGCAGAACCGAGTCGACGAGCGTGATGATCGGCGTCGCGTCGGAGAGCCGCCGCAGTGTCTCGAGGTCCTCGACATCCGCGCCGTCCACAAAACCGTCGGTAACGGTCTTGACTGCGGCGACGGTGTCGATGAGTTTGTCGGCGGAGTGAAGCGTGGCGCCATGGTAGACGTTGTTGATCGACGCTTCGATCTCTTCGACCAGCGCAAACCGGACGTCGATATCTTTCTTGGCGCGCAGCTGGATGAGATCGAGCGTGGGCAGGTCGGCGGGGTCGGCCATCGCCACGACGAGCGTGTCGCCCTTGCTGGATATCGGGATGATGTACTGGCTCGTCGCGATGCCGACCGGTATAGCTTCGGTCGCGTTCGGGTCGGGCCGCGTGCGGCTCAAGTCGATATACGGCACGCCGTAGATCGCCGAAAGGAATTCGTCGAGCTGGGCCTGTGGCACGATTTGATAGTCGACGAGGATCTCGCGAAGACTGCGGGCGAGATACAGGCGGGCGTAGAGAATGCGATCGGTATCGGCCGGATTGAGTTTGTGCGACTGCTCGATGCGGCGAAGCAGCCGTAAATAGTACGCGTGATGGGCCGGGCTGAGCGGTTGCGTGCCCACTGGCCCGTCGTCGCCGGTCAGCGACGTGAGCTTTGGCCGTTCGCCGGCGCCGGGCGCGTAAATCGCTTCGAGCAACGCAAAGCGTTCGGTCGCACCCAGATTGTTAAATCGGATCCCGTAGACGTAGCCGCTGCCCTGGATCGCATCTTCCCACACGGTCTCGACGGCGGCGCGCACGACCTGCCCGCCCGGGAGTGCGAGCTGTGCAAAGCCCTTGATGCCGGCGCCGAGCTTGTCGTGCGTCGTCAGCTTCATGCCGCCGGCGCTGACGTCGCGCGCTTCGCCGGTGGCTACCTTACCGTCATCGCTGCGCAACACCACGGCGACGCGCACGTTTCCGCGCTGAAACTTGCGTTTCACGCGGAGCGATTCCGTGGTGGCGCGTTTCAAGAAACTCCTACTCCTCGCAGACGTGCGGATACTACATAGTATATCGGCTTTCGCCCGGATAAAGAAAAGGCGAGGTCTTCGCCGTGGGCGGAGGCGATGCCAGGCGTCCCGAAGGACGCACCTGCGGGTCTTCGCTACTTGGCAGAAACAGCGCCGAGGGCTTCGACGAGCTCTTTAACCGCATCTGCGCTCTTGTGGAGCGCTGCCGACTCGCTTTGCGTCAGCTTCAGCTCGATGACCGCCTCGAGTCCGTTGGCGCCGAGTTTGCATGGCACGCCGATGAACAGGTCGCGAAGGCCGTACTCGCCATTCAGCCTGACCGCGCACGGCAGTATTTTGTGCTTGTCGCGAAGGATCGCGTCGACCATCTCGGTGATCGATCGCGCTGGTGCGTAGTACGCGCTGCCCGTCTTGAGCAGCGCGACGATCTCGCCGCCGCCTTTTGCCGTCCGGTCGACGATGCGGGCGATGGTCGCGGCATCCATCAATTCGGTGATCGGCACGCCTGCGACAGTGGAATAGCGCGGCAGCGGCACCATCTGATCGCCGTGACCGCCGAGGACTGCGCCGTAGACATTGTCGACGCTGACGCCGAGTTCCATCGCGATGAATGTGGCGAAGCGAGCGGCGTCGAGCACGCCGGCCATCCCCAAGATGCGCTCGCGCGGGAAGCCGCTCTTCTGACGCGCGACTTCGCACATGGCGTCGAGCGGATTCGTGACGATGATGAGGATGCAATTCGGCGACATCTTGACTGCGCTTTGGGTGGCGCTTCCGACGATCTCGGCATTGACTTTGAGCAAGTCGTCGCGCGACATGCCTGGCTTGCGAGGCAAGCCCGCGGTGATGACGACGATGTCCGAGTCCGCAGTCGCACTATAGTCGTTGCTCCCGGTGATGCGGACGTCAGCGCCTTCGACGGGCAGCGCCTCTTGTAAGTCGAGCGCCTTCCCTTGCGGCACGCCCTCGACCACATCGACGAGAACGACGTCGGCAAGTTCCTTCGCGGCCATCCAGTGCGCGGTGGTCGCGCCGACGTTGCCGGCTCCGACGATGGTGACTTTCTTGCGCATTTCGCTCCTCACGTGCAATCGGATCGTCGTAGTATGACGTCACGTTGAACTACGACTTTTACCGCAGCCGCGCGACCTGGTCCTGGAAGAGGGCCGCTCGCGGTGCGGCGAATGTAGCACCGTTTGTGCGCCGCACAATGAGAGAGTTATTCGCAAAGGATTGCAACCATCCATGGCTACCACGCAGCTTCCCGCAGACGCCGGCCTTCGCGGCGCGGTCGTGGGGAACACCCGCCTATCGTCCATCAACGGTGACGAAGGCAAGCTCATCTATCGCGGTCTGGACATCAAGGATCTCGCGCAGCGCTCGACATTTGAAGAGGTCGCGTATCTCTTGTGGCACGGCGCGCTGCCCGCTGCCGGAAGTCTCGCCGCATTCCGCGCCGACCTCGGCGCGCACCGTGCGCTCCCGGATGAAATTCTGGAGCTGCTCAAATCGATGCCGCGCGACGCCGTACCCATGGACGTGCTTCGCACCGTCGTCTCCGCGCTCGGCCTGTACGATCCAAACGCCGACGACCACTCCCCTGAAGGTACCTTGGCAAAAGCGCTGCGCCTGACCGCAGTTTTTCCAACCATCCTAGCCGCGCATTACCGGCTCTCCAACGGACTCTCGGCCGTCACGCCCCGGCCCGAGCACGATACGGCGATGAGTTTTCTTGCGATGATGTTCGGCTCCGAACCGACGCCGCTCGCGGCCCGCGTCCTCGATGTCTCGCTGGTCTTGCACGCCGACCACGGCATGAATGCCTCTACCTTCTCTGCCATAGTCACAGCCGCCACGCTTTCCGATATTTATAGCGCGATCACGTCGGCGGTCGGCACGCTCAAAGGCCCGTTGCATGGCGGCGCAAACGAGGACGTCATCGAGAATCTGCTCGAGATCGGCGACATCGGCCGCGTCGACGCGTGGGTCGCCGCCAAGATCGCCGCCCACGAAAAGATCATGGGCTTCGGTCACGCCGTCTACAAGGCGTACGATCCGCGCGCTGCCGAGCTCAAGGCGATGGCCAAAGCGGTCGGTGCGGCCGCCGGCAGCACGAAGTGGTTCGAGATGACCGATGCGATGGAGCGCGCCGTGTGGGAGCAAAAGCAGCTCTATCCGAATGTCGATCTTTACAGCGCGGCGCTGTATCACACGCTGGGCATTCCGACGACCTACTTCACGCCGGTGTTCGCGATGAGCCGCATCGTCGGCTGGTGCGCCCATGTATTGGAGCAGTACGCCGACAACAAGTTGATCCGCCCTCGCGCACAATATGTCGGCGCGCGTGGAATCGCATACACCCCGATCGCCGACCGGCCAAGCGATATCGCGGTCTAACGGGCCCACCCATCTTTTGTAATGGGGTGAGCATCGCTCACCCTGCCGCGGTATCGACCAACTCTGTGGGGCCGACCATTATGGTCGGCCATTTTTTGTTTTGGGCGAGCAATGCTCGCCCTACTCCACGGCCTTCTACGAAAGCGTCTGCTCCATCATGAACGCGCCGGTTGGATGTGCGCTTCCTTGCGGCGGCTCCATGGAAAACGCCACCACGTCGCCGGCTTCGAGCGGCATCGGCATCGTGATCATCGCAACACCGGCCGGCAAGACCGGCGCGCGATGGATCGTTCCCTTGTGGATGATCCACGCCTGATACTTCATGCCGTGCGGCGC
>DATBOZ010000135.1:0-26168 GCA_036561585.1 Candidatus Eremiobacteraceae bacterium | reverse complement strand
ATGCGAAGGCAACGAGAAACAGATCGCGACCGCGATGGAAGAGTACGCCGTCGACAACCAGGGCACGTACACGACCACGCTGCCGGCGCTGTATCTCGCCGTCACGCCGAAAGACCCCGTCAACAATGCCGCATACACGATTTCGACGGCGGTTCCCGCTGCCGGCTCGTATCAGATCTCCGACACCGGCGGTCACGACAAGACCACGATGGGCAACCTGAATCAATTGGCCGGCGCGACGTGCGGCCAGGCGACGTGTTCGACGGTGCAATACAACCAAAATCGAGGGTTGATAGGCAAGTAGACGTATGCCGTCATATGCCATAGATTCGCACGTCGACACGAACTGTGACGTTGGTCGAATTCAAGCGCTTCCGGTTCTGAATTCCAATGCGGGTGGGCATTATCATCATAGACCGCACTATGGAGAAACAACCTGGATGAGACCCGGAGCGCGCGCCTTCACCCTCATCGAATTGATGATCGTCATCGCGATCATCGCGATACTGGCCGCCATTCTCATCCCCAATTTCGAGCACGCGCGCTCCGAATCGCAGACCTCGGCGTGCGAAGATAATGAAAAGGGAATCGCAACGGCGATGGAAGAGTACGCGGTCGACAACGCCGGACAATACACCAACGTACTTCCGGCCACGTATCTCTTGCAGCAGCCGAAAGATCCGGTCACCGGATCGCTGTACAACATCAACGCCATCGCCGGCGCATACGGATCGTACCAGATCACCGATTCCGGCGGCCACGACATGACCACGATGGGAAATCTCAATCAGTCCGGTGGCGTGACCTGCGGCCAGGCCGCGTGCACGAGCGTCCTCTTCAATCAGAATACCGGCTTGATCGGCAAGTAGCGGTCTGCATCGACTGATGCCGGAATTTTTCGTCGTCTCGGCCGCTCTCTTCGGACTCATCGTCGGATCGTTTCTCAACGTGGTGATCTACCGCATGCCGCGCGGCGAGTCGATCGCGTATCCCGCATCGCACTGCCCTTCGTGCGCTCACCCGCTCTCCGTGCTGGAAAATATTCCGCTCATCTCGTGGCTCGTCCAAGGTGGCCGTTGCCGTCATTGCCGGTCGCACATATCATCGCGCTATCCGCTCGTCGAAGCGATGACGGCAGCTCTCTTCGCACTCACCGCACTCGTCTTCGGAATTTCCATCGAGGCGCTCGCCGTCGCGTCGCTCGCCGCAACGCTCGTCGCGGTCGTCTTCATCGATCTGGACCATCTCATGATCCTCGACGTCGTCCTGGCGCCGGCTGCATTGATCGGTCTCGCAGAGGCGCTGCTCAGCGGACGAATCGGCGACGCGTTGCTCGGCGCGCTGGTCGGCGCGGCGATCTTCGGCTTGTTGTTCCTCGTGACGCGCGGGGCCGGGATGGGTCTCGGAGACGCGAAGCTCGCGCTGCTGCTCGGTCTCTTTCTCGGCTTGCATTTCACCATCGCGGCGATCGCGTTCTCATTCATCTTTGGAAGCCTCCTCATGTTGCCTGTGCTTGCGGCTGGGAGCCGCGGGCGGCGCGACGCGGTTCCGTTCGGCCCGTTCCTCGTGCTTGGGGCGCTCGTCGCGCTGTACGCGCCGAACGCGCTTGCATGGGTGCCGGGCCTCGCCCGGCTCCCTTTCGGGACATAACGCGAAGCGCACGCAAGGTCTTTACAAGCGCCGCCTTGTTGCCGATATAAGTGGTATGTGAGTTGCCTGTAGGCGCTCGCGTCGCTTATGCACTCGCAAGGCCAATAGGGCGAAGGACGTATCGTCGTGCAGCATATCCCGGAACGACACATAGACGCCGTATTGCTGAAGAAGGTGCCGTTGTTCGCCGAGTTCGGCGATTCCGATCTCGTCGCCGTCGCCAGTCTCGCGCAAACCCGCCGCTATGCAAAGCATGCAGTGCTCGTGTACGAAGGCGATCCCGGCGACGCGCTCTTCATCGTCACCTCCGGCAACGTGGCCGTCACGCGCGTGAGCAACGACGGCAAAGAGACCATTCTCTCCATTCTCAAAGACGGCGATTTCTTCGGCGAGATGGGCGTCCTCGATGCATCGCCGCGATCGGCCACCATCAAGGCGCTGCGCGACGTCGAAGTAGCGATCCTCGCTCGCAAAGAGTTCCTCGACCTGCTCGGCAAGAGCCCGCACATGAGTCTAAGCCTTGTGCTCGCCTTGTCGTCACGCTTGCGCGCCACGAACCAAGCCATCCAAGCGGCAGCATATCAAGACATCCGCACGCGCCTCGCATCGCTGCTCATCAACCTCGAGAAGAACTTCGGCGAGAAGTCCGACGGCGGCATTCGGCTGACGTTGCGCCTCACCAATCAAGAGATGGCGAATATGATCGGCACCACGCGCGAAACCGTCAACCGCATGCTCAACCGGTTCTGGGATGAGAAAATGATCGACATGCGGACCGCCAACATCGTCATCGCCGATCACGACCGCCTCCAGGCAATCCTGAGCTAACGTCCCATTCGGTGGACCGGGTGCCGTACGGTCACATATGGGACCGAATGTGCGTTCTAATGTCCGTCCCGCCTCTGCCGATACATAGCAATGAGAGTCACCCCCGCTCGCGTTTTTGATATTGTGCGCGGAGTTGATGAGAGAAAAGGGCCGGACATGGCGTTTGTCAGCAGATTCTTCTCACGCGGCGCTCAGCGCTACGTCGGCATCGATTTTGGCTCGTACGAGTTGAAGGCGGTGCAGTTCAATGCGACGGCGCGCGGGATCGAACTCGAGCACGTCTATAAGATCGCGACGCCCGCGAACGCGCTCAAAGATGGTGTCGTCACCGATCCGCCGCTCGTCGGCGAAGCGTTGCGGCAGCTCATCACGGAAGGCGCGATCAGCGCCAAGCGCACGGTGAGTGCGGTCGCCGGCCCATCGGTCGTCGTCCGTCAAGTCAGCATGCCGAATATGAACGAGCGCGAGCTTCGCGAGTCCACGAAGTATGAAGCCGAGCGCTTCTTGCCGTACTCAGTCGACGAAGCGCAGATCGACGCGAAGATCCTCGGCTCGGCAGAAGATGGGCAAAGCATGGACGTGCTCATCGTGGCCGCGCAAAAAGATCTTGTCATGTCGCAGGTGAGCGCGTTGCAGTTCGCCGGCCTCACGCCGGCCGTCATCGAAGTCGAACCATTTTCCATGGTTCGCGCGATGCTGACGCCCGAGAGTCCGCAATACGAGCAGAACATCGCGATCATCAACATCGGCGCCGCCTCGACGAGCATCAATGTGACCAAGGGCGGCTTCGTGCCGTTCACGCGTAACGTGCCGATCGGCGGCAACAGCATGACCAAGGCGATCGCCACCGGCCTCAACGTCTCGCTCGATGAAGCCGAAAAGATGAAACGCGAAAAGGCGGCCATCCTTTCGCAGCGCGACGATCAGCCGGTCGCGCCGACCGTGACCCGGATCTTCAACGTCATCACGCCACCGCTCACAGAGCTCGTCACCGAGATCCACAAGTCGCTCGATTACTTCCGCACGCGCTTCCGCGGCGAAACGATCGAGGCCGTCTTGCTGGGCGGCGGCACGGCGCGACTGACGAATCTCGATGCCTTCCTCAGCCACGAGCTTGGACTGCCCGTGACGGTCGCCAATCCGCTCGAGCTCGGCGGCTTCAATCCCGCCGACTTCCCGGCCGACTATCTCAAAGAGATCGGTCCGTCGTTGATCGTCGCTGCCGGCCTGGCCCGCCGTGATCTCGTGCCGGAAGCCGGCCGGGTGGCCGCCACAGCATGAGCACTGCGCCTACGGGTTTGAGGACACACTCGTGATCAATATCAATCTTCTCCCGTCCGCACAACGCAAACCGGTCGTCGTCTTCGACCGCGGCATGGCGGTCGGACTCGCGGTGATCGTGTTGGAGATCCTCGCGATTTTCGGCTTCTCCTGGTGGTTGAACGGTCAGATCGACGCGCTCAACAGCCAGATCGAACAGGAGACCCAAAAGGTCGCCGTCGAGCAAGCCCAAGTGAAGTATGTCGACGATCTGCGCGACGAGGTCACACAGCTGCAGGCAAAGGCCGAGCAATTGGAACGCATCAAGCAAAGTCCGACTCAGTTGGCCGAAGTGCTCAAAGCCTTGGGGAACGTGACGCCGCCCGGTGTATGGTACACTGCGGTGAACGTCACCCACGGCGATACCGGCGGCGCGGTCGCGCTCACCGGCAAGACGAGCACGTTTCGCCAGGTGGCCGACCTGATGCTCGACCTTGACGAGTCGAATATGTTCGGCGACGCAACGCTGGCCACCACGACCCAAGACGTCGGCAAGACGCTGCAGTCCGGGGGCAACGTCGCGTTCACCATGACCGGACAAATCTCGAATGCGGTGATCATGCAATGAACTTTCAACTGACGCCGCTCAATCGCAACCTTATCGTCGCAGCGGTCGTCCTCGTGATCGCGTTCGTCGGCTACTTCTCGATGTATCAGCCGAAGCACAACGAGCTCGTGGCGGACCAGACCAAGCTGACGCAGCTGCAACAGAACTACGCCGACCTCAAGCGCGTCGCCGATCAGAAGCCTCAATACCTCGCGCTCGAGCAGCAGATCCGGTCGCGGCTCGCCGGCGTCGAATTGACCGCCGACAACCGCGCATACATCCCATCGTACCTCAAGCAGATCGAAGATCTCGCGAAGCGCGATGGTCTCACGGTCACCGCCGTGGTTCCGCAGCCGCTGCCGACCCCATCGGGCTCACCCGCCGCTGCCGCACCAGCAGCTTCGGGGCCGCCGGGATCGAATATCGCCCCGATCAACGCCGCGAAAAACGCGATGCTCGGCGCAAGCGGTCAGGCGATGCAAACATCTGGAGCCGCTGCCGCAACCGGCGAGGCCGGCACGCCGGCGCCTGGTGGAGCTTCGTCGGGAACGGCTGCAGCTACGGTCGCAGGCTCGGGAACGAGTCCAGCGACGAGCGCAACACCGAGCGCGCGCCAAAACGCGATCGTGTATGTGAACGAATCGTTTCAACAGGTGCCGGTCAACATGGAGCTGATCGGCACGTACACGCAATTGCAACAATTTCTCCGCGATCTCAACCGGTTCCCGAAATTGATCGGCGTCAGCAGCGTGACGCTGAGCCCGTCATCGGCGACGCTGGTCGGCGATACGCCGGAGCTTCACATCACATTGCCGATCACCGCATACCGGCTCACCGCCGGGCAGCCGGTGGCTCCGCCGGTCACTCCGCCCGCCGCGGGCAGTGGAGGATAGTGCGTTGAACGTGTGCGCGCGCCTGGTCGCCCTTCTCGCCGCGGGTTCGTTCGTCACCGCGTGCTCGAGCGGCGTTCCGGTGGATCAAGGTCCGGTTTCGCAACCCATGTCGCAGGCCGAGTTGACGCAAACTCCGCCGCCCAATACTTCCACGCCCGTGCCGATCATCAAAGCGACGTCACTTGCGGGCGCGGGCAGAACCGATCCGTTCGTTCCGTTATTCGTACCGTCCAACGGCGCTCTTTCCAGCGGCAAGAGCGTCGCGGTCAGCACATTCCCACATATACCGACGTTGCCGGGCTTTGAAGGCGCGCCAAAGAGCGGCGCGACCATCTGGGACGGCATTGTGGTCACCGGCATCGTGTTCGACGGCGGATACACCGCAATCGTCACGGCCAATGGCGCTTCGTACATCGTCCACACCGGCGACTACGTCGCGAATCGATTTCGCGTCGTAGCCATCGGACCCGATTCCGTAACGCTCGCAACAAACAAAGAAGAGCGTCACTTTTCGCTAGGGGGTTAAGGAACATGCATCGGCATCTTCGGTCGGCGGCGGCCGGGCTTCTCGCAAGCGTTTTCGGCCTTAGTGCCGGACTCGCGGGCCAGCCAACCGCAAGCACTGGTCCGAACCCCGTGACCGACGTCTCGTACGGCAAGCAGACGGGATCGTTCACGGTGTCCGTGTCGGCGGCGAGGAACGTCTCCGCACACGTACAGCGCTTCGCGGTCGATCTTCAGCGCGGCGTCGAGGACTTGGTGATCGATCTATCACCGGCCACGTTCGACGGGCAGACGAAGGTCGTCGGCTTCTCCGGCGGACAGATCCACCAAGTGCGGGTCGGTCAGTTCTCCTCATCCCCGGCGGTCATGCGCATCGTGGTCGAATCCCACGGACCTGCGCAGTACGACCTCCACGGCGGAAACGGCGCGAAAACGGTCACCTTGGCGGTGCACACCGCTCAGGTCGCATACAATGTGCCCGCATCACAAGCGGCGGCGAAGCCCGTCAAGCAGGCCTCGGCACCGGTCAAAGTCGCGTCGAAGCCGGCCGTTGCGCCGCGCGTCGTTCAGGCGGCGCCGGTGAAGGTGGCCGCGAAACCGGTCGTGCATCCGCATCCCGCTGCGGTCGTGCCGGCAAAGCCAGTCGCGAAACCGGCGAGACCGGTGCAAGTCGCCCTGGCGCCGACCCCGGCTGCCACGAGAAATCCATGGCTCCCCGGCGGTAAGTTCTACTGCAAGGTGCCGGGTATGCCCGGATATCATAGCGGCGCCGCGAGCACGTCTCCGCACCACGCCGTCATGTCGTCCAGCGCATCGTCACAGTCGCCGCAATCCGGCTCGGCGCCGGCGCGATACGGCGGCCCGCGCACGATCACGCTCTCGGTCAAGAATGCCGACGTGCTCGACGTGCTCAAACTCCTGGCAAACGAAAGCGGCCAGAACATCGTCGCCACGCAAAATGTCCACGGCTCGGTCACCGTCGATCTCACCGACGTGCCGCTGAAGACGGCGCTCGATCTGATCGTCCGTTCCAGCGGGCTTGACTATCGACAGGTCGGAAACGTCTATGTCGTCGGCACGCCTGCCGACCTCGCCGCCGAATTCGGCCAATCGGGCCAAGTCGCAGCGCAGCAAGTGGCATTCCCGATCAAGTACTCCAATCCGACGGACCTCGCGAAGCAATTATCAACGGTGATTCCGACTTCGAGCTTCTCCGTCGATTCGCGTACGGATACGCTGCTCGTCAGCGGCAGTCCGGACATCATCCAGTCGGCACGCAACTTCATGGCGCTGGCCGACATTCCGGCCCCACAGGTGGTCTTCGAAGTCAAAGTCGTCGACATCACCTCGAACAACGACACCAATAATAGCGGCGTCAGCTGGGTAGGCGCATCACCGTTCGACCTCTTCGAGAACTGCATCGCGTGCGCGCCCGGCACGGATATCTCGCAGAAACAGACGAGCGGTAATCCGATCGCGCCGCAGCCGTTCACACGCAACGCGATCTTCGTGCAGGGCAAGCTCAACTACTTGATCACACACAACCAAGCGCAGCTGCTCGCGAATCCGCGCATCTCGGCGCTGGACAACCAGCCCGCGAGTCTGCTCGTCGGCACGCAGTACCCGATCGTCTACTTCGATCCCAAGGCCGGCAACTTCCAAGTGAACTACGTCGACATCGGCGTCAAAGTCAACATCACGCCGATCATCAACTCCGACGGCTACATCACCACGACGCTGCACGCCGAACGCAGCACCATCACCGGCCTCGTGCAGACGTTCCCCATCCTCGATCAACGCGAAGCGAACTCCACGCTGCGCGTCAAGGACGGCGACACGATCGTGCTCGGCGGCATGCTCGATGACGAGACCACGAAGTCGCTGTCGAAGATCCCGTTGCTCGGCGACATCCCGATCTTCGGCGCGTTCTTCCGCAGCATCCAGACCACCAAGCTTCATAACGAAGTGGTCTTCCTGATCACCCCGCACATCGTCGCCGAGAAGTAAGCAAGAACGACGCGCTCGGCGTCAAAGAAAAGGCCCGCAGGCGTGTACGCTTGCGGGCCTCTTCATTTTAAGAAGCCGGACGATCGGGAAGCGCAAACAGATGTTCCGATATCTGACCGCGGGTGAATCGCACGGACCGGCGCTCGTCGGGATCGTCGACGGTCTGCCCGCCGGCATGCACGTGGATTTCGAATCGCTTGCGGACCAGATGCGTCGCCGCCAAGGCGGACACGGGCGTGGTCAGCGGATGAAGATAGAGGCGGACGAGGCTGAGTTCCTCGCCGGCTTACGCGGCGGCATGACGCTCGGCTCGCCGCTCGCGCTGATCATCCGCAACAAGGATTATGAAAACGTCCGCGCCCTCATGGATCCGCGCACCGGCGCCGGTCCGCCGATCACGCGCCCACGCCCCGGGCATGCGGATTATGCGGGTGCGGTGAAATATCGACACCGCGATCTGCGCAACGTCTTGGAGCGGGCCAGCGCGCGCGAAACGGCGATGCGGGTGGCGATCGGCGAGATCGCGCGCCAATATCTCGGCTTGATCGGGATCTCGGTCGCCGGCTACGTGCTGCAGATCGGCGATGTCGTTGCGAACGCGCCGGAGAGAACGCCGGCCACGATGGAGTTGGACGCGTCACCGGTCCGCTGTCAGGACCCGGATGCGTCGGCCGCGATGGTAACGCGCATCGACGAAGCGAAGGCGAGCGGCGACACCTTGGGCGGCGTATTCGCAGTCAGCGCGTCAGGGCTGCCTGTCGGGTTAGGCGGAAACCGGCAGCCGTCGGACCGGTTGGACGCGCGGATCGCGGCTGCAGTCATGAGCGTGCAGACGGTCAAGGCGGTTGAGATCGGTACGGGAATCGTGACCGGCGGCTACGTGGGAAGCAAGTCCCACGACACGTTCGAGCCGGGCGAGATCGGCCCCGAACGGGGTAGCAATCGAGCGGGCGGCATCGAGGGCGGCATGTCCAACGGCCAAGATGTCGTCGTGCGCGTCCGCGTGAAGCCGATCGCGACGCTGATGAAGCCGCTGGCGTCGGTCGATCTGACGACCGGCGAAACCGCGAAAGCGACCATCGTCCGCTCCGATGTCTGCGCCGTTCCGGCCGCGTCGGTGATCGGCGAGGCGATGGTCTGCATCGCCCTGGCGGAGGCGGTGTCCGAGAAGTACGGCGCCGATTCGGTCGAGGAACTACGCGCGAATTTCGAGGCTTCACAAAAGGGCGCGCGGGCGCTCTTCGCCGTGCCAAAGCACGACAAACCCGCCACCTAAGCCGCGTGGCTAGTGCGCGGCATCACATCGGCGCGTGTCCCGGATTAACAGTCCTTGGAGCGCGGCGCCGGCCGCATCTGCACCCGATACATTGGATAAGGGCACGAGAGTTTCGGCCATGCACGAAAGCGTGGCGAGAGAGCCTTTTTTCGGCGTATGCTCGGTGAGGCGCTCTGCCTCGAGAAGAAGTGAGCGGTGACAAAAACGACGTCGGGCGTGCAGCGCGCCGGCGACGGCGGTCCGGTTGACGAGCGAGCGGCGGCGCTCCTCGCGACCGCAAGGACATGCCTCGACGGCAAAGACAACAACGGCGCGATCGCGGCTCTGAAAGAGCTCGTGGCCCTCGTCGATTGCAGCCCCGAAGTCCGCCTTGAAGCCGCCGGGATGTTCGCCGCAGCCGGTGCGAAGGACGATGCCATCGGCGCCTACCTCCAGGCCGGCAACGGCTTCCTCTACGACGACGCCGACATGACCCGCGCGCGCCAAGCGTTCATGACGGCGCACGAGATCGATCCGATCAACGTCGACGTGCTCTTCCAACTCGGGCAGGCCGATGTCGTCGAAGGCCGCACGCAAGACGCGCTCGCCAAGTTCATCGATGTGCTGCGCCGCTCGAATCTCAAGCACGTCCCTGCGCTGTTCGAAGCAGGCTGTATCTATCAGGCGAACGGACAGCACGATCAGGCCATCCTCGCGTTCAAAAAAGTCATCGATCGCGACAAGTCGCACAGCCAAGCGTACGTGCACATGGGCCAGCTGCACCAGACCAAAGGGATGGTTCCCGAAGCGCTGGGCTACTACGTGCACGCAGCCGACATCGCGCGCGAATCCGGCCACGTCGGCACTGCTCGTCAGCTGCTCAACATGGTGCTCGCGCTCGACAGCAGCAATCAGAAAGCGCGCTTCATGCTCGACGATCTGGACGATCACGAGCCGGAATCTGCCGAGGATAGCAGCGCGGCCCAAGCACCCAAGCCGGCGCCGAAAGTTGCCGTTGCTCCGAAGCCGGTGCCCGCCAAAGCGACGCCGGCGCCGAAAGCGGAGGACGTCGCGGTCCAGGCCGAAGCAGCGGCAGCCCGAGCACAAGCCGCCGCCGCATCCGCGCAAGCAGACCGCTCGCTCGGTGAAGCACGTGCGGAACTGGACGGCGTCTCGACGCGACGCGACGGGATCATCGAAGATATCGACCGGCTCGCGGCAGCGCGCACGGAACTCGAAGCCGAGCTCGCCCGGCGCAAAGCCGACGCGGAAAAAGTCATCCGGCGCGATTCCGACGAGGCGCTGCACGCCGACCGGGAGCGTGCAGAGCTCAAGAGCGAATTGGCGGAGCTTGCCGGCCAACGACTTGCGACCGAACTCGAACTGGAATCGGTGAAGTCGACCGTCGAAAACCTGCGCGCCGAGCGCGAGCAGGCAGAATCCGACATGGCGCTCCTTCGCGCTCAGACGGACGCCGCCACGCTCGCCCGGGCCGCACAGGAAGCGTCGCTCAAGGAGATCGAGACGGCGCGCGCAGGCGCGAAAGCCGAGATGGAAGCGCTGATCGCGCAAAGCAAGGCCGCCGCGGCTGCAAAGGCCGCTCAAGAGGCGACCCTGCACGATCTCGAGGCGAAACGAGCCGGGGCCGTTGCAGACGTGGACTCACTCGTCGCGCAAAGCGCGGCCGCCGCAAAGGCGAAGTCGGCACAAGAAGAAGCGCTGCGAGAACTCGAGGCGGCGCGCGCGACCGCGAAAGCGGAAATGGACGCCCTGCTCGCGCAAAGCAAAGCGGCGGCGCAGGCCAAAGCTGTACATGAAGCGGCGCTCAAGGAACTGGAAGCCAAACGCGCCGCGGCGAAAGCCGACGTCGACGCACTGACAGCGCAGAAGTCTGCCGCCGAACGAGTCGTCTCGGACGTTCGCGAGAAGAGCGGCCGCGTCGTCAAGGCGCAGGCGAGTGTCGAAGCGACGATCGCGGAACTCACCGCGGAGCGGACTGCCGCCGAGAAGGCGAAGGCCGCCGAAGAACTTGCGCTGCATGGGATCGAAGCCCGCCGCGCGCACGCACAAGCCGAACTCGATGCGCTCCTCGCGCAAAAAGCCGCTGCCGAAATCGCCACCGCTGCTGCCGCCGAGGCGGCCGGCGCCAAAGCCAATGAAGAACAGGCCCTCAAAAAGCTCGTCGCCGAACGCAAGAAGCTGCACCAGGAGCTCGAGGCCCTGCACGCAGAGCGCGCCGCGGCAGAAGAAGCGGTCCTCGCGCTTCGCAGCATTAGCGACGAAGCGTCTCGTCACAAAGAGGCCGTGGTCGCCACGGTTTCCGCGGATCTTGCGAAAACGCAAGCGGCGCTGACGGCGCTCGAGGCGCAGAAGCGCGAATTGGATGAAGCCTACGCGAATTCGAAATCGCTCGCGGCGGCCGCCGAACAAAAACGCGTCGAAGCGCTTGCGGCGGCAGAGAAGGCCGAAGCGGTGCGCGCCAAACGCGAAGCCGATGCCGAAGCGCTCGGATTTAAACTCGTCGCGCTCGAAGCGTCGCTCAAAGAGGCGGATGCAAAAGCGAAGCAAGTCGCGGGTGAGAAGCTCGAGCTCGAAGAGCTTTCGGCGAAAGTCGGCGAGCAGCGCTACGCCGCGATGGAGCTCCAGGCGGCCAAGGCCGAAGCGCAAGCAGAGCTCACGCAGCTGCGCTCGAACATCGAGACGGCGCAAGGAGAATTGACGGCGGTCCGCGCGACGTTGGATTCCGAGCAACGCCGTCAGCCGGCCCCGACCGGCCCGCATGCCGACGCCGTCGTCGCAACGGTGCCGCCGGAAGCGTGCGGCGAATCGCTGCGAACGATCGAGTCCCTGGCCGCCGAGGGAGAGATCCCGTTCGACGCAGCGGCCGAACTCGCTGGACTCATCCACGAAGGCCGTGCCGTGGAAGCGCTGCGCGTCGCTCGGGCGCGCGCGAACGTCTCTGCGGCGCCCGGTGCGTACTTGCTCGCGGTCGGCGATCTTTCGCGCGATCTCGGCGACGTCGACCGCGCGCGCGACGCATACCGGCTTTTGGGCTCGGTGGACACGAAGCGGCAAGCGATCGCGCATGCCCGGCTTGGGGAACTGTTCCTCACGTTTGCCGATCAGAGCACGGCCGCCGCACTGCAGCGCGACGACGCGCACTTCGCGTCGGAGAAAGATCCGGCTACCGCTCTTGCGACGTACGCCGATCTCGTCGCGCGCTTTCCGGACGATCCGCAGTTCCGCGAAGAGCTCGGCGCGCTGCACGAAAAAGTCGGCAATACGTTGGCGGCAGGCGTCGCTTATGAGGCCGCGATGGTGCTGTACCTCGGCACCGACGATCACGTCCGTGCAAAAGAGCTCGTGCCACGCTTGCTCGCGGTACGTCCGGACGACGGTGCCGCACTCGAACTCGCCGCCCGCGCGCTCGACCGGGCCGGCCGTTCGGCCGAGAGCGCCGCGATGCTGGATCGCGCACTTGCGGCACACCGCGCACATCGCCGCGCATCCGACGTGGAGCGCGTGTGCCGGCGTCTTGCCGAGACTGCGGACGATCCGGTTCCGTACCGCCGCGAACTGGCGAAACTTCTCCAGGAAGTCGGCGACGTTCCGGGCGCTATCGAACAACTCACCGAGGCCGCCGACCGGCTCGTGCAGTGGTCGCGCGGACAAGAGGCGCTTGCGGCGCTCAAAGACGCTGAAGCGCTCGCCGGGGACGATCCGATCTTCGCGGAGCGCATCACTGCGCTGAAAGTCAAGGCGGCCGACGCCGTCAAAGCGGTCGACGACGCGGCGCGCGGCGACCTGTTCTTGAGCAAGGGCGAATTTGAAAAGGCAGCGGACGCGTACAAGCGCGCGGTCGCGGAGAATCCGAGCAACGCCGGGGCAGCGTATCAGTTGGCCTGCTTGCTCACCGATCACTTCCCCGATTACGACCAGGCGGAGAGACTGCTTGATACCGCCGCGGCATTGCGGCCGGGCCACACCGCCACGCGCTATCGCATGGCCGTCGTGAAAGCCGCGCGCGGCGAGATCGGACAAGCGATCGAGCTGCTGATCGCGCTCGCGCGCTTCGACGACGCGAATGCAGATTTCATCGAGCAGTTCGTCGCGCGCCTGGAGCGCACGGCCGAGAGCGGCGACGTCGCGGCGAAGTACAATCTCGGCATCGCGTACCGCGAACTCGGCCGCGTCGAAGAGGCGCTGGTCATCTTGCAATCCATTCAGCGCGAGACCGACTACGTCGTGCGCTGCCTGAACGCCATCGGCCTGTGCTTGCGCCGCCAAGGTCTCGATACCGCCGCTGCCAAGCGCTTCCAAAAAGCGATCGAGACGCCGGGCTTCCCGGAAGGTCAGTACAACGACGCGCTGTACAATCTCGGCGATCTCTATGAGAGCAAGACCGACCAAGAATCGCTCGCACTGTCGCTCTCGTCCTTTGAAGAGCTGTACGCGCGCGACTGCACGTACCGCGACGTCGCCGACAAGATCCGCTCGGTCAAAAACAAGATCGGCACCGTCGAAGGACCCAAGGTGAAACGCCTGCCGACCCGGAGCGCGGAGATCTCCAACTGATGGCGCGCGCAGACGCTTTGGAAGCCAGCATCGAAACCGCGCGCCGCCTTGACGGCGATGGACGGCGACCCGACGCAAAGCTCGCCTTGGCGAAAGCGCTTGCGACGGTCGGACCGCCGAAACGCGGTCTCCTCGGCGGGGTGAAGAAGGCGTCGCGCCCGGCGCGCTACCACGAAGTGGCAGTTCGCTTTGCCGAGCTTGCCGGGGCAAGCCCTGCGCCCAGCGACGTCGACGTGCTCCGCCGGCTGGCTGCTGAATATCCCGCTGACGCCTCGATCCGCTTGAATCTTGCTGCGGTGCTCTGCGGCGCCGGCCGCCGCGCCGAGGGAGTCGCCGAGTACGAAGAGTTCTTGAGCGCGAACACCGCCGACGGTGGTGCTCTTGCGGCGCTGGCAGCGGAATACGCGGCTCTCGGCAAACGCGATGAAGCGCTCGACCGCTACCGGCGCGCGCTCGATCAACTGCTGCACGAGCATAAGACCGAAGAAGCGTGCGCCGTGGCGAGTGGTGTCGCGGCACTCTCGCCCGAGTCCGTCGACGACGCACACCGCGTCGTGGAGCTCGCCCGAAACGGTTGTCCGCGGATGCTCCCGGAAGCGCTCGAGCGTTACGCCGTGCTCTGTCACGCGCAGGGCAAGATGGCCCAAGAAGTCGCGGCATGGAAAGAATTGCTTGCGTTCGTGCCCGAGCGTGCAGACGCTCGGCGGGAGCTTGCCAGCGCCTACACGCGCATACTGGATAGCGACCCGGCCGATTCCGACGCTTGGGAAGGTCTCGAAGCGGTGGATCCGGGATTGGCGGCCGAGCTTCGGGTGCTCCTCATGTGCGACGAGCAAAGCGCTGACTTCGGCTGATCGCTCGCAAACTAAAGGCGGAGCGGGACACGGCCGACAATTCATATGTGATGAAACGCGCGACGCCGTGCTGGAAGAGGCGCCCGCTTGACGCTGAGGCCGCGACGTGAGGCCGATGCGCCCAAGGCACAATTCGGTCGGACAATTGACGATCACGATCATCGTCTTGGTATTGCTTGTGCTGTTCGGCGTGAGTTTCGTGTCGCACGAGGCGGCGGGTGAGCCCATCGTGCCGGCGCGTCTCGCGCAACTGCTGCACCGGCCGGATCCGGCGTTGCCGCAAGGCATGACCTACGATTTCGAGATATTGGACCCGCAGACGCAACATCCGTTGCCGATCCTCCCGGATCGCGGCGATGTCGAATTCCGGTTCGCCGTGACCAACGACTCGGCGCTGCCGATGACGCTTTCCTTTCCATCCGTATTGCAATGCGAATTCGTCGCGCGTCGCGTCCATACGTATCTCGGCGGACTGATCGTCCTGCCGCTCGAAGTCTGGCGCTCGTCGTACTTCCATAATATCCGGCGCACGCCGACCACGTTGCGTCTCGTCCCCGGTCAAACGCAAGTCTACGTCGCGGATTGGACGATTGATCCACTACCGAACGCGCCGACACCACCGGGAGAATACCGGCTCGTCGCAAGCTTCTATGGCGTTGAAGAGACGCAACCGCTGACCAAACCGTATTAAGGCGGGCCGCGTTTGCGCGGGCGGCGAACCGCGGTTTCGATGAATCTCTGGCTGACCGGTTTCATGGGCGCGGGAAAGACGACGACGGGCCGGCGGCTCGCGCGCATCCTACGGCTGCCGTTCGCAGATACGGACGCCGAAGTCGAGCGCGAACACGGTCCAATCGCGGAGATCTTTGCATCCGACGGGGAGAGCCGATTCCGCGCGCTCGAGAGCGGCGTCATCGCTCGCTTGGCCGGCGGCGCTGCCGCAGTGGTGGCGGTCGGCGGGGGCGCTGTCGTCTCGGCCGAGAATCGCGCGGCCATGCGTGAGAGCGGGAGCGTCGTCCATCTTTCGATTTCGGCCGGCGGTGCGTACGCCCGAGTCGCGCATCGAAGCCATCGTCCGCTGCTCGGTGCGACGCCGGATCTTCAGACCATCGAACAGGTGATGTCCGGTCGTGCCGATGCGTACGCAGAGTGCGATTTCTGCGTCACGGTGGACGGCAGGAATCCGGCAGCGGTCGCCCATGTGATCGCGCGCTGGCACCGGCATCGCGCTGCGACACGCACGGCGAACACACCATGACTCCGGTGCAGATTCCATTCGTTGCGTCGCGACGGTCCGATGAGGACGCCGCACGACTCGCGTTTTTGTCCGGCGCCCGCACCGCATACCTTGTCCTCGATCGCGCCGTCGCATCGCGTGCACGCGCCGTTGCCGGTGCCCTCGCCGTTGCCGGCATCGATGTGCTCGGGAAGACCGCGATGGCGGGCGGCGAGCGTTCGAAGAAGATGCGATCCGTGGAGAAGATCCACGCCGATCTGGTCGCAGCGGGTGCCGACCGCGCCACCCTCGTGGTCGCCGTGGGCGGAGGAACGGTGACCGACGTCGCGGGGTTCGCCGCAGCGACGTACATGCGCGGCGTGCCGTGGCTGCCGGTCGCGACGACGGTGCTGGGCATGGTCGATGCGGCGATCGGCGGGAAGACCGGCGTGGATATGCCGGAAGGCAAGAATTTGGTCGGCGCATTTTGGCAACCGGTCGGCGTGGTCGCGGATCTTACGGCGCTCGGGTCGTTGCCGGTGCGCGAGCGCCGGACCGGGATGGCGGAAATCGTGAAGCACGCGATCGTCGGTGACGCCGGATTGCTCGGAGTCTGCGAAACATTCGACTCGGGTTCGAGCGGCGCCGACTGGCCATCGCTCATCCGGCGCGCCGCCGAAGTCAAACTTCGCATCGTCCGCCGCGACGAACGCGAGACGGGCGTGCGAGCCTCGCTCAATCTCGGGCACACGATCGGACATGGCATCGAGCAGGCGAAACGCTTCCGGCTTTCGCACGGCGCGGCGGTCGCAGTCGGTCTGCGCGCTGCAGGGCTGCTGGCGCTGCGCCGCGGCATGTGGAACACAAAAGCGCACGCGCGCGTGCTGTGTGCTCTCGCGCAGGCCGGCCTGACGGTGCATGTCGAGCGCTTGTCCGCGTCTGAGACCATCGCGGCGATGCGCCACGACAAGAAGCGCACCAACGGCACGCATCGCTTCGTGCTTCCGTTGCGGCTCGGCACGGTGGCTGTCGGCATCGATGTGTCTGAGCCGGAGATCCGCCGAGTTCTTGCGATATGCGGCCGGCCGGCGCCCGTGAGTGAACGCACCGGGTGATGCTTCGCGGGTTGGTTGAAGTGGTCGTCGACGTTCCAGCCGGACGGTTTGACGGCGCGTTCACCTACGACGCGGGCGAGGGCGTGGAGCTCGGCGCACGCGTGCAGGTACCGCTTGGGAATCGTCTGGTCGATGGCTGGGTGGTCGGGCCGATCGATGCAGGCGTTGTAGCGAATGACGCGGTCAAGCCGATCGCCGGGAAAGATCCGGATGCGGCCGCGCTCGAGCCCAGTGCGATCGGCCTCGCCGCCTGGTTGCGCCGCCGCTATGTTTGCACGTTTCGGGAAGCGCTTCTGACCGCTGCGCCTCGTTCGGCAAACCCGACGGCGCACGGCCGTTATGGCTTCGTCGGCGCACCGGATCACGAAGACCGGCTCGCGACGATACTTTCGCGCGCGGTGAACACGTCGCCGTTCACGCTCGTGACGGCGGCGAGGGCGCTCAAGCGGCAGCGGATGAAGGTCGCGCTTCCTGCGCTGCGGCGCGAACTCGACCGTCTGCTCGGCGCAGGAGTCGTCCAGCGGCGTGAAGCGGCGCGCCGGACGATTGCGCGCGTGCCCCCTGCGGCCGTCCTGGTGGTGATCGAAGATGCAGCGCGCGCGAAGGGTCCCGCGCAGCACCGTTTAGCGGGCGCGCTGCTCGCGGCGGGCGGCGCGCTTCCCGCCATTGAGGCGCGGCGACAGGGAGCGATCGACAACGAAACGCTCAAGCGTGCGCAACGAGCCGGGCTCGTCCGATTTGAAGCAGCGAAGGTACGCGAGGCGACGATCGCTGCTGCGGTGCCTGCCGGATTCGCGAGCACCAGCGGACAGTTGGTAGCGATCGAGCGGATCGACAGCGCGGCGCGTGCGGGGGCGACCGTGGCGTTGCTGCACGGCGTGACCGGTTCGGGCAAAACGCACATCTATGCGCAACTGGTCGATCGGTCGCGCGCGCGCGGCGGACGTTCGATCGTGCTCGTGCCGGAGATCTCGCTCACGCCACAGACCGCGGCTCGTTTTGCAAATGCTTTCGGCGATCGCGTCGGCGTGTTGCACAGCGGTCTCTCGCCCGCGGAGCGCGGCCGCGTGTGGCAAGCAGCCGCGGGCGGCGCGCTCGATGTGGTGGTCGGCGCGCGCTCGGCCGTGTTCGCTCCGCTGCCCGACGTGCGCCTTATCGTCGTGGACGAAGAGCAGGAGCCGTCATACAAACAAGACGTCGCGCCGCGTTACGATGCACAGGCCGTCGCGCGGGAACGCATGCGGTCGGTCGGCGGCACAGTCGTCTTCGGCAGTGCGACACCCAGTCTCGAGATCTACAATGAGGCGCGTGAAGGCGCGATCTTACACGTGCGGCTCGCCGAGCGCGCCACGAACGCGCCGCTGCCGCCGGTCGAGATCGTCGACATGACCGCAGAACGCGGCGAACGCGCGCGACGGCCGCTCGGACCGACGCTCGTCGCCGCGGTCGATGCTGCGCTGCGGCGCGGCGAGAAGGCGTTGCTATTCGTCAACCGGCGCGGTTACGCAGGGCTGTTACTGTGTCGAGCCTGCGGATTCGCGCCGCGCTGCAGACGGTGCGCGATTTCGCTCGTCGTGCATAGCGCGGACGGTTCGCTGCGCTGCCACGTCTGCGGGGCCGCATTTCGGATGCCCGTCGAGTGCCCCAAGTGTCACGCGCATGAACTGCGGCCGTTTGGCTACGGCACCCAACGCGTCGAAGAAGAAGTGCGCGCCCTTTTTCCGTCAGCGCGCGTGGTGCGCATGGATGCCGATACGACCGGCGGGCGCGGCTCCCACGGCAGACTGCTCCACGCATTCAGCGACGACGGCGACGTCTTGATCGGCACGCAGATGATCGCCAAAGGCTTGGATTTTCCGACGGTGACCGTGGTCGGTGTGATCTCAGCCGACGTCGATCTGCATCGCCCCGATTTCCGCGCCGCCGAACGGACCTTCGGACTGTTGACCCAGGTCGCCGGACGCGCCGGCCGCATGTCGCCTGGGAGCAACGTGATCGTCCAGACGTATAGTCCCGATCACTATGCGGTGACCAGCGCCGCGCGGCACGATTATGAAGGATTCGCCGCCAAAGAGCTAGCGCTGCGGCGCGAGCTTGGATATCCGCCGTTCGGCCGGCTTGCCTACGTCGGCGTTGCGGCGATCGATGGTGCCGCGGCCGAACGCGCGGCGGCGCATCTCGCTGAGTCGCTGCGCGCGCAGTATCAAGCGGTCCAGGTCTTGGGCCCCGCACCGGATCCATTGCCGAAAGCACGCGGCGAGTACCGGTTGCGGATCGCGTTGAAATCGCGAAGTGAAGAGGAATTGCTCGATGCTGCGCACGCGGCCTACGCGGTGCGCCCGCCGGGCGACGTCCGCGTCACGATCACCGTCGATCCGCGCTGACGCTTGCCGCAAACCAAAGGCGCTCAGAACGAGGAGCCGATTCCTATCTGGAGCGCATTGACGGATTGCGGCGAGTACATACTTGGGGCGCCGGCATGACCGCCGATGCCGATCGAGTAGAAGAGACCGCCGCCGCCGCTCGGCGACACGGCGACTCCCAACTGATACGTGAAGAACGAACCATGTTGTGCTTTGATCTGAGGCGACGAGGCGCCGACTTGCGGGAACGACAGCGACGGATAGAGGAAGAGTTTGCCGTAGGCGCTGACGTGCTTGGTCGTGTCCGGCAGAAAGGTGCCGCCAAATCCGCCGCCTGTGGCGGATGCAGCGCCATTGAAGCGCTGAAACGAAATGATGCCCAGCCCGAACGCCGCTCGCGCGCCCTTCGGATCGTAAAGAATCGCGCCTTCGGTCGTCGTGAGCACCGGGCGATCGCCGCCGTGAAACGAATCGTCTTGAAGGCGAAGCGATGCGGCGAACGCTGTTGAGAGCTTTCCGGTGACATCGATGGTGAAGCCGCGCCCGCCGCCCGACGGAAACGTGATGGGCGGCGCCGTGCTGCCGGCGGGCACGTAGGTGCCGCCCGAACCTGACGGAAGATCGATGAGTGCAGCGACATAGCCGTTGATGCCGGGCGACGGACTCTCGACCGGCGATGGACTCGGAAATGGATTGGATAATGGTGGAACGGATCCGGAGCTCGAAGGGGACGGCGAGGGCTCCGGCACAGGAGCCTTCGCGGCTGCGATCGCAGGGCCGCCAGACCCGCCCGCGATGACGGCTCCGACCGTCAAGAGGCAGGCTGCGGCAATGCCCGCCGCTCTGATCAACGACTACGCTTTCTTCGCTGTCTTCTTGGCCATGCGCGACTTCTGTCGCGCGGCTTTATTCTTATGGATGATGCCCCGCGCCGCTGCTTTGTCGAGCGCTGACGAGGCGGTCTTCACCGCATCGTCGCCGGCATTGTCCGCGCCGGCCTTTTTGACGAGCGTCTTCAATTTCGTCTTCGACGAAAGATTGCGCTTGCGGCGTTTCTCAGACGCGCGTGTCCACTTGATCGCGGCTTTTATGTTGGGCACCAAATACTCCTCACGTGTGTTGACAAAAATCCACGAAATCATACCACATTTGAATGTATGCAAGCAAGGCGCAGCACGATTATCGGGGGAGATTCGCGTCCAACGCGGAACGCAATCGTCGTCTTGACGAACCTTTTCGTGCGCGCGCTCGTAAACCCCGCACTCGCACCACACACGTTGGCGGAATGTGCCCGCGCGTTGGCAAGTTGCGGGACGGTCGTGCACAATCAAAACGATGCGGATTTGAACTGCTCCGCGATCACCTGTATGCCGGAGCAGGGCCGGCTCGCCGCGGCGATGCAAAGCTTCGCGGCGACCGCAGGCGGTTCGAACGCCGCCGGGCGCGCATACCGTATCGAAGTGATGGCCGAGGACGCAAGCAGCCTTCCGGACGATGAGACATTGCGCACGCTCGCAGTCGAAGCGCACGGGGCTTTTGAAGCGCCGGTCTACGTCGCGCAACGACAAGTCCCAGCAGCAGCTTGGGCGTTCGCGCGGCCGATGCCGTGGGGACGCAAGGGCTTGAGCGTCGGTCAGTCGGGTCCGACGTTGCCGTTCGGCGGCGCGCAATGCCGCGGTGTCGCCATCGAAGTCGGGGCGCCCACCGTTATCCTCAAAGCGCGGCTCGACGCCGTGCCCGATGACGCGTTGGTCAGGATGTGCGCGGCCGTCGGCGGAGCCGACAGCGGGTTCGCCGATGTCGGCGCATATGCTGCCGCGTCCGAAGCCGATGGCGCATCGATCGTCGTGCTGGAATACGGCGACCTCAAGCGGGCGCCGCTGCACCGCGCGCTCGCAGTGCTCGACGTGGAAGCTCGCCGCTACGGCGGACGACTGGGCGCTGCATCGTTGCTCTCGCACGTGCCGCTCGATGCGTTGCTCGGCGTTCTTGCGGCGCATACAGGATTGGATGCCCGCCGAGCGCAGGTGCTGGAGACGCATCTCGAGCCCGCACAGCGGCTGCGCTAGCATCCATGACCCTACCGCACATCGTCCTCAGCTGGAGTGACCTCCTCGATATCGCCTTGACATCGTATATCGTCTACATCGTGTTGCTGCTCATCCGCGGTACGCGCGCGGTGCAGATCTTGCAAGGCATCGCGCTGCTCGTCGTCTTGCGGCAACTCGTCCAGTATTTCCACCTTTGGACGATGTTCTCGATCCTCAACGGCTTGCTGATCGCGATCGGGGTCGCGATTCCAGTCGTCTTCCAGCCGGAACTGCGCCGGGCGCTCGCGCAGATCGGGCGGACCGGTTTCATGGAACCGCGCGCGACGCACCACGACGCCGAGGCGATCGCGGAGTTGTGCAGCGCGCTCTCGTCAGCGGCGGTCTTGCTCTCCCGTGCGGCGATCGGTGCCATCGTCGTCGTGGAGCGGAATACCGGTCTTGAAGAATACGCAGAGAGCGGCACCGAATTGGATGCGCACATCTCGCCCGAACTGCTTGTCGGGCTCTTTTTGCCGCGCGCTCCGTTGCATGATGGCGCAGTCATCGTACGACGCGACCGGATCCTCGCGGCGGGCTGCTTTCTGCCGCTGTCGGAAAACATCAACGCGTCGGGGAAGCACTGGGGGACGCGCCACCGCGCGGCGATCGGCATCACGGAACAGACCGACGCGGTCGCACTCGTGGTCTCGGAGGAGACCGGAGCGATCGCGGTCGCACAGGACGGGAAGTTGACGGAACATTTCGTCACGGCCGACGCGGTCGATCGCGCACTCAAGAGCATTTTCGCGCGGCCCTCGCCGGTGCGGCCGGCAGGTTGGGTCGACGCGTTACGCAACCTTTGGAGCCGCTCGGCACGCAACAATGCTCGAATCGATTAGCCGGAATTTCGGCTTGAAAGTCGCGGCGGTGCTGATCGGCGTGATCCTTTGGTTCACATTCAATTATCTGACCGCCGGCGAGACGAAGTATGCCAAGACGATCGTGGTGCCGGTGTCGGTGCAGCACGTGTCGAGCGGCCTCGTGGCGTCGACAACGGTCCGGCAGGTCACCATCGAGCTTTCCGGTTCGCGTTCCAGGCTGGACGGACTTGCCCCCGATGACTTCACGGCCTTCGTCGACGCGTCAGGGAAAGGCGCGGGCACCTTTGCGCTCGAGATCTCGATCCGTGGATCCGGCACCGATGCGATCAAGACGGTCACGCCGGAAAGCGCGACCTTGGTCGTCGACCATTACGGATTCCGCCGCGTACCGGTCGTGCTGCAAGACGGCGACTCCGGCAGCGGCGCGCCGGTGCGCGTTGCGCCGGAAACGGTGGTCGTCGCGGGCGCGCAGTCCGCGGTCGCGCAAGTGATTGCGGCGCAGGCGACCGTTGCCTATCCGGCCGACAAGAGCACGGTCGTGATGGAGCTGCGGCCCGTACCGGTCGACGCACAACTCCATCCGGTTTCTGGTGTCACCGTCGATCCGCCGGTCGTCCGTGCGACCGTCGTCGTCTCGAAAGCGCCAAAATCACCGTGAGCCGCATCTTCGGCACCGATGGCGTTCGTGGCGTGGCCAACGAGTTCTTGACGCCCGAGCTTGCATTCGCGCTCGGGCGGGCGGGTGGATTCGTCCTTGCGGAGCATGGAGAGCGCCGGCCCGTTCTCGTCGGGCGTGATACGCGTTGTTCTGGGCCGATGCTCGAGGAAGCGCTGACCGCCGGCGTCTGCTCGGTAGGCTTGGACGTTTGGAAGCTCGGCATCGTGCCGACGCCGGGCGTCGCATTCCTCACGCGACAACTGGATGCCGCGGCCGGAGTCATGATCTCGGCGTCGCATAATCCGATCGAAGACAACGGTATTAAATTCTTCGCTTCGGACGGCTGCAAATTGCCCGACGCGCTGGAAGACGAAATTGCCGCGCACGTCGAGGCGCACGACAAGTTGCCGCGCCCGATCGGCGCCAGTGTGGGAAATGTTTTCGACCGCCGCCGCTCCGTCAGCGCGTACGCACGCCATTGCATCGGTCTCGGCACCAGCTTAGCCGGACGAACCATCGTCGTCGACGGTGCCTACGGCGCGGCGTTCGAGATCGGTCCGAAAGTATTCGCCCAACTGGGCGCGACCGTCGTCAAGATCCACTGCCGTCAAGACGGCAGACGGATCAACGTCAAGTGCGGCGCCACGGATATGGATTCACTTCGCGCTGCCGTTCGGAAGATTCCGGGGAGCGTTGGCGTGGCTTTCGACGGCGACGCAGATCGAGCGCTCTTCGTCGACGAGAACGGTGGCGACGTCACCGGAGATCACGTACTTGCGATGTGGGCCAAAGATCTGTTCGCTGCCGGCGAACTGTCGAACGGCACCGTGGTTGCAACCGTCATGAGCAATCTCGGCCTCGAATTGGCGATGCGCGACATGGGGATCACGATGATCCGGACGTCGGTCGGCGATCGCTACGTCCTCGAAGAGATGCAGCGCGGCGGCCACCGGCTCGGCGGCGAGCAATCGGGGCATATCATCGACCTTACGTCGAATACGACCGGGGACGGTCTTGCAACCGCCGTCCGGGTCTTCAGCATGATCGGGGCGGGCAACACGCTCGCCGGACTCGCGTCGGTGTTGACGATCTATCCGCAGATCCTCGTGAACGTGCGCGTGCGCGACAAGGGATGCCTTGAGGCCGACCAGAGCGTCAAAGATGCTGTTGCACACGTCACCGCGACGCTCGCGGGCCGAGGGCGGCTCCTCGTGCGCCCCTCGGGCACTGAGCCGCTGGTGCGGATCATGATCGAGGGCGACGATCTGGCGGAGATGCGTGATCTCGCCTCGGGAATAGCGGCGCGAATTCAGGCTGCCCAACCGGTCTAATTGCGGGACACCAGTGGACTCTCGGCAGGACGCATGCTCATATGGCCGAAGGGCGGTTGCGAGTGACCTGCGGCACCGCAGGCGCCGACCCCATTTGCTACTATTATTAGACAGTTCGCCGGCCTTTGAGAGCCGGGGGAGTTGTATCGTTACCAGCCGGGCTCTCGCATAATTCGAGCCCGAACGCCAATCGCCGAGTCCGCACCTGGCCGACACGAAGCCGGGCGCGGAGCGGGGGACCCAGGGACTAGGGGTGAGTCCGCGCAGCGCGCGGAGGCGCACTTTCAGCGCTAACCCGACAGCTAACCCCGTAGGCGTCGAAAGAGGATACGTTGCCCAGACTTCTCACGATCGTCTCGTTTGTTTTCGCGCTCTTCGTCACGTTCGGCCGTCCGGCGGCCGCTGCAGCAGCGACGCTGCAAAAGCCCATCATCTATGCCGTGCAATCCGGTGATTCGCTGTGGCGCATCGCCGAGCGGATCCACGGCAGCGTCGCAAATATCGAAGTTCTGAATCATCTGACCGACCATAGCATTTTGCAGCTCGGTCAGTTGCTCGTGGTCGGTGAGCAGACGATCCGCCGATCGCACGCGAGCACGAGCGCGCTCGCGACGCACGGCACAGTCCGGCGCATGCGGCCAGCGCATCATGCGGTGCGCGTCGCTCTCTCCTCTTGGTCCGACCACCGACTTGCAACGCAAGCCGTGTGGGCCGCAACCCATGTCGGCGCGACGCCGCCTCCCGGCTTCGGTGCGCTTGATTTTGCGCAAAAAGCAATCGCACTCGACGCCCGCATCACCGGGACTGCGCTTCGCTACCTTGGCGTTCCCTACGTATGGGGCGGCACGTCGTTCGATGGCGTCGACTGCTCGGGGTTCGTCTGGGCGGTGTTCGCGAAGAACGGCATCTCCTTGGCGCGAACGGCCGACGCGCAATTCGAAGAAGGACGGCACGTCTCGACCCGCGATCTACGGGCAGGCGACCTGGTCTTTTTCCAGACCTACGCGCTCGGGGCTTCACATGTCGGCATTTACCTGGGCAACGGGAAGTTCGTGCACGCGTCGTCTTCAAACGGCGTGCGCGTGGACCAACTCGCGGAAGACTATTACTCCTCTCGGTACATCGGCGCGCGCCGGCTCGCCAAAGTTTGACGACGCGACAACCGTGTTCATACGCCGGCCTCGAGGGGCCGGCGTTTTTAATTCTTGCCGAAGAGCGCGCTCATGCCAAAGCCGATGTAGTGGAAGCGCGACCCGCTCACGACGTTCAGCGCGTTGCCGGCCGAAGCGTCGAACTGGACGCGACCGCAGAGCTTTTGCACGCCGTAGTCGATGAGCCCGCGGCTCCCAACGTTCGGCGCCACTTTTCCGGAACTGGCGCCTTCGACATAGACAAACCAGTTTGACGGCAGCGAATACGTTGCGCCCGCGGACGGATTGAACGATTCGAAGCGTACGAGTTTGCCTTTGGCGTCAGATCCGGTGAGCGAATTCAATCCTGCAGTACCGAAGAGCGAAAATTGATTTGACAACGTGTAGCTTCCGTTGAGGAGCATCGTGTAGGTGTCGGCGCCGTTTGTGAACGCCGCACTGCCCG
Source organism: Candidatus Eremiobacteraceae bacterium (assembly GCA_036561585.1). GTDB lineage: Bacteria > Vulcanimicrobiota > Vulcanimicrobiia > Eremiobacterales > Eremiobacteraceae > JABCYQ01. The sequence goes on along the minus strand of DATBOZ010000135.1, from coordinate 545 downwards.
TCGGTATCGTCATCGAGACGCCGATGCCGTAGATCGCACGCGATGAATAGCCGAGCGTCGCTTTGACGCCGAAGCCGAGATCGCTCATGCCCGTGATGCGGGTGATACCGTTATTCGTGATCTGGTCGGAAGGGAGCGTCAAGCCGAACTCGATCCGCGGGCCGATGCCCGTGTGGATGAACATCTGCGGATAATTGGCTGAAGAGTTTGCTCCGGCTCCGGTTGTCGTCGTCTCGGAGTAGCCGGTCTCGACGGCGATTTGCCCCGGTTGAACGGCGCAAGCAGAGGTGCTCACCGAGGGTCGCGTCGCGAACGCGTTGATATTCGTGCACGGATACGCCAATGCAGCCGCTGGTGCTGCAGTCGGGGCAGTGCTCGGTGCCGCGCTTGGTTGGGGGGTCGGATCTGCTACGACCGGCCTCGCGGCCATCCAAAGCACTATAATCGCGACTGCAAGAAAGGAAAAGCGATGCATCCTCGTTCTCTCAAGTGAGCGATTTTTGTACGCCCCAGGGTCTGAGGCTGCACGCTTAGGGGTCGACGGC